>CAYMTN010000101.1:0-18263 GCA_964393335.1 uncultured Anaerolineaceae bacterium
TTCGCCCAGATGACGATCGTCAAGATCGCGACCGACACCGTCGCCGCCAACTGCGCGGACGATCCCCACGTCAGCGCGCGGCCATACGCGATCGCGGCCATGCCAACGCCCAGCAGCAGCCCGACGCGTAATTCGTGCCACACGGCATGCAGCGCGTCGCCCAGGTCGATGTCGCCGACCGCCAGCGCGCGAATGATCGTGCTGGTCGTCTGCGACCCGGCGTTACCGCCGGTGCCGATCAACAGCGGGACAAAAAACGCCAGCGCCACCGCTTGCTGCAATTCCCCCTGAAAATGACGCAGCACGGTGCCGGTCAGGCTTTCGGTCAAAAAGAGCAGCAGCAGCCAGCTTATGCGCTTGCGCATGACAGTCATCACCGGGCTGTCGAGGTACGACCGGTCGAGCGGCTGCGCGCCGCCCAACCGCTGGATGTCTTCCGTCGCTTCGTCCACTAGCACGTCGACCACGTCGTCAATCGTGACCACGCCCAACAGCTTGCGGTTGGCATCCACGACCGGCAGCGAGAGCAGGTCATAATGCGACATCAGGCGGGCGCACTCTTCCTGGTCGGTGCCGACTGCGACGGAGATCACCTCCGGGTCCATGATCTCGGCCACCGGCGTGGCGGGCTGCGCGACGATCAACTGCCGCAAATTGACCACGCCGACCAGGGTGTTATGCGCGTCTACGACGAACAGGTAATAAATCGATTCGGTATCCGGCTGCCAGTCACGGATCGCCTGGATCGCTTCGGCGGCGGTCATGCGGCGGCGCAGCGCCAGAAACTCGGACGTCATCAGGCCGCCCGCGCTGTCGTCGGCGTGCAGCAGCAGCGGGCGAATCTCGTCCGGGTCTTCCAAACCATCCAGCACGGCCTGCGCCTGGTGAGGGTGCATGTCGTTGAGCAGGTCTGCCGCTTCGTCCGGCTCCATCTCGTCGACGATGGCGATCAGGGTGTTGGTCGGCAGGTCGGCGACCAGTTCTGCCGCTTCCATCTCGTCCAGTTTTTCGAGGATGTCTGCCGAGTCGGTCGGGCTTAATTCCGGCAGCAGCGCCAACTGGTGATTGTCGGCCAGTTCGGCAAACACTTCGGCTTGATCGGACGGGTGCAGTGACTCGATGATGTCAGCTGCCGTGCTGAGATCGTCGCGTTCGAGCGCCAAACGCAGCCGCGCCATGATGTCGTCAAGGATCGGGGTTTCCATGATCAGCGCCTCCTTGAGTGGACTCTCACGGAGGCGCGGGTGGGGCCGCCAGGTGGGTCAGACCTGCGTGCCGGAGAATCGACTACCGTATGTGATTGTAAGGGGTGGCCTGGGACGTTGTGCCCAGGCTGGATAAATCAGTGTCGTTGTTCATCGCATCCATCAAATCGGTTAGGTGAACCGTTGATCATTTTCCGCCTGAATGCGCGGCTTGTCAATAGGTAGTCCCGTTCGGGTCATTGCGGCACAACCGAAACAGAGCACTGCCGCTCGCAGCAAAAAACGCCCCTCGCCAGCGATCGACCGGCGAGGGGAGTCGGGTATCCGTGTGATACGAAACGGGCGCTATTGCATGGCCGCGCCAAGCGACGAGCACGCCGGGCACGAGCCGCCGGGACGCACGATGGCGTATCCGGCCTGCGGGTCGGCGTCGTACGTGGTGAAGTCCACGTTCCACACGATCATCAGGCGAACTTTGCCGCTGCTGCGGGCCAACTGTGCCGCGCGGCCCAACCACTGGGCCTGTTCCGCGACGCTGGTGTTCGCGCCCCATTCAAACCCGGCGGGCAGCGGCCCCAGCCCTTCGGGCGAGAGGTAACCCAGCTCGGTGAAGCACAGCGGGCGCGAGCCGCCGAACGCGTTCCAATACGTGTTGACCATGCCCCAGAAATAGCGCGTGAAGTAGTTATCACCGCGCGGGTCGCCGCTGGTCTGATCCGGCGAGACGATGCCTTCATTGTAGTGCAGGCCGAGGCAGTCCATGTAACTCGCCGCGCCTGCCGCGGCCATGCCGCGAATGTAGCGGTCGTCGTTCCAGACGCGGTCCACGCCGAACGCGCCTTCGGCCCCGGTGGGGGCGGGTGCGCCGCTGATAACCATCACGCTGGCGTTTCTGTTCTTGATGGCCGTGTAGGCTTTGGCCAGCATCCGCGTATAGGTGGACGGGTTGATCTGGCCAGTCGGCCATTCACGGTCGATGTTTTGCTCGTTCCAGACCTCAATCGCGTCTGGCCCCAGGGCCGCGACTCCGCCCAGGAAACCCGCGAACTGATCCATGTACCCGTCGCCGCCAGCGGCCAACTGCGCCGGACTGCCGACGATGCCCAACAGGATGCGGAAGCCCTGGCTGTGCGCCTGGCTGATCGCCCCGGCGACCACGTCCGGCGAATCACCCAGGTTATAACGAATCTGCCGCTTGACCCACGTCATACCGGCCTGCCGCATCAGGTCCGGGTAGGCGAAGCTCTGGACGTGCCCGCCCAGCGCAAAACTGCCGGTCGGTTGGGGCTGCGGCTGCGGGGCGGTCGTTGGCTGTGGCTGCGGCTGTGGCTGCGGCTGCGGAGCCGCGCCGCCGGAGATGTTCAACACCTGCCCGACGTAGATCAGGTTCGGGTTGACGATGTTGTTAAGCTGCACCAACGCCGCGACGGTCGTGCCAAAACGCACTGCGATGCGCGACAGCGTATCACCTGCCACGACCGTATAGGTTGTCGTTGCCTGCGGTTGGGCGGTGGGCTGCGGGCCAGCGGTGGGCTGCGGCTGGGGGGTCGTTCCCCCAGCGGGAATCGTCAGCACCTGCCCGACGTAGATCAGGTTCGGGTTGGTGATGCCATTGGCCGCTGCCAGCACCGGCCAGGTCGTGCCATATTGCAGTGCGATGCGGTACAGGTTTTCACCCGCCTGGACGACGTGCGTGCTACCGCCCTGTGCGAGTGCCGATCCGGTGTGGCTCAGCGAGGGGGCCAGCAAAGCCACCAGCAAAAAAGCGATGATCATCCATCTAAAACGCATTGTTGTAAGCTCCCTAGCTCAGAAGAATCAAGGTCTGTTTCTACCATCATAGTGAAAATTTCAAAATGCACAACCAACCCAATTATAACGATTACCCAACGCCAGCCCGCCGCGTGGTAGGCTTGCTCGTCTATGATCAGTAGCCATAGGACGACAGGATTTCACTATAAGTCACCAAGTCTTGTCCTGTGTCTCCCAGCATTTGAGCATATTCTGAAGCTAGGTCAAAATCACCGTGATACATCGTTATCGCGGCCAATACAGTGGCTTCGATCATTCGATCAATCAACAATCTGGTATGTACTCCTTGTGCACAATAAGGTATATCGGGGGAGTTATCATACCAATCCCTATGCATTGCAACACCCAGATCATACATTTCATCTAAATCGACAGCCTCAATTGCGGCGGTGAAATCGTTGAGTTGCTCGTTGACATCATTCACATATTCCAAAATGATGTTTAATTCAGCAACGGTGCACGCTCGAATACTCGGCAATTGGGCAGCGGCGTCAACTTTTGTCGGTGCATCTTGTGGAATTGTGAAGACAAAAGAAGTTAACCCGAGAACTAAAAAAATACTCAGCATGGAAAAGGTGACCTTGCGCATTTCAATCTCTCCAAATAACCCATTGCGTTTCGTATTACAAAATATCATAGCAGATGTTCTCAATCGGTGCGTGTTGCGCGCGGGCAGCCCGTGCGCTACAGTTTTGCCCACGCGCGGAAGCTCCACGCCGCGCATTGACCGGATTTGCAGCCAAGGACACCGCCATGCAGCCGCATCTCACATTTGTCCAGATCAGCGATACGCACCTCGGCCCGGCGCGCGACTGGGAATTCTACGGCCAGAATCCGCGCCGCCACCTGGAGCAGTTGGTCTGCCTGATCAAAACCTTCCCGCAGGCCCCTGATTTTGTCGTCCATACCGGCGACGTATCGAGCGACAAAAGCGCCGCGTCGTATGACCTCGCGCGCGAGATACTCGCCGGGCTGAGCGTGCCGCTGTATGTCGTGTGTGGCAACCACGACGACCGCGACCTGCTGCGCGACTACTTCGGCGCGCCGCCCGCGCCGTCCGGCGATCCCGGCGGGCCGCTCGATTACCGCTTCGAGGTCAAGGGCGAGCGTTTCATCGTGCTGGACGGGCACAGCGCCGCCGTGCGCGATCCGTTAGGCCAGCTCAGCGCCGAGCAGCTTGAATGGGTGCGTGCCGAAGCCCAGCCCGATGGCCCGCCGCTGACGGTGTTTGTGCACTACCCGCCGTTTACGATTGGATCGCCCTGGTATGACGAGAATATGCCGCTGGTCAACGGGGCCGCGCTGCACGCCGCGCTGCTCCCGGCGCGGGACCGGCTGCGCGGCGTCTTTTTTGGGCACGCGCACCGCAGTTTTCATGTGCAACGCGGTGGTATCACGTATACCTGCGCGGGCAGCAGCGTGTCGGGTTATGCGTGGCGGCCCTGGGACGCCATGCCGGCAGTCGATCCCGATGCGCCGCCGCAGTACAATGTCGTGCAATATTTCGCGGATCAGGTGGTCGTGCACCGGTATGCGTTTGCACGGCCTTAGCACGGGCATCTGGCTGGCTGCATTCTGTTGCCGCCCGGCGTGGAGGACGCTAGAGTCTGCACTAGCAGAAAGACGCGCTCAGGAAAGGTGAAAACAGCATGTGGCGTCCCCGTTTTTCTTTTGTCTGGATCGTAGCCGTGACCCTCGGCATCGTGGCCGGGTTTGCGGTCGGGATCATGGTCAGTCTGCCGAACGGCACCACGTCCTCGCAAGCCGCCAATACGCCTGTGCCGGCCCGCACGCCGCTGCCGACACTCGCCCCGCCCTCCGCCGACGCGGTGGCCCTGTTGGATGCCGAAGAATCGGTTGTCGCGTACCTGTATGAGCAGGCCGGGCCGAGCGTCGTCCACATCACCAGCCGCAGCCAGGTAGTGGATTTCTGGCGCGGGGTCGTGCCGCAAGAGGGCACCGGCTCCGGGTTTGTCTACGACAACGCGGGCCACATCGTGACCAACAATCACGTCATCGAGGGCGCGACCGAGATCGAAGTCGTGCTGGCCGATGGTACGTCGCTGGCGGCGCAGGTCGTCGGCGCGGATTCGTATTACGATCTCGCCGTGTTGCAGATCGACACGGGCGGCGCGCCGCTGCCACCGCCGCTGCCGCTGGGTGATACGACGATGCTGCGCGTCGGGCAGCGCGTGCTGGCGATTGGCAACCCGTTCGGGCTGGATCGCACGCTGACGACCGGCGTGATCAGCGCGCTGGATCGCACCATCGAATCCAGCACCGGCTCCGGCTCGGTGGTCGGCAACGCGATCCAGACGGATGCCGCCGTCAACCCCGGCAACTCCGGCGGGCCGCTGCTCAACATTCACGGCCAGGTGATCGGCGTGAACACGGCCATCACGTCGCCGTCGGGCGGATCGGTTGGGATCGGGTTTGCGGTGCCGATCAGCACGGTCAGCCGCGTCGTGCCGGAGCTGATCGCTAACGGGCGCTACCCGCACCCGTCGCTGCAAATCACCGTGCGCGAGCTGGGGTACGAAGTCCGTCCCGCCAGCGATGGCCCGCAGCACGGCCTGTTGATCGTGGACATGGACGCGAACGGCGCGGCGGCCCAGGCCGGGTTGAAAGCGGCCCAGGCGCAGCGGCAGGGCTTCAGCACCGTGTTTGTCGGCGGGGACATCATCACCGCCGTGAACGGCAGCCCCATGACGACGCGCGACGATCTGGCGCTGTATCTCGAAACGAACGCCGTGCCGGGCGACACCGTCAGCGTGACGTATGACCGCCAGGGCAGCACCGAGCAGGCGACGGTCACAGTCGGGGAGAATTAGCCGGGCTGCCGGTTATCGCCGGGCTGCGCTGCGCAGCAGCGGACCGCCTGTTGGTTTACCTCCCGCATATGAGGTACATTCGGCGGATGGGCAGCACAACCCGGCGGATGATCGATGGAGAAGACAAGTCAAACTCGACCAACCGGCCTGTCTGGTTAATCGACTTTGGTGATTGGTTTTTCCACTACCTATACACACCGTGAGGGGGTAAAACGTCGTTATGCCAATCCGTTTTGGAACCGATGGTTGGCGCGCTGTTATTGCCGATACGTTTACGTTTTCGAATCTGCGGCTGGTGGCGCAGGCCGTAGCGGATTATGTCAACAAAGAAACCAACGGCGGCAGCGGCAAACCGCCGGAAGTCGTCGTCGGGTTTGATACGCGTTTCCTGTCGGACCGTTTCGCCATCGAAACGGCGCGCGTGCTGGCAGCCAACGGGATCATCACCTGGCTGGCTCGCACCGACTCGCCGACGCCCGCCATCAGCTACAACATCCTGCGCAAACAAGCGGTGGCCGGGGTCGTGATCACGGCGTCGCACAACCCGCCGCGTTACAACGGGTTCAAGCTGAAATCGTCTTACGGCGGTTCGGCGCTGCCGGACCAATGCGAGCGCGTCGAGGAATATCTCGAAGAACAGCAGCGGCAGGCGCGCGGCCCGAACCTGATGGACTACGAACGCGCCATCGACCAGGAGCTGATCCGCCGCTTCAACCCGACCAACGCGTACTACGAACACCTGGAAACGCTGGTCGATATCGACAAAATCTCAAGCGGCGAGCTGCGTATCGTGGCCGACCCGATGTACGGCTCCGGGCGCACGGCGATCCGGGCGCTGCTCTCGCGCTCGCGCTGCCACGTGACCGAGATTCGCGGCGAAATGAATCCCGGTTTTGGCGGCATCCATCCCGAACCGATCCGCAAGTACCTGGATATGCTGGCCGCGACGATGAGCAACATTCACGCCGACGTGGGCATCGCCACCGACGGCGACGCGGACCGCATCGGCGCGATGGATGGGCAGGGCAATTTCATCGACCCGCACACGATCATGTCGCTGGCCGTGCGTTACCTGGCCGAAAAACGCGGCTGGACCGGTGACGTGGTCAAGACGGTGTCTACCACGATGATGATCAACCGCATCGCTGCGCGTTATGGCCTCACGGTCTACGAGACGCCGGTTGGATTCAATCACATCGCCGACCGCATGCTCAACGGCGACGTGTTGATCGGCGGCGAGGAATCGGGCGGGATCAGCATCAAGGGCCACATCCCGGAGGGCGACGGCATCCTGATGGGCATGTTGCTGTTGGAGATCATGGCAGATGCCGGGGTGCCGCTGGTCGAGATCGTGGCGGATTTGCAGCGCGAATACGGCCCGACGTGTTACGAGCGCACCGATTTTCACCTGAGAAAACCGGTCCCCAAGCAGGAGATGGTCGAACGCCTGCAAACCAAAGCCCCCGCGACGATGGCGGGCGAGACGGTGCGCGAGGTCCATACCTTCGACGGGATCAAGTTCGTGCTGGCCGACGATAGCTGGTTGTTGATCCGGCCCAGCGGCACCGAGCCGGTGCTGCGCGTGTATGCCGAGGCGCGAGACGCGATCATGGTCAAGGCGCTGTTAGAAGCCGGTCGGATGCTGACCGGCCAGGACACATGATCCAGCGCGCGGGCGGTCGTGGCGACCCTCACCCTCGGCCCCTCTCCCGCCAAGCAGGAGAGGGGAGAACGCATTGGGCGGTCAAGTCCCCTCTCCGTATTTGGAGGTCGTATGCGCAGCATACGCGGGATTTAGGGGTGAGGTAAACCTCGCGCGTATTCCCTCATCTTGTGGAGAACCCAAATAGAATCCAGATGATTGATTTTGTAGGGGCGCTGCTCGCTGCGCCCTGGATCATCCGGATTTGTTTCAATTCCTCCATTAGCGCTTCCTGTATCCCTGTTCGCCCGCCATCGCCCGGCAGGAGATAGGCGAGCGGGTCGGCGTAAGGGTTAGCGCTCCGGTTCTGCGCCGGGCGGGTCCGCCAGGGCCGCCTGTGTGGCAAGCGCCCGGTCCAGCCCATCGGTCAGCGCGTTCAAAAATGCGGGCAGAAAGGCTGCCCAAACGTCTGCCGGGATGCCCGTGATCGCGGCGGCGTGTGCGATCAGCGGATCGGTCGACTCGTCTACGGCGGCGATGACTGCCGGACGCTGCCCGCGCACGGCCTGCCACAGCGCCCGCGTCTGGCGCGTGACCAGTGTCCCCGCCCACAGCGCCGCCGCTGCCAGCAGCAGTGTTCCCAGCAGCGCGCCTAACAATGACCAGATCGCCAGCATGGGGTCTGCTGGCAGGTTGTCGATTATCATATTCACGTCTCCTGATTAGCTCACTTCCCGTACCCAAAATTGCGGGTGCACGTCCCTGTACGTCGTCCCGGCCCCGGCCCACAGGGTCCCGGTCCCGTTGTTAACCCGCCACCGCAGAGCGATCGTATGCTCGCCTGCCGAAAGCCCGGCCAGCAACGTGACAAAACTCGCCAGGGTCCCGCTCGTACCCGGCATGACGTACAACAACCCGTCGTCGCCGGCCTGATCGTCGCCGTCAACCGCCACGTTGAAATAGATCGGGTTCGCGCTCAGCGAATGCGCCACCGAACCCACAAAACCGGCCATCACGTCGCCGCCGTTTGTGGTGATCGTCAGGGACAGGTTCGTCCCGTCCACGTCCTCAAAACTTGTACTCGTCGTGGTATAGTCGCTGCTCTCGTCCACTTCGTAATGCGCCGAGGGCGGTGTTTTGAGCGCGGTCAGATTGTCGCGCAGGTGCGTGTTGAGCATCGATGCCGTGACCAGTTCGTCTACGGCCCACGTTTTGGGAGTCGTCCAGGTCATTGTGTGCTCCTTAGTGTTCGGTCGTCGGTGGTTGGCGATCCGTAATTCGTTGTCCGTGATCCGTAATCCGTGAAAAACGCAGCCAGGGAGCGGCCACAGAGAACGGTTCACGGTCAACGGTTCATGGTTCACGATGCCCGTCAAAAGCCCAGGCGCGTCTGCGAATCCAGCGCCCCGAAACCTGCTTTGCCCAACAGCCAGTATTGGCGGTCGTCGGCGCGTTCCAGGTACAGCGTCACCGCCAACGCGCCAGGCGCGAGATCGGTGGCGATGGCGCGAATCCAGTGTTGCAGCCGGCTGGCCCCGGTTGCCGTGTCGCTGATCACGACCTTGTCGAGCAGTTCCAGGCTGAACACGTTGACCGCGCTGATCACGTCCCGGTTACGCACGGTGAGGCGGTCGGCGGCCAGCGCGGGCGTCTTGAAGCGCCCGATCACGTACTGCGCGTAACTCAGCGCAAAGACCGGGTCATCCTGCATCGGCAGGTCCAACGCCAGGGCGCGGATATCGTAGGCGGCCTGGCTGGCCGCGTCGGATTCTTCAACCGTCACCGGGTCGTAGGTGCGCAGCGGTTTGCCGCGCACCTGGAGCAGCGTCATATACAGCGGGCCGATGGCGCTGTTGCCCAACGTGATTTTCGCGCGTGTGGCTTCGATCTCGGTACTGATGCTGAATGACGGGCTGTTCGTGTAGTTGAATCCGGTGCCGTCCGGTTTTTCATTCACGGCATAATCCGTGCTGGCGACAGGCGTGACCACGTCCACCGCGCCGGTACGCTCGCCGTTTTCATCGTGGAAGGGCGCGTATACGACGCGCGTCTGGCCGGGAGCCAGGCGCAGCACGGTTTGCGCTGTCCACACCACCTGCGCCGTCCCGACGGTTTCCACCGGGTAGACCGTGATCTGCGCCAGGTTGGTGACGCTGTTCACGTCGAGCCTGATGTCGAGTTCATCCAAAGGAGTTGTCATCATCCGTTTCCTGTTCTGCGCCTGCCTATTCTGCGGCCTCCCAGTCGGCGGTATGTTCGGCCAGGTAGGCCCGGCAGGCGGCGGCGCTCTCCGCCCAGGTCCCGCCTTCGGCAAAAATCACGTAGTCGATCCCCGCTGCCAGCACCGTCGCGCTGATGCCCAGCCGCCGCGCCACCGCGCCAATCGCCCGGCCCGGCGTCAGAAACGACGCGTTACACGTCAACTCGTAGATCACCGCTTCGCCGTCCAGGCTTTCGCGGACCTGGAACCGTTCGGCAGGCTGCCGTCGGTGCAGCAGCGCCAGCTCGCGCATGGTCGCGCGCACGGCCAGCCGCGCCGCTGGTGTGAACTGCGGACCCTGCACCTTTCGCTTGACCAACACGTACCCATGCCACATGTCACACCACCGCCAATGCTGCTATTTCGTCAGGGGTCAGCGCCACGTTCCACAAGGCACCGTGCGCCAGGTCGCCATGCCACACGATGCTGCTGGCGAAATATGCGCCCAAAAACGAATTCTCTGTGCTGAGCGCTCCCTCCCAGGTGCCCATTCCGCTCTGCGTGGTAGAAACCTGCGCGCCGTCAACGAACAACTTGACCTCATCAGCCGCCTTGTCCCACGTCATCGCCACGCAGAACCAGCCCGCCGTATCCATGCCGGACGCATTGATCTGGAGATAACTGCCCCCCGACCAGACGTAGCGCGCGCGCAGCAGGTTTGAAATCGATTCTTTCCGGATGAAAATCGTCCCGCCCGACGCCCGCAGCGTCACCAGCCCGTGTTGTAGGCCGTCCGTCCACAGGCTCGTGTCCGCGACCCGCGCCCACACCATGACCGTGCCCGCAGCGCCGTCGAAGGCCGTGCTCAACCCTGCGCTGCTCAGCGTCACGTTGTCGTTGATGCCGTCCAGGCTGGCCCCCGTCGCGCCATCCCCAACCCCGTCCGCTCCCCAGACCAGCCCGTTCGCGTCCGCGTCGTGCCCATACGGGCTGGAGTCCGCCGCGACAACGCCGCCCGCCTCGTTCAGCCGCCAATATCCGATCAGGTGATCGGCCTGCACGGCCAGCACACGGTCGGCGTACGTCCCGCCAACCACCAGGACGGCCTCCACCGACGGATCCTGCCGGTCGCCGCGCGTGATGTACGTCGCCGTGCCATCCCGCGCCGCGTAAAACCGCCCGTACACGGCGGTGCAGATTTCGCGCAGCGCTGCGAGCGCGGTCATGCGTTCCGGCTGCCAGCTTCGCCCGTAGTGGGTCAGCGTATCGCCGTTGTCGGCGTACGCTGAGTCCGGGGGCGTGTAGGCTGCGCCGACGACATCCGCGACTGCCGCATCAACCGCCCGGCTGTCGACGTATGGCACGCTGATCTGCTGCCGGGCCAGCAGCGCGATGCCGTCCACGCAGGTGATCTCGCAGGAGTCGCCGTGAAACGCCCCGGCCTGCGGCGTGATCGTCTCCACGTAACCGCGAAACAGCGTCCAGGTGGACGCGCCGTCGCTGGCCTGCACGCGCACCTCGCGGCGCGGCAGCAGTTTTCCGTAGAGCGGCCCGCCCGTGTTGCCCGGACTGAACCGCCGGTCGCGGTTGTCCAGCAGCAGCGTGCAGCGGCCCCCGGCGGCGACCGGTGCTCCGGCCTCGTCGTACCCGGCCCACGTTTTCACGCGGCGCGTATAGGCCGTGATCGCGTCCCAGTTGTGCGTCAGCGTTACGCTGATGTCGTCGAACGCCAGCGCCGGTTCGTTGTCGTCGCTGACGATGCTGATCTCAAACATGGTCGTCGCCCACGCCGCGCTGATCGTACCGGTCACCGTTTTGGCGGCTTCGGTCGCACCGGCCAGCACCGTGAACCGCTCGTTGACCAGGCCCTCATAGCTGGTCGAACCACGCAGGATGACGTCAAACGTTTTATCCAGGCCGCTCGTATTCGCCACCTTGAACGTGATGCTGACCGTGTCGCCAGCGCACGCCTGGTAATCGAACATCTGGTAAAACGCCGCATAATCCCCGCTGCGGTACGCGCCCAGTTTGCCGCCGGATACGCTGTGGACGATATCGCCCCAAAATGACCAGCCATCCTCGCCGCTGCCAAAATCGCCATTCAGCAGCCGGTTGCCTGCCGGGGGACCGTCAAACGAGCCGTCCCGGTCCCAGTCGATGTGAACCGTGAAAGTGGTCGCCATACGTGCTCCTTTCGCTGGCGGGTGTCGTATAATGATCCAGTGGCTGCATCCAGTCTCGAACGTTCGCCGTAAGCCTCACCCCTGGCCGAATGGCGGCTCCATCAAAATGGAGAGAGGGGAAAAGGGGCCGGGGGTTAAGGGGTGAGGCCAGTATGCTGCCGGTCAGCAGCGGCAAAAATGGCGCTCACGCGATGTTCAGCGCCCACGTATGCGTGAACGTCGCGCCGTGATAGTCCACGTCCGCGTAACGCAGGACGCCCGCCCGCACGCGAATGTGCAGCGCTACCGGCAGCGCGTCGTCGAGCGTGGGATCGGCGGCCATCGCGCCGAGGTACGTGTCGATGGCGTTCGCCAGCGCCGGGAAGACGCCGCGTGCCCCCAGGCCGCTCGCTACCGGCGCCAGCAGCAGCAGGTGCGCGATCTCGACCGTCAGACGTCCATCCCCCGCGCTGAACCCGTTGGGTTCCAGGCCGGGCGATTCGCCGCCCAGTTCCGGCACGATCACCAGCGCGGGAAGCTGCGCGCTGGTCAGCGCGTCCGGTGTTTCGTCCAGCGCATACGATGTGACTCCGCTCACGGCGACCGCTGCCAGGTGATCTAACGCCGTCGTCAATACGCCCATTGTGATCGCTCCCCGTCACGCTACGCGGACCCGCACATACGGCGCGAGAATTTGCTGCACGTCGCCCGGCAGGGCAGGTGGCACGACGACCTGTCCGCGCAGGCTGCCCGCCGACTGCACGAATCCGGCATCCTTCTGCTTGTAGAGCCAGCTCACCACGCGCAAGCATACCTGCCGGATGTCTTCCGGCGGCGCGTAGACGTCGATGGCCGTGTCTTGTGCGTGGCTGCTGGCGGTCGTGCCGTTGACGCCGCGCGCCACCGTCAGCACGTTGGTGGTCGTGTTGATCGCCAGCACGTGCAGGTATTCGTCTTCGATGCGCAGCAACTGCCCGACGGCGAAGCGCGTCCCGTAACCTGTGACGGTAACGGCGTCGGCGTCACTGACCGTCAGCGACGTTGCCCCGGACGCCAGCGGGTCATCCTGCACGCTGTCGCCGGAATCGATCCACGCCTCATCCCAGGCGGTGTGATAGCCCCACGTGCCGTCTACCTGGATCGCGTCAACCGGGTCGCCGTTGTGCGTGAAGGCGGCCTGCGTGCGATCCAGCAGCACGGCGCTGCTGGCCGGTGCGCCCGCCGGTGCGAGGTGATAGGCCGCCGCCGGGATCGCGCTGCCGTCGCCGTTGGTCAGCGTGTGCAGCGCCAGCAGATCGTCGCGCAGCAGCAGTTGGCCCGCGTCACAGACGGTGTAGGTGTGCGTCTGCCGGGCCGGATAAAAGCGCCGCGCGGTGTACTGCTCGACCAGCCGGGACGCCGCGCCCAGCAGCACCAGCAGCAGATCGTCGTCGCCGGTTTGCGCCGCGTTTAGCCCCAGGTAGCGGCGTGTTTCGCTCAGAGTCGCGTAAACGTTCACTTTGCCTCCTTTTGTTTGATTTCGGTTTGTAATTATGCGGGCTTCCGTTTACAATTGGTGTGTTTTCTTTACGAATTCTAAATAAATTTTTAGAAATATGAGAACATTATCTTTTGTATAATGGAATTACCGTCATGCATGTGAGGTCCAAACGTGTCACTCGACACTCAATCGTTCGATCAACCCTTGAAGACCTGCCCGCACTGCGGCGCGTGTATCCCGGCCACGGCCCTGCGCTGCTCGTCGTGTGGCGGCGCTCAGGATGCGCCTTCGCCAGAAGCCGGTGCAGACTCGTTGTCCTGGCCGCATCACCTCGCAGACACCGGCCAGTTTGATGCCGGGGCTATCGCCATTTTGCAGTTCCTGCCGTCCGGCACGTGTGTATCGCTGGCGCTGGCGCGGCCTGTCGTGTTGGGATACGACCGGCACCCGTCGGATACTGAAGACGTGCTCGATCTGACCGAGTTCAACGCCGCGCGGCACGGAGTCTGCTGCCGTCACTGCCGGTTGCAGCGCCACGAGACGCACCTGATCATCACCGACCTGGGCAGCGTCGCCGGCACGCGCCTGAACGGCGAGGTCCTGGCCGCGCACGACGAACGTATCGTGCGGCATGGTGACCGGCTGGTCATCGGTACGCTGCACGTGATCATCACCTTCAATACGATCCACTCCTGAGCCGTCGTTTGATAATCTCACCCCGGCCCACCCACGTTTTGTAAACACATTGCCAGCCCTTTTTGACGCTATTTTTATGCGTTCCTAAACAAACTGCGTTACCATGAATAGTAGGGGTAAGGTGCGTCAGGGTCGTGTGCAGCGATCCCTCGACAGCTCAAGGGGACCCGTATGTCACATTCTTCGGATTCAACGGTCAATATTCCACAGCGCCCTGTTCAATGTGCTAACTGCGGCTTTTTTGCCTCGCCGCTGGAGCCGTACTGCCTGAACTGCGGGGCGGACCTATCGGAACAAGTCCGTCCGGTGGTGCTCGACGTTCCGCTTACCTCGGTGCTCAAACGCCAGCCGCTGGTCGTGCCCAGCGCCAGCCCTTCTGAAACCCGCTTTACCAACCACATGCTGCTGATTCTTCAGGTGCTCCCCTCGGCAGCCTGCCTGACCTTACAGCTTCACCGTCCCGCCGTGCTGGGGCGGGGAGGCGAAACCGGCGATGAAACGCTGATCAACCTGTCCGAGTTCAATGCCCTTCAGCATGGCGTGTCGCGGCAGCACTGCCGGTTTGAGCGGCTTGACGATCAACTGCTGGTGCGCGACCTCGGCAGTACGAATGGGACGTATCTGAATGACTGCCGCCTGATCGCGTCTGAAGATTATCTGGTGGCACATGGCGACCGGTTGATCCTCGGCACGCTGCATTTCACCCTCGCGTTTAGCGCTATCACCGGCTGATAAATCACCCCTGGATAGACTGCGTCGTTGGCGGCGTCCGTGCGATCTGCCACCTGTAAGCTGGCCGGTGCCTGTTTATTCACGAAAAATTCACGAATGGTGACTCCTGCAACACTCTTTCTGCCTATACAATCAGAATAGGTCAGGATTTATTTCGCTACCGTCCCTTTTTCTGTGGGTACAAAACGTACGGATGAACGAGTACAGTTCGTCTCCTGGTAGCCAACCACCGCTGGCCCCGTGTCCCCAGTGCGGGCATACGAACGCGCCTGGGGAGCAATCGTGCGCCGAATGCGGAGCGACCTTGCGGCCCGGCACGACGACAAGCGTTTCTGGTGAGCAGGTTCCCGACACGCTACCTGTCACAGTCTCTGATCCGGAAGCTGCCAAGCCTCCCGAACCTGGCAAGGCTCCGGAAGCTACCAAGGTTCTGGATGCTGGCAAGGCTCTGGAAGCCACCAAGTCTCCGGAAGCTACCAAGGCTCTGGAAGCTGCCAAGTCTCCGGAGGCTGCCGAGGCTCCGGAAGCTGCCAAGTCTCCGGAAGCTGCCGCGGCTCCGGATATTGAAGGCGCAAGTACTAGCGAAAAGAGTCCTCACATGACCCCTGATGAAACAGTACCGGTCGTGTGTCCGCAGTGCGGGCGTGAGTGCAAGCCTGCGGAGAATTACTGCCCCATGTGTGGGGCGAACCTGGAGAACGCTACCGCCGGCTCCGCTGCGCAAGAACAGCGGGCTGCCAAACAGTCCCAGGGCGATTCAGATGCTAAAGAGCATGTCACGGGCGGTTCGGCAGTGGCAGAAGCTGGCTCGGATGATGGCACTCCCATCACCGTCCCGGTTGAAGAACGCTCGCTGGTCATGTGCGCGTGCTGCGGGTATCCCTGCCGCGCGGGTGACGCGACGTGCCCCAAGTGCGGTTGTGACTTGAATGCGCCTGATACCGAGAGACTGTTGGTCGCGCAGCAGGCCATGATCAGCACGCCGGTTGAGCCGTATTCCGTCGAACTCTTCGAGCCGGGCACGAATGCCATTCTCCAACTCAACATGAGCGGCGGCTGGCTGTCGCTGGGGTTGGAAGAGCCGCTGATCCTGGGACGCGGCCCCTCGGTCACCGGCGAAAAAATGCTCGATCTCACCGATTTCGGCGGGTATGAGCAGGGCATGTCGCGCCGTCACTGCATGCTGCGCCGCAGCGGGAATAACCTGAAGATTGCCGACCTCGGCAGCGCGAACGGAACGTACCTCAACGGCAAACAATTGATCCCTCACGTCGATTACATCGTCCGGCATGGCGACCAGCTTATGCTGGGGCGGCTGCCAGTCACGATCCTGTTCAGCATCATCAAACTCTCCGACAACTAACCGGTGGGGACGCGCCGCACGCGCCCCCACTCGCTGCTCGCTGCCTCACACGGTCAGGTTGTACAGCACGCTCGCGACTTCGGTATCGAAGGGCGCAAATGCCAGCCGCACCGTTGCAACCATCTGGTACGCGTCGTAGTAGGGCAGGTAGTTCATGGTAGCCGCGACCCGGCGGCGATAACCGACGATCCAGCCCGGACGGTATACGCACAGCGCCTGCCCCTTGGTGTTGGCGCTGGCGTCGGCTTTGCCGTCCGCCTGGGTGAGCGGCATTTCCGCGCTGACCAGCACCGGCACGCCGTCCACTTTGGCGATCTCGCCGGTCAACACGGTGGCGTGCGGCCCGAACTTGTCGACCGTCGCCACGTCCGTCAGGCTGAGCAGTTTGGCGTAGGTGCTGCCATCCACGATCCAGGCGCAGTCTTTGGGGCGCAGCGCGTAGCGGGGAGCCATCAAAAAGCGGGCGGTGCGCATCAGAGCGACAGTCGGCGCGCCGTTGCCGTCGCTTGCGTTGGCCGTATTGGTGACGAGTGGCAGCTTGCGCAGCCCGTCGAACGCCAGGTACTTCGCCGTGCTGCTCGGCTGGGCGTCGTCGCTGTTGACGTTGCCGGTCGCGCCGCCCTCGGTATCGCCGTTGAGCAGCACGTTGTCAATCGCTTCGGCCATGACGCGCAGCGCCTGCTCGCGATAGAGCGCGATGAGCGGGATGGCCGCATCTTCGACCAGTTCCGCCGAAAAACCGACGCGCAGCGCGAGTTTTTTCGCCGTGAGCGTGACTTTTCCGCTGCCGACCTGGCTGTCGGGGATCGGGTTGCCCGCGCCCGCCAGCGTCAGATCGTCCTCGTCCTGCGTTTCCGGCACGTAATACACGGTCGGATCGGTGCCGGAGATCGGCAGCTCGAACGGGTTGGACGGCATCTCGATCACGCGGAACAGCGGCAGCACGACGTTTTCCGCGCGTGCTTTGCGCCACAGCTCGCTCGACCAGATATCCGGCACCCATTCCGAGCCGTAGCCGGTGTTGGCCGCGTGCATCAGCTCGTCGGCCTTGACCGGCAGGTCGCGCAGCGCCCCGGCATCGAGTGTGCCGCGTTCGACCGCGTGGTACGCCTTCTGCGCCAGCTCGCGCATGAACGCGGTGGTTGGCGACCACTGCCCGGTGCGGCTCAGCCACGTATGCATGAAGGCCATGTCCACCGCGTCGAGATCGGCGTATTTGCTGCGCACCTCGATCACGGGCGTGCGGGTTGTCTGCGAGGCGGGCAGGCGTTTGATCCCGCCCTGAGCGCCATCGCCGTGCTGTTGGTCGTTCATGGTTCCTCCGTCTGTTTGATTACCGTATCCTGTGCGATCTTCGATCCGGTCGGTGGGCAGGCCCAACGCGTGAAACGCGGCCTTGACGGCGACGGCGTCGGTCAGACGCGGCTCGGCAGGCGTGGGCGTCAGGCTGCCTTCGACAATCGGCCAGCGCCGGATGTAACCGTCCGCGCTGACCTCGACCAGGTGCGGCAGGCTGCCGCTGCTCCAGCCGAGCGCCTCGCGCTGCACCAGGTCGAGCACGGCCCGCGCCCAGCGGCTGCGCTGGTCAAGCTGCGCCTCGACCCACACGCCGGTTGAATCCGGCTGCATCACTTCGATCTGCCCGATCATGACCGGGCCAAGCTCGCCGTCCAGCCCGTGATGGTAGAGCACCGGGCGGCGCGGGTACCAGTCCAGGCCGAGATCGGTCTCCGGGGTGAAGTACTCGCCCTGCAAATCGGGGCGCGAGACATCGCCCCACACCACCAGGTAGCCGCCGACTCGCCCGGTTTCGTCCAGCGCTTTCACGCGCGTGCTGGCCGGAGCGCGGATCGTCTGCTGTCGTCCAAGATCGGGCCGTCCAAACAGCTGCTGGCACTTGCCTCCGACGAGATTCGTGACCGTGAGCAGTTCGTGCTCCTGGACGAGCAGCGCGTCGCCTACGAGATGGTCCTGGCGGAGGTCGCCAAGGCCCGGCACGCGGACCTCAAGACAGTGGTCGTCGTGGCCGGCGGAGGCGCCGCGACCGTAGTGGTCGTCGGCCGGACCGCCGTCGTCGTGGTCGGTGCGGCGGTGGTCGTGGTCGGAGCCACCGTCGTTGTCGTGGTCGGCGCGAGAGTCG
>CAYMTN010000102.1:0-18031 GCA_964393335.1 uncultured Anaerolineaceae bacterium
CCACAATGCGCTCGCTCATGATTGAGACCATGCGCGTCATTGCCGACGAGTTCACTGTCGATGACCTTATCATAGGGCTTGAGGGTATCACATTCATGGATGTTTGATGGCTGTTTTGCCTCGGCATTCAGATTGACGGAATATGCAATTAGCGACATAGCGCAGCGTGAGCCAGCAGTTCGCCCCGGTCATTGACGACCAGATGCAGCTTGAAACCGCAGAACCAGCTCACCGGCATGGCAACATAGTTCCAGCAACCCCATCGCAGATACCTTTCGCCGACTTTGAGTACCCTGAAAGCTCACCGCATTCCTGGCAAGATATCTCGTTTCCGTATCCCGAACTCAGGTCAAATACTCTAAAAACGCCTGTTTGTACGCCTCGGCAAGCTGCGTATCGTAGACCAGCACCAGCAGTTGCCCAAGCTGCATCTCCGACTGTGCGCGTAAAAATTCCTCTTTGGTCGCCTGGTCCCACGACTCCCACATCTCGCGGAAGGTGGGCCGGTCATACAACGGCGCGAGCAAATCTTCGGTGACTTGCGCCTCCAACATCTCCAACTCGCCGCCTTGCAGCGAGCGCCGTACACGCAGATAGGCGGGCACGAATACTTCGCGGATCAACGGGCCCAGGTCGTTCAGGCTGTAATTCAGCGCGTAGAAAAAGCTGCGGAATTCCACGTCATCCCACAGCGTATCAAGCACTACGCTCGCCGCTTTGTCATACACCTGCATACGGTTTTGCTCCCCCACGGCAGCCTGAAATCCTCTGCAAACACCGACGCTAAGCCGCTCTTGTGCATCTGCCTGCAAATCCCACCTTGATTATACACAGTGCCCCGCCGCTTGTGTACGTACGCCTAAACCGCGTAATCGTCCAGGTGGCACGCCGCCGGTGCGCCCGCGCGCTGCAACCCGGCGATCCGGGCGCGGCACTGCTCGACTGCCGCCGCCTGATCCAAAACGGTCAGCGTACAGCCAAATTGCTGCACGTCGCCCGGCTCGATCATCACCAGCCGCCCGGCACGCTGCGCCGCGACCTGCCCTTCGGGGATGCAATTGCCCGGCTCGACGCCTGACACGAAAATCCCCTGGCGCGTATTTTTCCACTGGGCCAGGTACGGCAGTTGGGCCGTGTCCCACTCGAACTGCAATCCAAACGACTCGTTCAGCAGGCCAACCACCGTGCGCCCGTCGTCCCCAGCCTTGAGGTGATGCCAGTAGACCTGTTCGGCAAAACGCGGCGTCGGACTTTCGTAGCGTGCCCAGTGATCGAATGCCTTGCGCGCTTCGGCGTCGCGCGGATAAACGGCTGCATGTGGCGTGTCCAGCACCGTCCCGGCCTGCACCAGCGGATAACCCAGGTTGATGTGATACAGCACCATCAACGGCGCAGGATTGTCGCCCAGGTTGGTCACCCGGTCCGACCATTCGATGACCGGCTGGTCGAGCGTCAGCCGGTAGTTACGCTCCAGGCGAAGCTGCTCGCCAAACAGCCGGTTTTCCGTCACGCCGCCGTCCAGCGTCATCACGTACTGCTCGCCCTGCCACGCGCCGCGCACCGCCACATCCCCGGCGCGCAGGCGGCTGTACAAGCCGTGCAGATCGCGCCCGCCATCGGTGATCGGATCGGCTTCGCCCGGCCCGGCGTGGGTCAGGCCGCACGTCGTCAGCAGGCCGCCGTTGAACTGCCGCAGCCACGACTGGCCCATGTCCGGCGGGTGCGGCGATCCCTGGCTGAGCCACGTCAGCGGCACGCCGTTGTAGTACGCGCTCCAGATATCCAGCCCGCGATCCGGCAGAATCGTGAAGCTTAGGCCGCTGGCGTTATACGCCTCCACCAGCCGCAACCCGTTCGCCAGCGTGGACTGGCGAAAATCGACAAACTGGCGCATGTCCAGGCTGTGTCGTTCAAGCTGGCTGCGCTCCAACCATGTTGCGTCCATCATGATATTCCTCTCGTTACTGTTTAGTCGTAAAAAAGACGCGTTTCAGTGGTCACATATCCAGCCGCGCCAACTCGGTCTGGAGCATCTGCTTCAGCCGGTAGATGCGGTCGTAGATCAGCACGCGCTCGCCGCGCACGTCGAACGGCAGCGGCTCGCCTTCGTGCGCGGCCAGAATCGCCGGGGTTTCGACGCCCCACGCGTAACCGACTTCCAAATACACGTTGGGATTGCCGCCATCCAACAGCGCGATCACCAGGCGGGCGGTGCGGATGCGTTCCAACATGCGGGCTTTGATGTCGCCCGTGAACGCGTCCAGGTCCATACGCTCGGAGAGGAAGCCGATCTCGTGAATGGCCGGTTGGATGGCGAGATAGTATTGATCGTCGTACTCGTCCTTGAACGGCATGGCGACAAATACGTGCGGCGTCGTTTCGTCCGCTTCTGGCTTGCGGAACTCCGGCTCGAACGAATCCGGCCCGGCCATGACTGCCACCGTCGCCACTGACGCTGCGGGGATGGTCGATTCCGCCGGTTCGCCCGGTATCATGTCCAGCAGCGCTTCACTGCTGGTTTCGCTGTCCAGGCGGCGCTCCTTGCGTTCTTTGCGCTCAGGCGCGGGCGGCGGTGAGGGTGACGGCTCCGGCGGCGGCGATTCCGGCAGGAAC
The DNA here is from genome assembly GCA_964393335.1 of uncultured Anaerolineaceae bacterium. Classification (GTDB taxonomy): domain Bacteria; phylum Chloroflexota; class Anaerolineae; order Aggregatilineales; family Aggregatilineaceae; genus CAYMTN01. The sequence goes on from CAYMTN010000102.1 coordinate 2,614, forward strand.
CGCGTCAGCGCGTCTTGCATCACGCGCACGCGGTTTTCGTCCTGCTCGACGAATGATATACGCGTGAGCGTCGGCGGATAATGCCCGGCCTCGTAGGCATCGGCCATGCCCAACAGCAGCGCGCGGAACGCCTCGACTTCGTCCAGCCCGGCCCCGGTGCGCACGCCGTGCAGCGTCGTAGCGAGGTGGCCGACATCCAGCCCGGCTTCCCACAGCGCTTCCAGGAAGCGGCGGGCGAGATCGCGCAGTTGGAAATAACGCAGGCTGAAGACCGGCGGCGCGCCGACCATTAACACGTACTCGGTTTCGGTCACGCCGCGCCCCGAAAAAATGCGGTATTCGTCCGCCTGGGGCAACATGCTGCCGTCGTCGGTGATGCGCTTGCGCACCTGTGCGCCCAATCCGCTGGAGCGCGGCGAATGTTTGACGGCGAGCACATCCGCCTTGAAGCGCAGCGCGTCACCCTGCACTGCTTCCACCATGAAACCCAGCCTGACGTTATTCGCGTCGGTCATGTGTCCCCTCATCCCACGTGCGCCCGTAGTTCGCCGATAGCTTATCAAGAATCGCGCGTTCCAGGTCGATGCCGGTCACGCTGGCGAGCTGCAACAGGTACAGCGCCACGTCGGCCAGTTCGCCCGCCAACCCCTCCGAATCGGTCACGTCGCCGTTCCACTGAAAATATTCCAGGATTTCCGCTGCTTCGATGCAGATCGACGTGGCGATGTTACGCGGCGTCTGCGGGCGCGGCGAATCCGGCGCGTACCAGCCTTTGGCGCGTACAAAGTCATGCATGTGCTGTGTCAGTTCGCTGATGTCCATGACGGTTTGAATCCTGTCCCCCGCGCTATTATACCATTCTCGCCACAAAAAATGAGGCGTACCGGAGTACGCCTATCGAGATTGTACAGACTGTGGGTTTCGCGTGCGGCGGGCCCGCCTTGCCAGCAGGTACCCGCGTCACCTAATACGCATTTTTGTTGCGCCCGAACGCCATTTGGAATATCGTGCGCAGCACGATCTTGATGTCCAGCCACAGCGACCAGTTCTCGACATACCACAGGTCGTACTTGGTGCGCTCCAAAATGGAGGTGTCGCCGCGCATCCCGTTGACCTGCGCCCAGCCGGTCATCCCGGCTTTTTCGCGGTGACGCTCCATGTAGCGGGGGATGAATTCGCGGAATTTTTGCACGTAATATGTCTGTTCCGGGCGCGGCCCGACCAGGCTCATCTGCCCGTAAAACACGTTGATCAGGTTGGGTAGCTCGTCCATGTTGGTTTTGCGCATGAAGCGTCCAATACGCGTCACGCGTGGATCGCCTTCCGTCGTCCAGCCGGGGCCGCCCTGCTCGGCGTCCTGGTGCATCGAGCGGAACTTGATCATCGGGAACGGGCGGCCATCCAGACCCATGCGCTCCTGGCAGAAAAACACCGGTCCCGACGACTCCAGCTTGATCAGGATCGCGGTCAGCACCAAAAACGGGCTGAGCAGCACCAGCCCCATGAACGATACGACGATGTCCATGCCGCGTTTGAGGCTCAGCTTCCAGCCGCGCAGCGCCACGTCGCGCACCGACAGCAACGGCATGCCGTTCAGATCATCGACCGTCAGGCCGCCGGTCATGTACGCGAAAATGTCGGGGTAGACCTTGATGTTGACCTTACCGCGCTGGCACTTGCTGACTAACTGGACCAGTTCGCGGTGCGAGGCTTCGGGCAGCGCGATGATCACTTCATCGACCTCGTACTCGTCGATGATCTCCGGCAGTTGCCCCGTCGTGCCAATGATCGGCACATCACCCACGCTGGAACCGGGCGATCCGTTCACAACGCCGACGATGCTAAAGCCCAGGTGCGGCGACCAGCGGATTTTCTCTGCGATGGTACGCGCCACTTCGCCGGACCCGATGATCAACACGTTGTCACGCCCGATACCGACATCGCGCAGCCGGATCGTCATCTGACGATGGAGTTCGCGCCCCAACACCGTCAGCCCGATGCCCAACAGCCACGCATAGATCACGACACCGCGCGGGTAGTCCAGCTCCAGGGCGCTGTTTTTGAAGGCGAGCGTTTCGAACGCCACCGCCAAAAACGTGCCAATCGAGACGTTCTGCGCGATGGCATACCCTTCGTCGATGCGGCTCACGGCGCGGCGCTGGTGGTACATACGCGCGAAATAGAACACCACCAGCACGCTGACGACGTGCACGATCATCATCGGCACGTAACTCGCAAACGAGGGCGGATTCACCGGGACGGCAGGCAGCGGCAGCCGGGCACGCAGCACGTAGGCGAGCGCAAACGCCAGCGACAGCATCACGGCGTCCCCCAGGATCAGAGTCGTGTGCAGCAGCCCGCGTACGTGGCGGTCCAGCGCGCTGTTCAGCCGGAAACGGCGGGCGTCGGGTGCCACAGATCGCGCCACAGGGGGCGTCCGCCCTTCAGTGCCAGCCCGATCAGAATCAGGCTGTGCAGCCACCAGGGCGTCGTCCTCCGGTAGTGCTTGCGGTAGAAGATCAGCATCGCCCGGTAGAACTCGTGCTGTGCCCGGCGCGATTGGCGGCTTGCCGCTCGTTTGACGTGCGTCACCGTCACGCGGGGGTTGTACTTCACCGTCCACCCGGCCTGCTTGATTCGATACGCCCAATCCAGGTCCTCTCCATACATAAAAAACGTTTCGTCGAACAGGCCGACGCGCTGAATTGCCTCGCGCCGGACCATCATAAACGCGCCCACCACCGAGTCAACTTCGGTTTCGACGTCGGGGTCGAGGTACGTCATATTGTAGCGACCAAAGCGGCGGCTGTGCGGGAACACTTTCGACAGCCCGATCATGCGAAAAAAACTGATCTCCGGCGTCGGGAAACTGCGGCGGCACGCCAAATCCAGCCTGCCGTCGAGCATCACCAGCTTTGGCCCGGCCACGCCTATCGACGGGTCGGCATCCATATAAGCCACCATCTCGCGCAGCGCCGCTGGCGGCAGCACCGTGTCCGGATTCAGCGCCAGCGCGTAACGCGGCATGTCCTCGTCGCCGCCGCCCAACTCAAAACCCAACGCGCGGAAGCCCTGGTTATTCGCCGCCGGATAACCCACGTTGTCCGCGTTGGCGATCAGCGTCACGTCCGGGAAAACGCGCACGACGTCCGCGCTGCCATCCGTCGAAGCGTTATCGACCACCACCACGCGGAACGACAGACCCTCGGACGCCAGCACCGATTGCAGGCAGTCGCGCAGCAAGTCGCGCGTGTTCCAGCTTACGATCACGATCCCCAGGTCCACTGTGATCCGCGTCCTGTCATTCTAACGAAGGCCCGTGCGCGTATCAAGGGCCATCGCGACGGTTACCTTAGCATAACACACTCACTCTTACGCGAACTGGTTGTTTTTCTGACGCCCGCCTGACGGGCACTCAACGCTTGATGCGCCGCGTTTCCGGGAAGGCGTCCATCCAGGCCGCGAGCAGGCGAGCGTGTGGGCTGCCCGCCGGGGGATCGACCATGCGCACCCGTTCATACGAATCGGGAGCGGCGCGCTCGACCGTGATCGTCACGCCGTCGTGCACGTTGGGCGGGATCGCGTCCCCGGCCCACGCCATCGCGGCGTCGTCTATGTCCTGCAAAAACGCTTGCAGCGCGCCCGGCTCGACCGGGCGGGTGCTGCCGCGATCCAACGGCGCGCGCGGCGTGCCGTCCCTGCACGTGATCAGGCGCACTGTGGCCTCGTCGCTGATTTCGATCAATACAAACCGGTCCTGACTCACGCTAAACGGCGCAACCACCGTGAGAATGTGCAACCGGGAAGCGCCCTGCTCCTCGCGGAATCGCTGGACATTGACTGTTCGATTATCAGGCATGATCATCCTTTCAGACATGTTACGCGTTGTCCGCCAGTCACCCGCCGGTGATACCTTCCGAACCGCTCATAACAACCCCGAATCGCGCGATTTCAGATTGGCAGTCGGCAGTGTCAGCAGCGGCGCGCCGCGCAGCGCGGCCCGCATGGCGTCGCGGTCGTCCCAGGCGTATTCCGTCGTGCCAAAACACATGCTCTGCTCGTGACCCTTACCGCACGCGATCACCAGGTCGCCGCGCCGGGCCAGCGAGCAGCCAAACGCCAGCGCGCGGCCCCGGTCCATCACGCGCCAGAAGGTTTCACCCTCGATGCCGCCCCGGTGGATGCAGCCCTGCGCCATGTCGTGCAGAATGCCCGCCAGTGACTCGGTACGCGGGTCCTCGGCGGTTAAGATCGTGATATCGGCCAGCTCCGCGCTGACCTCGGCCATCATGCGCCGTTTGTCACGGTCGCGCAGGCCCGCGCTGCCGAAAATGGCGATCACACGGCGATCCGGCGCGATCATGCTGTGCGCCGCTTCCAACGCGCGGCGCAGCGCGTTCGGCGTGTGCGCGAAATCGACAATCGCCAAAAAATCCTGCCCCTCGTCGATACGCTCCATCCGTCCAGGGATCGGTTGCAGATCACGGATGCCGTCGAAGATCGCGCCGCGCAGCCGTTCCGGGTCATCGTCCAAAATCGCCGCGCAGGCCGCCACCGCCGCCAGCATATTCGAGACGTTGAACGGCCCGACCAGCCGCGACTCGACGTGCTGCATCAGCCCATCCGGCCCGACGACCATCAGGTGCGTGGCGTCCGGTTCGTATTCCATCTCCTCGGCGCGCACGTCCACCGGGTACAGCGGGTCGATGCCATAACTCACCACGCGATCCACGCCCGGCCCGGCCAGCGCCGTCTGGCGGAACAGGTCAGCGCTGGGATCGTCGGCATTGATCACGGCGACCTTGAGCACGCCCGGCTTACGAAAACTCGACGCCGCCATCCCGAACAGCCGCGCCTTATCGCGCCGGTACCGTTCCCACGTGCCATGAAAATCGAGGTGCTCGTGCGTGACGTTGGTCAGCACGGCGACATCGACCTCGACGCCGTTGACGCGGCCCAGCGCCAGCCCGTGCGACGTCGCCTCTAACACGACGTGCGTCATACCCACCTCGACCATACGCGCCAGGTACATCTGGACCTCGTGCGCGGGCGGCGTCGTGACGTGCAGCCCCGTTTCGAGCACCGCGTCCCCGATCACGGCGCTGACCGTCGTCAGCAGGCCCGCCTGGATGCCGGACGCCGTCAGAATGCTGTGAATCAGCGTGCAGGTGGTCGTTTTGCCGTCCGTGCCGGTCACGGCGATGACCACCAGATGGCGCGACGGGTGCCCGTAATACGTCGCGGCCAGCGGTCCCAGGACGGCCTTACCATCGGCTACCTGCGCATACGGCACCGGGCACGCCACCCGATCGGGGGGGCGCTCGCCCACCACCGCGACTGCGCCGTGATCGACCGCTTCCAGGATCAGGCTGTGACCGTCCACGTTGGCCCCGGCCCGCGCCAGAAACACGCCGCCCGGTTGGATCGCCTGGGCGTTTTCGTCCACAGGCGCGGTCACCGCCACGTCCCGATCCGGCGGCGTGATCACCCCGGTCAGGTCGGCTAGCAGATCGCTGAAATTCATAGCTGTTCCTTCGCAGATAGCGCGGCTGGCCTATCCCATTTTATCCCCGATGGGTCGGGAAACCAAAAGCGCCCCGCTCTTGTCCGAACCGGGGGCGATTCTCCAACTTTTGGGGCGGCGAAACGGCTCTCACTCGATCCGCACGGTAAGCGGCGCATTGACAGATACACTATAATATAGATATAGGCAATTGACTCAAATGAGGATACCATGACCGAAACGAAACGGACGGAACTGAAGCAGGAAATCCTGACAGTTGTTCAGAGAAGCGGGATCGCCATTCGGGGACAGCGGATCGCCAACCGGGTAGACGTCCCTGATGGAGTCGATCTCAGCGAGCTGTTGGGCGAACTCGTAGCCGAAGGGCAGCTCACGCGGCACCATACGCTGCTGTCCAACGGCGAAGTCACCTATATGTATAACCTGCGCCCCACCCCCTGACCGGCGCTACTGCCCACCTCCGATCCGCTGACGCTGATCACACCCGCGACAACTGAAGCGTGCCGCGCCGTGCAGGCAAACCTGCCGCACAATCTATGCCGTTCGATCCGCGAGGTGCCGTCAGGCCCCTGCCTGTGTCAGACGCTGCATCTGATCGGCGCTCAGCACCACGTCCAGCGCGGCGATGTTTTCGGCCAACTGCGCGGACGTGCTGGCCGCGATCAGCGGTAGAACCGGCGGATCGCTCTGGCGCATCCAGGCCAACACTACCTGATTCGGCGTAACGCCGGCTTCAGCCGCGACGGCACGCAGCGCCGCCAGCCGCGCATCCGCATCTGGCCCGTGATACGTGTCCAGCAGCGGGCGATCCGCGCGGGTATACGTGCCGCCCAACAGGGCGGAATAGGCCAGCAGGGTGAAGTCATCCGACCGCGCCCGCACGTAATCGAACAAGTCGTCGTTGGCGACGACCTGCGGCGCGGCGCTCGCGCCGGGCTTGAGGCGCAGGTACGTATGCCGCTGCTGCACGCAGCAGAACGACGGCCAGCCGTTCGCCTTGCTGAGCGTGTGCGCGCGTTCCAGGCGGTAGGCGAGATAGTTACTCGCGCCGATGTAACGCACCTTGCCCGCGTCAACCAGCCGCGCGAAGGCTCCCATCGTATCGCGCAGCGGCGTTTCCCGGTCATCGACGTGCGCGTAATACAGATCGATCACGTCCGTGCCGAGCCGCTTGAGGCTTTTGTCGCATTCCGCCTCGACCAGCGCGGGCGTCAGCGCGCGGGGCACGTCGCCGTACCCAAACCCAACCTTGCTGGCGATAAACAGCCGGTCCCGGTTGCCGCGTGCCGCCATCCACCGGCCCAACAGGGCTTCGCTGTCGCCGCCCTGCCCCCCGGCCCAATGCGCGTAAATGTTGGCCGTATCGACGAACGCGCCGCCCGCATCCACGTACTGGTCCAGCAGCCGGTACGACGCGGCTTCGTCCTGGCGCGTGCCGAAATACATCGCGCCCAAACACAGCGCGCTGACCTGCTGCCGGGTATGACCTAACTGCACTGTTTGCATGGTAATTCCTCCCAAAAATAGCTTTCAGCGATCAACAATCAGCCAACAACGAGAATCGGCAGGGGCACAGGCGGCACGAACCAAAAACGCCAGAGATTCAGCGTAAGCTCTCTGGCGTTGGGTAGGCGGGTGCCGGATCAGCGCAGCCGCAGTGAGAGGGTCGCCAGATCGCCCCGGACGCTGCCATCCACGACCTTGTCACCGGCCCGCACGATCAAACCACCCAGGATCGCGGGTTCGACCTTGTAGTCGATCTCGTCGGCCCCGGTGGTCTTTTGGGCCTGTGCCTTCTCGTCGTCAGTCAGCGGCACGGCGCTGACGACCGTCACCGACTTGCCGATATTTTCCGCTTCGGCGGGCACTTCCGAGAAAAACTGCTTGATCACGGCGCGCTGGCGTTTTTCGTCCAGCGAATCCCCGATCAGGCGCTCGGCAGCGGCCATCGCCAGCGATACGATTTGTTCGCGCGTTTCACCCAGGATGCGGTTGCGCTCCTGCTCAGCCTGGTCACGCGCCTGGGCGCGAGTGTCTTCGGCCTCTTGCGAGGCTTCGCGCAGTATATGTTTGATCTGTTCCTCACCGCGTTGGCGTGCTTCATCGACCAGCTTTTGACCGTCAGCACGCGCCTGCGCCAGCAGTTTGTCACGCTCGCGCTCGGCATTTTCGCGGGCTTCTTCGGCGGCGCGGGCGTCTTCCAGGCCCTGCGCGATGCGCTCGGAGCGTTCGTCCAGCAGCCTCATCACGCGCGGCCAGACGAAACGCCACAGCAGCAGCAGAATGATGCCGAAGTTCAGCAGTTGAAACAGAAAGAACCCAAGATTAAGACCTAATTTATCCACGCTTTCCTCCTGCTCCGCGACTACAGCACGAACAGGATGATCAGGGACACGACCAAAGCGTAGATCGCCACAGCCTCAGCGAATGCAATGCCCAGGATCATGTTGGTGATGATCTGCCCGGATGCATCGGGGTTGCGGCCAATGGCCGTCAACGCGCCCTGTACCACCAGGCCGATGCCAATACCAGGCCCGATCACACCAATCATAGCCAATCCGGCCCCCAATGTTTTCATTGCACTGATGAAGTCTTGTCCACTAATCGTCATGAATACCTCCTGATATGGTCGGTTTAAACAAAGCCGCACCCGGCTTTGGGTGTAACTGCCAATCACATGCGCCGTCCGCGCGTCCTACTCGTGTCCCTCTTCGTGCTCGCCGTGCCCAACGGTTGCCATCGCCGCGAAGACGAGGAACAGCATGGCAAACACAAATGCCTGGATCACGCCGACAAACAGCTCAAATCCGTACACCGCCAATGGAATCAACGCCCCGGCCAGGAACGGGATCACAAACAACAGCACCTGACCGGCGAAGATGTTGCCAAAAAGACGGAAGCCAAAACTGATGATACGCGAAAACTCGGAGATGATCTCCAAAAAGCCGACGCCGAAGTCCATCAAGCCCATCGGGTTTTTATCCATCTTGTCGAGGGCGGGGATATTGATGAACTTGGCGAAATAGCCAGCACCTAACGCCTGCACGCCTATCACCTGCACGGCCAACACGGCGATCAGCGCCAGCCCCAGCGTCAGGTTGAGATCGGTGGTCGCCGCACGCACAAACGACGTCACGACGTAGATGTTATCGTTGACCTGAGCCGCCGCTTCGCCGCCTGTCGCTTCAGCCGGGCCTTCGACTTCGGCGGGACTTTCCGCCGCAGCTTCGCCTTCGGCAGCGTGCCCTGTCTGCTTGGCGTGGCAGGCTTCATAACCGGCCTCGGTGGCGACCTCGCCGCGATACAGCGTCTTTTTCACCTCAAGCACGGCCCCGTTACGCGGGTAACCGCTCATACCATCCTCGGCGCAGTGCATCAGACCGATGCTGTCCACACCAGGGACCAGCTCTAACCAGTTCGCAAATAACAAAAACAAGAAGATGGTCGCCATGATCGGGAAAATTCTTCTGGCGTATTTCGGGCCGGCAGTCGTGCGTACCAGGCCGTACAGCGCGTCGGTCAGCATTTCGAAGATGCCTTGCAGGCGGCCCGGTACGGTCCGGAGCTTCCAGGTCGCGCCAAATGCAAAGAGCAGCACCAGCACGTCGGCCAGCACCGTACCGACCAGCGTGTTGGTGATCTTCAAACCGCCGACACCAAAACAGTCGGTACACAACTGCTCGCCCGGCACCGTGATGACCGGCAGCGCCATCGCTAAGCCCGCGTTGGGCAGCAGCACGAATGGCACCAACCAGCAGAACAGCACGGAGGCGACCAGCATACCAACGAATATTCTGACTCCTTTCAAGGGCCCTTCTCCTTCGTGTGTGATGATCGGGTAGTCGATAGGGGTGAGGTGCGCTCGAACGCGGCGCGCCGCCCGTCAGGCGGGGGGGCGGGTGGGGACGTGTTGATGTGCGACACCGCCGTCAGCACCATGCGCACCATCGCATACAGGCTCACCGGGATACTGACCAGGACCAGCCCGATGGTAAACACCGGGTGCGTATCCAGGTGGGCATCCAGGTACAGACCGCCAAACAGCGCCAGGAAAATCAAAACCAGGGTGGAACAACCCGCCTGCCCGGCAACCGTCGCCAGCGCCAGATTACGCATGTAATCGGGGTTGAAGCGTTGACTCATGTGTAATATCCTGCGAACGGTCCAGTAGTGGGCGACCGGTACGCTGAGCAGTGGCAGACCGACGCTAAACACGGGATGCAGCCCGGTTACCTGAAAATCGAGCAGCACACCCAGACCTGTTGCCAGTACCACGAGGAGCAGCCCTGAGAGTCCAGGTCCTCCCAGGATAGCCTGGAGGGCACTCTGGCGCGCATCATATGGCGTTCGTCTGAGTTGCATCAGTGACCGTCCTGCTGCGCGTCTACGGGGGGAGCTTCCCGTAACACTTCCAACCTATCCGTACACCAGGCGCGGCAAGCAGCGCCCCTACGAGAGCCATTTACGGATAGATGGTTAAGTATAATCAAGCTGTGCCTTATTGCACAAGCCTAGCAGAGCGAACATAAATTGTCAAAATTTCATTTCTAAAATCTGTGAATTTAGGCGAATTTCTTACAGGAATATGATGTTTATTGTCGAACCCGGCGCGGCATCCGCGCATCTAACAGGTAGAACGTTTACCGTGACCGTAGACTGTAACGCGGTCGCCCTCGACAGGCATGATGTCACGGTCTACAACGAACGGTGAACGGCACAGCAAAAAAAGGAGACACACGCCATGCCACGCTTTGACACGCCTCTCACCACCAATGACCAGAGCTTCGACCGCGTGCTCAATACAGGGCTGCCGGTCGCGCTGCTGGTATGGGACGGCACGCCGCTGGACTCGTCGCTGGACGAGACGCTGCGTCAGGTCGCCAAAGAGGACGCGGGCCGCGTGCTGGTCGCCCGGTTGAACAGCCGCGAGAATCCGCAAACTGCTGGGCGGTTCCACGTCAGCGGCGCGCCGGTCGTGATCACACTGCGCGACGGGCAAGAAGTCACCCGCGCGAGCGGCGTTACGTCGGGCACGCTGCGCGAACACGTCGCGCACCTGCTCGGACGTGGGCCGCGCCCGGCATCCGACCCGGCGCAGACGGCTCGCCCGGCAGCGCACGCGCACACCAAAGCGCCGTCCCACCCGGTCGCCGTATCGGATGCCACGTTCCAGCGCGAGGTAGTAGCCAGCGACCTGCCCGTGCTGGTCGACCTGTGGGCACCCTGGTGCGGCCCGTGCCGTATGATCGCGCCAATCGTCGAATCGATCGCGCACGATTACGCGGGTCGCCTCAAGGTTGCCAAGCTCAACGTGGACGAGAATCCGGGCACGGCCAGCGCCTACCAGGTGCAGGGCATCCCGACGCTGTTGATCTTTCGCGGCGGGCGCATCGTGGACCGCATCGTCGGCGCAGCGCCCGAACGGCTACTGCGCGGCAAGGTCGATGTGGCCCTGCGCCAGTGAGCGCCTTACTGCTGCTCAGCCAGATGGCGCTGGTACTTCTTCCAGCCGGGGCACCACCCGGTATGCCAGCGCCATAGCCGCGCCAAAAAACTATTCGGTTTTTCCTCGGCGCGCCGCCGCAATCCGCACGTCTCACACGGGAACGGTTTCTGCTCAGCCATCGTGATTCCCCTCCTCCAGGGTGCAAAATTCTGTCACAACGTCCTGGATTCAACGGCCATTGCCCTGATAAGCGGACCGGCAAAAACGGGCAGCCACGTCAAACCCATTGCCCGGAGTATATCATGATTTTTCTCGCGCACGGAGCCAGTATTTCCGCTCACCGCGTACAACAAAACCGGGGCAATCCCGCACACAGGATCGCCCCGGCTGTATTTTTCCGCCGCGCCAGTCAAACCGCACTCATGCCGTCTCTCTGGTGATCAGCGCATCCCCGCGCGCGTCGCGGTCCTCGTTGATCACCTTCAGGGCCTCACGCAGCGACGACACAAACCGGATATTGCCGGTCAAATTCTCATCTTTCATGATCGATTTGAGGTTTCTCACGATGCTCTCGATGAACAACGGCGCGGCGACCAGCACCACCAGGCCGCGATTCGAAGGGCTTTGCAGCACGGCATCGCGCAGCGGTATCCAGGGCGCGGGTGCGCCTTCCGCCGGTTTCGGGAGCTTGAGATCGTCGCCCAGGTTACATATCATGTCCACTGTATGCGGTTTTTCGAGCGACATTTCCCGCGCGCGCTGTATCGTTCCCCTGAATTCTTCCCAATTCCAGGGATCATGCGGAACCAATTCCACGACCTGTTCCTGACTATCCAGCCATCCTATCGTCCACGGCATACCGCGATCCTTTCTCCGATAATTGCCTCATCCACATTAAAATTATTTTAAGCCAAGCGCCATTCAAAAGCCCAAAGAGGAGCCTATGACTTACACAAAACAGGCGATCCTCTCACCGGGATCGCCCGTTTCAGAAACCTGAACGTTCGCTTAAGAACCCTCACCCCTAAATCCCCTCTCCCGCCAAGCAGGCGAGGGGACTTCATCTGTCGAGCATGTTTGCTCCCCTCTCCTATGGAACATGGGAGAGGGGCCGGGGGTGAGGGTCACAACATCACGTAGAGCGCGTGGGCCGCGTCCGTCGCCCAGTTGAGCAGCGGCGTGACCAGGATCGTGCCGAACAGGAGCACGCCCGCCGACGAAATGAGCAGCGCCCAGCCGTACGGCGTGCCGACCGGGACAGCGTCGTCGGTCGGGGTCGGTTCCATGTACATCACTTTAACCACGATCAGGTAGTAGTACAGGCCGATGATCACGTTCACCACGCCGAGCAACGCCAGCCATACCAGGCCGGAGTTCACCGCCGCGCGGAAGATCAAAAACTTGCCGACGAACCCTGCCGCCGGGGGAATCCCCGCCAGGCTGAGCAGCGCCAGCGTCATCGCCAGCGCCAGCGCCGGGCTGCGGCGGCTGATTCCGGCCAGATCGCGGATCTCTTCGCTGCCGGTCGCGTTCGTGAACAGAATGACCACGCCGAACGCTAGGATGTTGGTCAGCACGTACATGAACATGTAAAACGCGACGGCTGCCGCGCCATCGCCGCTGCGGTCGGTCGAGATCGCCGCCACGCCCATCAGGATATACCCGGCATGGGCGATGGTCGAATAGGCCAGCAGGCGCTTGATGTTGGTTTGGACCAGCGCCAGCACGTTGCCGAGCGACATCGATATGACCGACAGCACCACGAGAAGCTGCACCCAGTACCCGCTGTAATCCTTGACGCCGTCCAGCGCGCCGAGTAAGCTCGACGGCGGAAAGACCGCCAGCAGGAAGCGCAGCAGCAGCCCGACGCTGGCCGCTTTGCTCGCCGTGCTCAACAGCGCCGTGATCGGCGTGGGCGCGCCCTCGTACACGTCCGGCGTCCAAAAGTGGAACGGCACCGCGCTGATCTTAAAGGCAAATCCGACCATCACCAGCGACAGCGCCACCGCCACCGAGGGATCGTCCAGCCCGCCTGTTGAAATCAGGCTGCCCAGCCGGTAGATATTCGTCTCGCCCGTGAAGCCGTACACCAGCGACAACCCGTACAGCGAAAAGGCCGACGCAAACGCGCCAAACAAAAAGTATTTCAGACCCGCTTCGGTGCTGGAGTCTTCGTCGCGCAGGTACCCGGCCAGCAGGTACAGCGTGATCGACAGCGTCTCCAGCGACAGGAAGACCATGATCAGATCGGCGGCAGCCGTCGCCAGGCTGGCCCCGATCACCGAGACGATCAGGATCGCGTAAAAGTCGCCCCGGTCGCGCAGTTTGGGCACGCCCATCGTGATCAGGCAGCTTAAGCCGCCCGCCCCGATGACCATCACGCGGAAGATCTGCGCCAGATCGTCGTGGCGGATCATGCCGCCCAACAGCAGTTGATCGGACAACGTGCGGCCCTGCGGCACGCCGAACAACCACACGATCCCCGCGATCCCCAACAGGCCGAACCCGGCAAAATAGCCGATATCGGCCCGGCGGTCCGCGCGCCATACCATGTCGACGACCAGCACGCACACGGCCAGGATCGTCATGAGAATTTCCGGCAGGATAGCGATTACGCTCGCCTGGGCATCAGTCGAGAAGTTCAAGTCAACCTCCCAGCATCGACACAATCGGCTTGACGCCCGATTCGATCATCGGGGCCATCAGCCGGGGATAGACACCGAGCAAGATCAGCCAGAACACGAGCACGCCCAACGCGATCTTGTCGTAAATCGTGATCGCCGTCACGCCGGGGAAGCGTTCCTCGTCAAATTTGCCGAAGAAAACCTGTCCCACAACGCGCAGCACATACGCCGCCGTGATGATGATACCCAGCGCCGCAATGATTGCGATCAGGCCGTAATAGTGAAACGTGCTCGTCAGCCAGCCGGGATCAGGCGCGAAATTCGGGCCTTTCCACAAACCGACGAAGATCGGGAACTCGGCCACAAACCCGCTCAGGCCGGGCATCCCCATGCTGACGAAACCGCCGATGATGAAGGCCACGCCGACCAGCGGCAGTTTTTGGATGAACCCGCCCAGGCTGGGGATGTCGCGCGTGTGCGCCCGGTCGTACACCATGCCGACGCAGGCAAAAAAGAGCGCCGTCATCACGCCGTGACTGAACATTTGCAGGCCCGCGCCGGTCATGCCGGTGACGTTCATCGTGGCAAAACCCATGCTCACCAGCCCCATATGGCTGACCGAGCTGAACCCGATCACGTATTTGAAATCACGCTGGCGCATGGCGATCAACGCGCCATAGACCACGTTGATCAGCGTCAGGAAGATGATCCAGGGCAGGTGCACGCGCGCGCCGTCCGGCAGCAGTTGCACGCCAACACGCAGCGCCGCAAACGCGCCCAGTTTCATCAATACGCCCGCGTGGATCATCGACACAGCCGTCGGCGCGGCGACGTGACCATCCGGTGACCAGTTGTGGAACGGCCACACACCGGCCAGCACGCCAAACCCGATGAAGATCGCCGGGAACCACAGGCGCGCGGTGGTTGCCCCCGACCATGCCGGGGAAAACGGCGTGTCAAACGCGCCCTGCTGCGCGGCCATGTTCAGGTCGACAAAATCGAAGCTGTACACGCCGGTCGCTTCCGCCGCCTTAAAATACAGCGCCAGCAGCCCGATCAACGCGACGACCGATCCGACCAGGATGTACAGCGTCAGCTTCATGGCAGCATACTGGCGCGTCTGGACCCACCCCCAGATCACGATCAGGAAGTACATCGGGAAGATCGCCAGCTCGTAGAAAAAGAACAGGACGAACAGGTCCACCGCCATAAACACGCCGAGCACGCCCGCCACCAACAGCAGGAAAAACGCCATAAACTCGCGGGGGCGGTCTTCGATGCCCCACGAGATCAACACGCCGCAGAACCCAGCCAGCGACGTCAGCAGCACCATCGGGGCGCTGATACCGTCCACGCCCAGGTGCCAGCTAATGCCCACCGATTCGACCCACTGCACGTGGTCTTCGTAGGCGAAGTACGGGCGCACAGCATCCCCCTCGCCGGCCTGGGCATACTGCTCGGCGACGGCATTCGCGTCGTCGGTGCTGTAGCCCAAAAAGACGCCCAGCGCCAGCAGCAGCACGATCCCCATCACCATCGCCGCGACGATCCGCGCCTGTTCCTTCGACTCTTTGTTGAGGAGCAGGATGATGATCGCGCCGATCAGCGGCGTGAGCAGGATGCCAGTCAAAACACCACTAAACGTAATTACCATTCATAGTCCTCCTATAGGTTAGGAGAGTGTGAAATCTGTCTTTTCCAATATCGTCCACAGGCACTCACATGTTGCCAGCCTGCGCTGTCACGCTGCATAGATCACCTGGGCCGATTCCAGAATGGACCGGCGGCGCAGGTAGTTACGGCTTCGCTCGATGCTGCGGCGGC
>CAYMTN010000103.1:0-17991 GCA_964393335.1 uncultured Anaerolineaceae bacterium
TCACCCGCCGCGCCGCCCGTAGGTTCGACATAGACCTGGTTCAACGTGCCGACCACGACCTCTTTCGCCACAAAACCCGTCATCAACGCGCCGGTGGTTTCCCAACTGCCAAAGCCTGCCGGTTTGAAGACCGGCGACACCGCCCCGGCCACTGATCCGAAGACGCTGTCTTGCGCGGATACGTCGTTGAAGTGTCCGCCCTTCGCCGGAAGCGCCATCAGCAGCCAGATGGCAACGGAGCTGGCCAGGATTACGGTGCCCGCCTTACGCAAAAACTCGCTCGTGCGCTCCCACATCTGGCGGCCCACGTCGTGCAGAGAAGGCGTCCGGTAGGGTGGCAGCTCCAACACGAACGGCTGCGGCGGCATGTTGCGGTACACGGTCCGTTTCATCACGTAACCTGTTACCAGCGCCACACCGATTCCGGTCAGGTACATAGCGAAGATCAGGTTGCCCGCCCGCGCACCAAAAAACGCCGCGCCGAATACGACATATACCGGCAGCCGCGCGCCACAACTCATGAACGTCGCCAAAAAGCCCGTCAGTTTCCGATCCCGCTCATTCGCCAGGGTGCGAGTTGCGTACACCGCCGGGACCGTGCAGCCGAACCCGACGATTAGCGGCAAAAAACTCTTGCCGTGCAGGCCCATTGCCCGCATAACGCGATCCATCACGAATGCCGCGCGCGCCATATACCCGGAGTCTTCGAGCAGGGAGATTGCAAAATAGAGAAACAGCAACACCGGCACAAACACCAACACGCCGCCTACTCCGGCGATAATACCATCCACGGCCAGCGCCGCCAGCCAGGTTCCCTCCAGCCCCAGCACGTCCAGCAGATACACCACCCACCGTGTCAGCGGACCGTTGACCACCGCGTCGATCCAATCCAGAAACGGCGCGCTGACATTTGCCGTAAACTGGAACACCAGCCACATCAACAGCAAAAAAATCGGGACGCCCCATACCCGGTGCGTCACGATCTTGTCAACTTTGTCGGAGCGTGTCGCTACCGCATACCGGGGCCGCGTCACCGCGCCTGCGACGACATCGCCAATGAACTGGTAACGCCGGTCGGTGATCAGGATTTCGGCGTCCTCATCCGTTTCCGCCAGAATGCGCGCTCCGGCGGCCTGCGCCTGCGCGACCAGGTCGCCATACCCATCTGCCACAAGCTGCGCAACCAGCGTGTCGTCATTCTCCAGCAGTTTGATCGCCAGCCAGCGTGGGTTATACCCGGCATTCTGCGCCGGGTCTTGCGCGATGGTAGTTTGCAGCGCGGCGATCTCGGTTTCGAGCGGCTCGCCGTAGGGGATAGTCACGCGATGGTCGCCCGGTGAGCGTTCGACATAACCCCCGATGGCCGCTTTGAGCTGGTCCAGGCCGGTGCTGCGGTTACCGATGGTTTCGATCACCGGCAGGCCGCCTAACCTGGCCGACAGCGCCGCCGGGTTGATCGTCAGGCCCCGGCTGAGTGCCACATCGGCCATGTTCAGCACCACGATCACCGGAATTTCCAGCTCCAACACCTGCGAAACCAGGTACAGATTGCGCTCCAGGTTCGAGGCATCTACGACAGCCACCACAGCGCCGGGCCGTTCGTGAATGATAAAATCCCGCGCGATGATTTCCTCGACTGAATAAGCAGCCAGGCTGTAGGTGCCCGGCAGGTCCACCACGACGATCTCACGATCCTTGATCCGGGCGTGACCTTCTTTCTTCTCGACGGTTTTTCCGGGCCAGTTGCCGACGTGCTGGTGCGATCCGGTCAGAGCATTAAAAATCGTGCTTTTGCCGACGTTCGGATTCCCGGCCAGCGCTATCGTAAACGGTGCGTGCATAATGGTGTGCTCCTGTGAGCCGGTGATCTTATTCGACTTCGATAAGTCGAGCTTCAGAGCGGCGCAGCGATAGGTGATAACCGCGCACCAGGTATTCAATTGGATCACCCATCGGGGCTGCCTTGATCATGGCGATCTGCACGCCGTGCGTGATGCCCATATCCATGATGCGGCGGCGCAGCGGGCGTTCACCCCCGATTTTTGTAACGGTGCCCGTTTGTCCCGGTCCCAGTTGGTCCAACGTGCGCGACTTCGGCATACCATGTCCTATGCAATTGAAAATCATTCGCAATTGAGAGTTATTCTCAATTATGCGAACCTAGGGCCGAATCGCAAAGTGATCAATTTCACCTCAAACCGGCACAACTGTCATCAAAACGTGGATCGGCACCGTGCGTCTTGCGGTTGGGACCGCATGATGAGCGGTTTACGCGGGGTGCTGGCGCAAGAAGACCAGCAAATCATAGATCGAGTCCAGGTCTTGCGTAATGCCGGGCGTCGATACGCGCCAGAGCGGTTGTTCAAGGTGGGACAGGATGTCCACGCACACCGGTGCGGATGCGCCATTCTCGGCCACGTCGAACCCTTCACGCGCCAGGGCACGGCGCGTCCACAGCGCGGTCAGCCCGCTGCCGGTCAGCCTCACGCGCCCGGTCTGCGCTGGCAGGATGGTAAACGCGCCCGTTTGCCGGTCGAATACGATCCCTTCGCGGCTGAACGCAGCTTCCAGGGCACCGCTGAGCACCAGGTCTTCAGGCGCACCAACTTGCAGCGGCGCGCGGAGTGGCATCAACCAGATCGTATCCGCGCTGCGCAGCGCCAGGTCCAGATCGTGCGTGGAGAGCAGGATCGCCCGCCCGGTCGTGCGGGTCAGGTGGCGCAGCACGCGCATCACCTCGACGCGGTTCGGTAAATCGAGAAACGCGGTCGGCTCGTCCAGCAGCATCACGTCCGGTTCTTGCGCCAGCGCGCGCGCGATCATGATCTTCTGGCGCTCGCCGTCGCTCAGTTCGTCAACCGGACGATGGGCCAGTTCGCGCGCGCCAACGGCCTCAATCGCCCATCGCACGACCGCTTCATCTTGCCCGCTGAGATGGCCGGACCAATTGGTGTAGGGATGGCGGCCCAATGCCACCAACGCATAGGCCGAGAGGTTGCCCGCGTCCACGCGCTCGGTCAACACGATACTCATACGGCGTGCCAACTCACGGGACTTGAGCGCGAACACGTCCTCGTCGCCCAGGCGCACCTGCCCGCCCAACGCCGCCTGCATGCCGCCCAGGGTTCGCATCAGCGTTGATTTGCCGGTTCCGTTTGGCCCGATCAGGCATACCAGTTCCCCGGCATGCAGCGTCACCGAAATGTCCTGCGCGACAACTACCGGGGGTCGCCGCGCGGTGTTGTAACCGATGCGCAGATTGTGCGCCGTCAAAACGAAGTCCGGCATACGGTTGTCAGCTCCCAAACGACGAACGTGCAGGGCTGCGGCGTAAAATAACCCAGGCCACCACCGGAGCACCGATCAGGGCTGTCACGGCGTTGAGCGGCAGCACGGTCTGGCTGCCTGGCATCTGCGCGATAATGTCCGCCGCCAGCGCCAGGATCGCACCTAACAACGCGCTGGCCGGCACCAAAATCCGGTGATCGGACGTGTTGAACAGGCTGCGGCACAGGTGCGGCACGGCGATCCCCAGAAACCCAATCGGGCCGCAAAACGCCGTGATCGACCCGGCCAGCACCGCCGCGCTGATGATGATCCAGAACCGCGCCCAATTGACATTCAAGCCCATGCTGCGCGCGTAGGTTTCGCCCAACAGCAGCGCATTGAGCGACTTCGCCAGGATCATGGCCGTCGCCAGCGCCACCAGCACGACCGGCCCCAGGACGTGCATCTGTCCCCATGTGACGCCGCCAAAACTGCCAAAAGTCCAGCTTATGTACGCCTGGATGCGCTCGGCAATATTGAAGTACAGCAGCAGGCTGACGACCGCGCCGGTTGCGTACCCCACCATCATGCCCAGGATGAGCAGCGTCATGGTGCTGCGCACGCGCTGCGCCACCAACAGCATAAATCCGAGCACGATCCCGGCCCCTATGCTCGCTGCCGCTACCAGGGTCAGGTTGCCGCCCAGGCCCAGCCCGGCCAACATCGAGGAAGCCGACACACCCGCCACGCCGACCGACAGCACCACCAGCGCGACGCCCAGGCTGGCCCCTGAATTGATGCCCAGTACAAATGGATCAGCCAACGGATTACTGAACAATGTCTGCATTTCCAGCCCGGCAACGGCGAGCGCTGCCCCGGCCAGCGTCGCGGTGATCGCTTTGGGTAAGCGGAATTTCATTACAATCGTCGTCCAGGCGCGGCGCTGCGGTTCGTCCCCCACCAGGATTTTCAGAATATCCTTGAGGGGAATATCCACCGAGCCGAGCGTCAGGCTGAGCAGGAACACCCCGGCCAGTGCCGCCAGCAAACCAAGCAGGGCCGCCCGGCGAATCCCCAGGCGCGGCCACTCATGCCCGGCTGTCACCTTTCGGACGGTAGCGGACGGAGACAGGGTTGTTTCAACCATTGCGTGATCGTTTCTCCAACTGGCGGGCAGCGAACGCCTATCTGCCGCTCGCCATGTGACCGATCGGTTACCGAAGCTGCTGGTAATACACAAACTCGTGATCCGGCAGCAAATCTGGGTGGAAAATGGCGATCAGGTCCGCCAGCACAAGCTGCGGATTCGCCACCCCGCCCTCAAAAAAGTCGTTGCCGCCGAACGCGTTCACACGCTTGTTGTAGGTCCACACCGTGCCGTTTTGAAACGCGGCGAACTCCGCAAACCGCTCGTCGGCAGCCAGCGCATCGTCCAGGCTGGACCAATACCCGTTCGCATTGACCCAATAATCGGCGTCGGCAGCGCGGTCGAACACCGCTTCAAAGTCCAGAAACAGGCTGCCGGTATTATCGTCGTCCGCCCACAGGTAATCCGCACCGGCATCGGCCAGCAGGTGCGCAATGAAGCCTTTGCCGCCTGCCATGTACCAAGTGCCCTGCCAGGGTGAGTTGACAAACACAGTCGGTTTGTCTTGCACACTGGCAGCCAGCGCCGCCAGGTCGTTGTACTGCGTCGCGATATCACTGAAGATCGTTTCGGCGGCGGCTTCGCGGTTATAAAACAGCGCGATGAACTTGATCCACTCCGCGCGCCCCAGCGGTGAGTTTTCCAGATAGTCGCCGGTTAACACGACCGGCAGCCCGGCTTCTTCCAACACGGGATGCGCGTCAAAGTCCAACGATCCGGCGCTGGACGTCATGATCAGGCTGGGGTCAAGATCGAGCACCAGCTCGACATTCACCCCCGCGCCTTCACCCACTTCGACCAGCTCGCCCGCGTCGATCTTGGCGCGTACCGCCTCCGTGCTGACGTAATCAAACACGTCATGCCCGACGAGATAGTCGAGCAGGCCCAACGACTCCAGAAATGGCAGGTACGTGGTTGACATGGTGACAATTGTGCCCGCCGGGACGTTAATCACGGCGGCGGCATCCAACCCTGCGGGGGCAGGCGTGCCGCACTGCACCAGCACGTACTGCACGGGGTCCGCACCCGCCCAGGGAGCCAGAACCGTCACGACCTTATAGTTGTTGAAATACTCAACCGTCAGATTCTCCGCGTAGTCGATGCTGATATGTTCGGGAAAATAGTCCACCGCCGGGTCATAGTTATCCACACACCCTTCGGTGATGTTGGTTTCTGGCCCCTGGGCCTGCACCGTCAGAGCAGGCAGGACGGGCACCGCCACCATCACGACCAGGCACACCGCCACGACCCATCGATAACGTAACCTCATGGATATGATCTCCTCCACTCGCGTAAGCCAAAAACAAAAAAGACCGGTCACGGATCGATCGGTCTTCGGTACTTACATCGCTGCCCCAAGAAACAAAAAAGCCCAACCTCACAGAAGCCGGGCACAGCCGCTTAGTTCTCAGGGGAACACAACAAGCGTATGTGTCGTACTTCCACCTCCCTCCGCGAGATGATGAAAGCGAATAGAGGCGGGCGACCTGGCTTCCCGGTTATCGGAACCGGGTTACAGTTGCGGGACAGCGCTGGACTCCCAACCGCGAGGGTCGGTCACCAGCTTCGCCATTATGCTTCGCCATCCGGGGCTGAAGCACCTCTATCACTACAGAACGATTCAGTTGGTAACGAGCACATCACAGGCTATCGCGCGATTGCCCGCAGAATAGCATGAATGAGCGCCGGTGTCAAATTACCGCGCGTATCGACACAGGTCGCACGGTGATTCTTGTGTCCGCAGTCATTCTGCATAAAATGAAAAATGATTTACAATGTAAACAGCATTGATAATGCGTTTAGCCAATAAAGGACTGACCGACGGTGTTTCAACGAATCGTAAATGGAGTGAGTCGCTATCGCTTCGGGATCGCCGCCGGGATTTTTGTGATATTCGTGGTCGGCGTGTTGGGCGTCATTCTGGCGGGTGAATTCGGTGAGCAGTCTGTGGGCTGGGATACGCTGATCTACAAAGAGGCGGCGCAGAATTTCGCCGACCAGCGGCTGCTCTACGAACGGGGTGCGGAAAATCCGTTCTATTACACGCCCCAGTTTGCCGCCTTGTTTCGCCCGCTGGCCGAGTTGAGTGATCGGGCCGTCATCGTGGTGTGGTTTGCGCTCTTGATCGCCGCTTACCTGGCGCAGTTCTGGGTGTGGCGGTTGGTGATCGAGCACATCAAGCCGGGAACAAGTGCGTCGTTCTGGGCCTGGTTACTCCCATTTGGCTTGGTGTCTTCCGACGCGATCGCGAATCTTGCATTTGGAAACGTGATCGCGCTACTGGGGCTGGTGGCAGCGCTTGCCGCGCTGGGCGCGGTAAGACGTAATCCGTACTGGATGGGGCTGGCAGTCGCCGTCATGGCGATCTCAAAACCGCAGTTGCTGGCGTTTCCGCTGATCTTGTTGTTATTTGCCGCCCTGGATAGGGAATGGTCTTTTTTGCTGCGCGCGGCAGGTGTGGCTGTTGTGCTCCTGGTAGTGTGCTCCATGATCGCCGTTGCTATGACTTCGGCCAGCTACGTTTGGGACCAGTTGGGGGAACAGATCGAGTTTCTGGCCAATTCGTCAGCGGATTATCCGTATCAGGAATGGCTGGCCTGGAATAGCTCCGTGTACCAGACCGTGTACCGGTTTCCATTTCTGGACCCCGTTGCCACACCGCTGATCGTGGCGGTGTTGCTCGCCTGGATGGTCCATTTTATCACGGTCGTTGTCCATGCGGTGCGCGGTGGTGTTCGGCTGGCGACACAACCGGATATCGTCCTGCTGCTGGCCTTTGCGGCGTATATTGTTGGCATGTTCTCAAATCATGTCGTAAATGATTTGCTGCTGGGGGCGACGGTATGGGCCTATATCCGCCTTTTTGATGACGAAACGATCAACGGCAGGCGTTGGACGCTTGTATTATTTTTCGCGATTGTATGGGTGACACCACCCGCTACTTTGTTCATTGGCGTGCTGCCCTTCAGTTTGATCGCCGGGGGTGTGCTCTACTGGATGGCAGTCCGGCTCGTTCATCGACGATTACAGACCGTATAGGATCAGTGTGAGGAAGGATGATATGACCCACCAAATTCGGGCAAGCATGATGGTTGGGGGAACGCTGCTGCTGCTGTTTTTCGCCAGTTGGGTCCTGACCAGCGTGTTGGCGGGGAACCCGATCAAAGTCGAGTTTTACGACACGCTTGAGAGCGAGTTGGCCGGACAGGAATACAGCGGGGTACAGTCTGCATTTGCCGTCGGTATGCTGCTCGAAGTGCTGATCGGCTGCAATATCTTGATCGTTCCGCTGATGGGATGGTCCCGCTATACCAAAGGCTTTTTTGTGCTGAGTGCGCTGGCGCTGTTGGCGATCGGTATTGGAGTCGGAACCAGACCTTACACCTTTCACTTTGGCATTGTCGAAAAGGATGCTTACAACAAACCGCCGATCCCGCTGCGCGGGCTGGTAGTTTATGGTGGGATAGTGGTTGGCGGCATCTTTTCGTTTATCTTCCTGTGGTTGGATAACAAGAATAAGTCGGCACCTGTTAAGGCCCCGGTTGAGGCCTCAATCGAGGAGTCGAATACCCAGGTGTTGCATTCGGAGATACCCTGAAAGGGTCGGCGGGTGGTGCCGAGCTGACTGTGCGGGAAGGTACGCACGATTCGAGCGGGTTATCGCCTGAGACGCACGGACATTTTCACGGGTTAGGCCCGTGCCAGGATGTGTCCTTCGCGACTATTATCGCGTGACCGCGTGGCGCTCGTTTTTCCCGCAGATCGATTTCTGAGCAGTACGCGCGTCTGCGGCGGATCAGCGCTTGAGTTGATCCACGTACAACTTGCGGAACTTGGCAACTTTCGGCGCGATCACCACCCGGCAGTAGCCCTGATTCGGGTTGTTTTCGAAATATTCCTGGTGATAGTCCTCAGCAGGGAAAAACGCCTCAAATGGCGTGACCTCCGTCACGATCGGATCATCCCAGATGCCTTCACGTTCCAGTTCGGCGATGGTTTCCTCGGCGGTCGTTTTCTGTTCGGGCGTATGGTAAAAAACGGCTGACCGGTACTGTGTACCGACGTCGGCTCCCTGCCGATTTAGCGTCGTCGGATCGTGAATGGTGAAAAACACGCGCAGCAGGTCCCCAAAACTCACCTGGTCGGGATCAAACGTGATCTGCACGACTTCTGCGTGTCCGGTTGTGCCGGTACACACCTGGCGGTAGGTCGGCGCGGGGACATGCCCGCCCGCATAACCCGATATCACGTCCTCAACGCCTTTCAGTTGATCGTATACGGCTTCCAGGCACCAGAAGCACCCACCGGCCAATGTTGCGGTTTCCGTCGTCATCCCGATCCGTTCTTTCGTCCATGTCCATACGATGTGGGGAGATTATAGTGGTTTTGGCGTGGGAATGGTCAGTCGAACGAGGCGTAAAAAAGCCCCGGCTGCGCGGGCCGGGGGCTTTTGGGTTAGTATCTATCCATAAATTCGTTTTGGTAGGGGCGCTGCTGCCGAACCGCAGGTTCGCCTGCGCCCGGCAATTTACGGATAGGTTGTTGATGGAAACGTCCCCTTAATCTTCTTCTTCCGCGAATGACTGCCAGGGGCCGTGCATGCCGTCGTAGGTCACGCCGTAGTAGACGCGTAGATCGCTTCCTTCTCGCTGGACGAGATCATAACGCACCGCGCCACCGCGTTTGTAACGCTTCCACAGGCCGATGTCGCCCTGCCACTCGACTTTATTCGACTGTACCGGGTTGGATTCCTTTTCGGCGATGGCGTAATGCCACAGCCGCCGCGCCGATTTGCGCGTGACGTTTTTGACTACGTTGCTATTACGCAGGTCGCGCATGACGTGGTACTTAACGCCTTTACGCTGTTCCGTGCCGATGATCTCAACGCCGGTACGGGGCGCTTCGATCGTGTCGCCCTCGGATGGCGTTTTTTCGGGCGGGGCGGGCGCTTCTTCAATGGGTTGCGGGAACTCGTCGGCGGGTTGGTAATTGTATGAGGGATTTTGCGCCACGAGCTGCACGATTTCATCCCGAACGGCCAGATTGGTTTCTGCCTCGTCGCGGACATAAATCCGGTTGTCGTCGATGGCATACGGCGGGTCACCCCCGCGTGGCACCTGAATGCGGATCACGGGTTTGCCGTGTGTTTCCAGCACGTCGATGTCAACTTCCAGCGGCGGAGTGATCTTGTGCTCGATTTCTTCGCGCAGCGCGTCGATGGCTTCGCTCGCGTTTTGCACGCCGACCGGGGTTTCTTTCGGCTTGGCGCTCGCGCCGACATAGATCGTGCCGCCGTTTGTGTTGGCCAGAGCGCAGACGTCGGCAATCACGGCATACAGCCGCCCGCCCCGGCGCGTCATCCCCTCATGAAACGTCTGGACGATGCTCGCCCCTTCGTCACGCGCTGCCTGGATATGATCATACGGATCGTGGCTGGGGCGGTAGGGGCGTGTCCGCGCATAATCGTTGCTCTGGAAAACAACCAGCAGCGCCTCAAACGAGCATTCGGGCAGCAGCACTTCGGTCACGCGCTCGCCCACGCCCAGATGTTTCTGGTTGCGCGGGTCTACCATGAGGCGGTGCGCGTCCGATCCCTGAATGCAGCGCATGGGCCGGGGATATTCCGGCTTGGTGCCGTCGAAGAACCGCGCGGTGCTCTTGCGCCCCTTGCGGTCCAGGTCGGTGACTTCGAGCGCGTGCAGGTTCGGGTCCTGCGTGTAGGCGATCTTGGTCTGGCCGCCAAAATCAAAGCCGCGCATCGCCACCCCATGACTGGAATTAGCGTGCGCCGCCATCACAATGCCGCCCGCCTGGTTGATCATGCGGTACGCCGTCAGGACGTCCGACGACGCGCCGACAATCGATGATCCTTCATCCAGGGTGGCGGGAGGAATATTCAGGCTGAGCAGAATGTGCTCCAACTGCCTGACGGTTGTTCGCGGCGAAAAGACGCCCAAAATGTGGAAGCCAAACGTCGCCGTAAACTCGAATCCCGGCAGGATGAGGATTTTATCCAGCAGCCGCCGGTATTCGCCCAACTTGCGTTTTTCGTCCGCTTCAATGCGACCCAACCCCTCTAAATAGGTGAGTTGTTCAATGTCTTCCATCATCTCCCGGTAGCCGCTCACCGTGTTGTGGTCGGTAAAGGCGATGATGTCCAGGCCGCGCATTTCAGCGTGGCGTAAGATGTCAACATAACTAACATCCGGTTCCTGGTAATCGTTGGAACCGGGTGTATGAAGATGCAGGTCCATGCGGTACCACTGCATCTTTGAATGCCGAGATTTTGATGTCACGAAGCTACTCTCTCCGTCACTGGACTCATTACGAGTTGCGAATGCTTTGACTTTGAGAAGGCCACGTTACCCAAGTAGACCGTAGAACAGATCGGCCAGTGAATTCGGCTCAAAGGGTTTTACCAGGAAAACATCTGCGCCTGCGTTGAGCGCTTCATCTTCCATATCCAGTCCTGAAGCCATGACAATCGGCATGGAGTCAAATGCGGAATCGGAACGGAGACGGGTTACCACTTCGATGCCATCCATATCAGCCAGATGAAAATCAACCAGGACAATGTCCGGGCCGCTGTCATAGGCGATTTCAAGTGCCGTTTGACCGCGCGGCGCTACCAACACGTCGAAGCCGTCCATTTCAAGGAGCGTCTGCAACAACTTCACCGTCGTGCGATCATCATCTACAATTAGAATCTTGGGCAAAGCAACCTTCCTTAACTGTTCAATATGCATGATGCGCCCTCGATCATTCCCGGCGAGGGCGCTCGTCACGTTATGCTTCGCCAACTGGCGCGTTGTCTTTGCGCGCTTCAGACTCGCGCTGAGAGCCGTTATCGCCGCTGTTGGCGAGGGCTTCCTGAGCGGGTGTGAGCGCTGCTTCGAGCACGCTGGGCACGTCGTCCACAAAGACAAACGTCATCGCGTCCTTCACTTCTTGCGGCACGTCGTCCAGATCGTGCTCGTTACGCTTGGGTAGGATCAACGTATTCAGGCCCACCCGGTGTGCCGCCAGCACTTTGTCCTTGATGCCACCCACCGGCAGCACCTGCCCGCGCAGCGTGATCTCGCCGGTCATGGCGACATTGCTGCGCACCGGACGCCCGGTGAACAGCGACGCCAGCGCTGTTGCCATCGTCACGCCCGCCGACGGGCCATCTTTGGGCACAGCGCCCGCCGGGACGTGCAGGTGAACGTCGTGCTTCTCGAAATAATCATCCGGCAGCCCCAGGTTCTGCGCCCTGGACCGGATGTAACTGAAGGCGGCCCGCGCGCTTTCCTGCATCACCTGGCCGAGTTGCCCGGTAAACTGGAAACCTTTGTTGCCGGGCATTTGCGCTGCCTCGACAAACAGCACATCACCGCCAAACACCGTCACCGCCAGCCCGATCGCCACGCCGGGGGTATCGGTGATCCGCTCCTCGATTTCCGTCAGGTACTCAAACCGGGGGTGATCCAGCAGGTCGTTTATATCCGACTGGTCCACGACCGTCACATCTGTGTGCCCTTCCGCGATCTGGGTCACGATTTTACGTGCCACCCGCCCGACCTCACGCTCCAGGTTGCGCACCCCCGCTTCACGCGTGTAATCGCGGATAATCTCCAGCAGCGCCCCGTCGGTAAAAGACAACTCATCCGGGCGCAGCCCATTCTCACGAATCTGGCGCGGCACCAGGTACTGCTGGGCGATCTGCACCTTCTCGTGTTCAGTATACCCGCTGAGCTGGATAATCTCCATACGGTCGAGCAGCGGCGCGGGCACAGTATCCAGCGTGTTGGCCGTCGTGATGAACATCACTTCCGACAGGTTAAACGGCACGTCGAGGTAGTGGTCGCGAAATTCAAAGTTCTGCTCCGGATCAAGCACTTCCAGCAGCGCCGACGCCGGATCGCCCCGGAAATCGCGGCCCAACTTGTCGATCTCGTCCAGCATAATCACCGGATTGCGGCTCTGCACCCGGCGCAGGGTTTGAATCAGGCGGCCCGGCATGGCCCCGATGTACGTGCGGCGGAAGCCGCGAATCTCCGCCTCGTCACGGATGCCGCCCAGTGACATCCGCGTGAATTTGCGCCCTGTCGCCCGCGCGATGGAGGCCCCCAACGATGTTTTGCCGACGCCGGGCGGTCCCACAAAACACAGGATCGCGCCTTCGCGCTCGCGCCGGAGCATATCAGTCGCCTCCCGCTCCTGCAACTCATCGTGGCGCTCCTGGCGCAGCTTGCGCACGGCCAGGTATTCGAGGATGCGGCCCTTGATGTCTTTCAGCCCGTAATGATCCTCGTCAAGCACGGTGCGCGCGTGGTCGATGTCGAGATTATCGTCGGTGCGGATATCCCAGGGCAGGCTCACCATCCAGTCCAGGTAGGTGCGGATCACGCCATATTCTGCCGCTGCCGTCGGCAGCCTGGAGAGCCGGTCCAGTTCGCGGCGTGCTTCGCGTTCGGCTTCTTCCGGCAGATGGGCCTGTTCGATCTTGTGCCGGAACTCTTCTACTTCAACGGTTTGTTCGTCGCCTTCGCCCAGCTCGCGCTGGATGGCCTTAAGCTGTTCGCGCAAGAAATACTCGCGCTGCATTTTTTCCATCTCGGACTGCGCTTCAGACTGTATTTGGTGGCCCAGTTCGAGCACTTCCAGTTCTTTGGCGAGGATCGCCATCAGCCGCCGGAGCTTTTCGAGCACCGAATCAAGGCGCAGCAGGTTCTGCTGCTCTTCAAGGTCCAGCCGGATATACGTTGCCAGCGCGTACACCAGTTGCAGCGGGTCATCGACATTGAGCGCGGCGTTGATTAATTCGCTGGGGATACTGGGGACCAGATCGGCCATCCGCCCGAACTGCTCAACGACGTTGCGCATCAGCGCCTCGACTTCGAGCGACTCCTCGACGGTTTCCGGGGCCAGGCTGACCTGTGCCTTGAGGTACGGTTCGGTGCTGGTGTAGGCGATGACCTTGATCCGGGCCATACCCTGTACCAGCAGCCGGATCGTGCCATCCGGCGCGCGGAACAGCCGGTGAATCTGCGCCAGCGTGCCGTACTCGTAAATATCATCCGGGCCGGGCGTTTCCAGTTCCGGGTCGCGCGAGGGGACCAACCCCACCAGACGGTCACCGGCTACCACTTCATCGACCAGTTTGACCGTGCGCGGCTGCCCGACTGTCAGGGGGATCGTGGTATGCGGGTAAACGACCACGCCGCGCAGGGGCAGAATCGGCAGTTCGTCCGGCAGATCAACCGGCGGTTTATCCGGCCCTGGCTCGATGGCTGGTTCGTTTTCTGACGTGGCGTCGGGCGCGGTTACATCGACTTCACGCACCTCGTCGGCCATTTTCGCCGTTTCGATAGTTTGTTCTTCATCGTCAGGATGGGTATCCTGACTCTTTTTTTCATCCAGGTCTGACATAGGCTCTATTCTTCTGGTTGTTCGTCGTCGGATTCTTCGATATCCACGTTGACGATCTGAATCTTTTGGGCCGGGGCATGCGGCAGTTCCACGCGCAAGAATCCGTCGCGGTAGTTGGCCGTTACCTCATCGCGCGCCACAGGCCAGGGCAGCGTCACCTCGGTGCGAAATTCCCCATAGGGGATTTCAAGCTGGTGATACGCGCAGTCTTCCATCGTCATGCGCTGGCGCTGGCCGCTGATCGTCAATGTCTGGCCCTGGAGTGTCACGCTAAAATCACCATCACGCATGCCTGCGATCTCGACCACCACGATCAAGCGCTCTTGCCGTTCGTACACATCCGTCGGGGGATGCCAGACTGTCGCATGGCGCACGATCATCCAGCGCCGCAGCGACCCGGCAGCCGACTCAAACCTCATATCGAGATTCGGTTTTTCCGGTTGGTCATGAGGGGAGGGTTCGTCTGGCATAGATACTCCACAGGAACACGAGAAAACATCCTTCTCGCTCGTCAATTCACGTACAATTATGTTGATGATACCACACCCATGCACCAGCCTCAATAAGAGGAACGGTAGAAATGTGCCGCACCTGATAAGATGGCCGCAAGTCTTCGGCCCATACAAAACGCAAAACGGGCGCAGCTTGCCTGGTGAGGGGTCTTGTAGTATGCTTGCTTTGCACTTTAACAGTTTCCGACAATATGATGTGTGGGGAAGATTAGGAGCCAGACCATGGCGTTAATTGACCTCCTGCGAACCGTGCACCTCTTTAGCGGGCTTTCGCACGAACAGCTTGACCGCCTGCTTGCGATCAGCGAAGAAGAGATTTACCAGGACGGCGATATCATCTTCGAACAAGGGGCAAAAGGTGATAAGCTGTATATTATCAGCGAAGGTCAGGTTGAGATTCGCATCCGCAAACAGCCGGATGGGCCAGAGCGGTCGCAGGTTTTTTTAGGACGCGGCCAGGTGTTCGGAGAAATGGCGCTGTTAGACGAAGGCGCTCGTTCGGCCACCGTCCGGTGCAGCCGCGATCGTACCGTGTTGCGGACCATTGAAGACGGCGCTTTTGCGCAGTTATGCGGCACGGATACTGCCATCGGTTACATCATCATGCACAACATGGCGATGGACCTGTCGTTTAAGCTGCGCCATCGCAACCTCGATTTAGGGGCTGGCAGCCTGGGATAAGGATGGCACGCGATGATGACCTACAAGGTGAGTTATGTCGTTATCGGTGGCGAACATCCGGGCGCAATCGTGAACGAATTCCAGCGCCCCAAAGTTGGCGACCACGTTCAAATCGGCAGGAATACATTTGAAGTCGTGGAGATTTACGAGGTCATGCCGTCACGCGGCGACTTTGCTTTCCTGCACGCAACGGTCAAACCGATTGAAAACGTGCACGAAACCGGGGCGTGAAGGGCGCCGCCTGCCCAGTGAACGAAAAAGAGCCTCTCCGCTCTCCGGCAGGCTCTTTTTTTGTGCGGGCAAATCACGTGTGATCCGTTACAGCGTCAACACCCACTCGACGACGCGCGGCGTCAGGAAGACTTCCAGCACAGCGGCCAGCACGATCAACGGCAGCACCACGCCGACTCCCACTTTCAGCGTATCGCCCAATGCACGCAGCCACGCCTCCCCGACGGTCGTGTTTTTCGGGGGCTGGGTGACGATACTGCCCAGGCGCAGCGCGACCGCCCCGGCGATCAAAATAGCCGGAATTTCGATGATTCCATGCGGGATCACGGCGACGATGAATGGCAGCGGACTCAGGTCAGACAGCATGACCTGCCCCAGGATAAAGCCCAGGATGCCAAAAGGAACGGCGATCAGGATCAGGGCCATGACGCCAAATGTGAACACGCCCAGGATGGTCGCCGCCGCCAGCACGCGCAGGTTCTGCGTAGCGGCTGCGATGACCAGGTGCGGGTTGTTCTGCCCCAATTCGAGCCACGACCGCAGGTTATCGAGCAGCGTTTCGTCATTCGCCTGAAACTGGCCCAGGTGAATCGGCCAGATTTGCGCCGCGATCCACCCGCCGGCCAACGCGCTGGCGATGCAGATCAGCACCACGACGGACGGGCTGCGCAGGCTGCGCACGGCGGGGATGACGCTCAGCCGGTACCAGCGCCCCAGGGTAAAACGCTCACCGCGCAGGCCGCGAAACTGGTCCCAGATGATGTGAAACGCCCAGCGCAGGTTCAGTTGGTCCAGGGAGCGGCCCAGCAGTTCCTCGCGGTTGAAAATGCGCGCGCCCATGCGGACCAACAGCACCACGGTCACCATCACGCCCAGGGTGATATACCACAACAGGTAGCGCTTGTGCGGCTGCACCATGATCGTGCCTTCCAGCATGACCAGCATTGACATGGGGATGATGATGAAACTTGCCAGCAGGTTAGCGGCGCGGGTGGAGGTCGTCTGGCTGGAAACAACGACCGCGCCAGTGACCATTACCAGCGCCTGCACCGTCGTCAGCAACACGATCTGCACGACCAGCAGCGGCTCAGGTCGCCACTGCTGCTTGCCGAGGATCAGGCTGCCCATGTAAATCGCCATGCCGGTATAACTCGCCATCAACGGCGGCAGCATGGCCGCAAACGACTTGCCGAGATACAGCTCGGTATTGGTCAGCGGGGTCGAGAGCAGCGGTTCCAGGCTGAGGCGTTCTTTTTCGCCCACGAACGTTTCGAGCGCGATCACCAGCGAGATCGACACGGGGAAAAAACCGACAACCATCGGCATCAGCGGCAACAAGGCGGGCAGCAGGTCTTCCGCGCCATTGGACTCGAAAAAGCTGGTGAAGATGCGCGTCAGGCCGTTGGCGAGCAGCGGGAAACACAGCGTCAGCAGGAAGATCGGCACCATGATGCGCCAGTCACGCAGGCTGTCGCGCACTTCGCGGCGTGTCACGATCAGCGCGTTATCCAGTGTGCGCATCAGTTGCGCCCGGCTCAGCGGCTCGGACTCCGTGGGGACGACCAGCGGCCCGCGATCCAGGCTATTCGTTACGCTCGACATCGTGTTTTTCCAGTCCTTCGTCTTCTTCTACAATCTGCAAATAGATATCTTCCAACGTCCGCGATACTTCACTCAGAGTAACGATATCCAGCCCGGCCCCGGCCAGCCGCCGGACTACCTGCGGATTGGTGACCGCCGGTTCGGGCGCGCGAAAGCGCAGCCAGCAGTCGCCCTGCTCGACGATCTCGACCATACCGGACAGCTCGCCAACCGCACCGTTCAGGTGCTGCCCCAGGTGCAGTTCCATCAGCGGCGCGCCCACGAATCGCTCCGACAGTTCGCGAAAAGTGCCATTGGCGATGATGCGGCCTTTGCGGATAACGGCGATGCGGTCAGCCAGGCTCTGCGCTTCGGTCAGGTTATGCGTAGTGATGGCGATGGTCCGTTCCTCGCGGCGCAACTCTTTGATCGCTTCGCGGACCAGCTTGGCACTCTGCGGGTCCATCGCCGAGGTCGGCTCGTCGAGCAGCAGCACCAGTGGATCGTGCAACATGGCGCGCACCAGCGCGAGTTTCTGTTTCATCCCTTTGGAGTATTCGCCCAGCCGTTTGTCGAGCGCGTCCCCCAGCCCGAAATGTTCCATCAATTGCAGGGGCCGCTGCTGGCGATCATCGGGCGACAGGTGGTAAATACGCGCGAAAAAATCGAGGTATTCGATACCTTTCATGCGCTCGTACAACCCGTGCTGTTCGGTCAGCACGCCCACCGACGCGCGGACCGCCGTTGGCTGCGTGACGACGTCGTACCCGGCCACGCGCGCCCAACCGGAGGTCGGTTGCAGGATCGAGGTCAACATGCGGACCGTCGTCGTTTTCCCAGCCCCGTTGGGTCCCAAAATGGCGAAGATGGTGCCCGGCTCGACCGAAAACGTGATGTGGTCGACGGCGCGGAACTCCTGAAAATCCTTGGTTAACTTGTGTGTCTCGATCATCCCTTTACACCGTTTTCATCCCTACGACCGATTCTCGCTCACCTTAATTGTATAGTTCCTCTGCGCTACATCCAATAGACGCCGGATAAATCTTGTGAAAAAATTCTGAAAAAACACACCGGCACGTGACAACCAGGGCGTGCCGGTGTGAGGGCTAACAGGTTATCCGTAAATTGCTGGGCGCAGCAAGTAGCACCCCTACCCAACCG
>CAYMTN010000104.1:0-17852 GCA_964393335.1 uncultured Anaerolineaceae bacterium
CCCACACGTTGCCATGATACCGGATTGGGGCCTGCCAGTAGGTCCGGTAGCGCTGTGGATCGGTGGCAAACAGTACGCTTAGTGCCTCAAAATAGCGCGGGTGCCACAACGTATCGGCGTCCATGACCGTGACGACGACATGATCGGGATCGCCGTCCAGGGATTTCGCTGCACAGCGGATGGCCCAGGCCAGGTTTGCCGATTTGCACGACTGCTCGTCCGGTATGCCCTGCGGATGGACGGTCACGGCAATACGTGCAAACGCCCCGGCGTATTCCGCCTGCAAGACATGACCCTTACCCGCCGCGCCGGGTTCGGCGGCTTCCATCGCCAGCACGACGCTCAGCGTGCGTCTGGCCCCTGGCTGATCGGCCAGGCGATCCAACGTGCGGCGCAGAACCGGCAGCGATTCGCCGTAATTCGGAATCAAGACCAGGTGCCGCACGGCGTCCAGCGGCAGGCTGCCCGCCGCCCGGCACGTATAGTCGGCCTGCCAGTCGGCGGCCTGCCACTGTCGCACGAGATACAGCCCGCGTATCGTGGCGATGGCGGCCAGGACGAAGCGCAGCGCCGAATAGGCGGCCAGCATGGCCGCGCCACCCAGCACGAGCGACGGGACGATTGCCGCGCCTAACACGACCAGCCCCAGCGCCAGCCATGCCAATACGCCGGGAATCGCATCAAGGGCGCGCTCCTGTGAGGGTAGGGGAATCGTTCGGGCGCGGAAGCGTACCCGGCGGGCTGAGTCATGGGCCATTGTCAGTTGCATCCATGCACTGGCGAAAATCCAAAGATAGCAGCAGCGCGGGTGATAAACAAGGTACAGTTTACCCGCGCTGAGATGATAGGCTGTAATAGTCGTTTTTGCGACAAGCATTGAGGCGGAATTTTGGCAAATAGAAAAATCCTGTAAAATTGTAGTAAAGAACTTGCAAACGCTCAGATTGGATGTGCTGACCTATGGCGACAAAACTGTTAATCGTTGAAGATGACGTCGAGATGAACCGCCTGCTGGAATTAGATCTCAAACGACATGGGTATGAAGTCTTCACCACGACGAATGGGCTGGATGGCTTGCGCTTGTTTCATGAAGCCCGTCCGCATCTGGT
Source organism: uncultured Anaerolineaceae bacterium (assembly GCA_964393335.1). GTDB lineage: Bacteria > Chloroflexota > Anaerolineae > Aggregatilineales > Aggregatilineaceae > CAYMTN01. The sequence continues at coordinate 1,110 of CAYMTN010000104.1, forward strand.
GGTGCTTGACGTCGCACTGCCGGGTATGGACGGATTGACAGTCTGCCAGCGAATCCGCGAGTTATCAAACGTGCCAATCTTGATCATGACCGCGCACGCCGTGACCGAAGAAGAGATGGCCGAAGGGTTGAACCTGGGGGCCGACGAGTACCTGATCAAACCGCTGCGCAACCTGGAGTTTCACGCGCGGCTGAATGCGCTGCTGCGGCGGGCCCAATTGAGCGACGATGACGCGCAAGAAAACATCCGGTATGCTGATGATTACCTGGTCGTGGATGTTGACGCACGCCGTGTGTCGGTCGCTAATGAAGAGATCCGCCTGACACCGACCGAGTTCAAACTGCTGGCAACCTTCGTACGCCACAAGGGGCAGGTGCTGACGTTCCAGCAGTTGCTGGAACAGGTGTGGGGCTACGAATACAGCACAGAGCACCACTACCCGCGCATCTACGTATCGCACCTGCGGCGCAAGATCGAGCCGGATGCCAAAAGCCCAACCTACATTCAAAACGAATATGGCGTAGGATACCGTTTTACCGGAAAGTAAGCCGCCGCCTCAAACGATCATGCACCGGGCGTGCGTGCTGGACGCAGGGCGATCAACCGGTAGGCGAAACTGGCATTGAACCGTGCGGCGGGCAGCACGGCATTCGCCTGCAATTCCGGGAATCGACCGGACGGATTGTGTAGCCGGTAACGCGTGGGACGGCCTTGCTGCCACGAAAAACCGTGAACCAACACCGAATGCTGCCCATAGTGCCGCGTGACCGGTTGCCGCTCGCCAATCTCAGGTGAGACGGATGCCATCACAAGCCAGCCGTCCAGCACGTACTGGCAGATGGTGAGCGGTGACACGTAGTCCCGACCTTCGACGTGCAGCCCATACCGTTCCGCGAGCTGCACCTGGGCATGATAGTACCAGCCCTCGTCAACCCGGCGACCATGATCGTCATGCACGACATAGCCGCCAGCCCCCAGTCCTTCTTGCACCAACTGCCACAGCGATGGCGACCGGCGCGGATAAAACGCCTCGATGGCCATTTTCAGACAGGCCAGCGCGCAGACGCGCGGTGCCCAAAATGCGTATTCCACCGGGGTAGGGGCACCGAATACCTGCCACTGCGGATCGCGCGTGCCTTCGTACCCGCTGTGAATGTAATCGTAAATTCGCGCCGGGCTGGCAAACTGGGCATAGTACGGCACATCCACGCCCGCCTGGTAATCGCCCGCTGACAGCCCGTTCAACCGGCGCATCGCACGGCGACGGGCGCGCAGGCTGAGCGCCGGATCGATCCAGGGGTGGATGACCGTTTTGAAGCGCGTAACCCGGCGCGGCATGGCTATTTTTTGACGCCCTTCAAGCCGCGCGCTGCTGCGTGGGCAATCAGGTCCGTTTTGTAGTTGTACACGGTTTTGCGCTTGTCCGCGTGCGCTTCAAACGCCAGCCGGATCAGCTCATCGACCACATCCGAGGGCGTCATGCCGGTTTCCTGCCACAGGTAAAACGCCAGCGAGCCGGGCATGGTGTTGACCTCGTTCAGAAAGACTTCGCCCGCTTCTTCGCGTACCAAAAAATCAATGCGTGCCGTGCCGCGCCCGTCGATGGCTTTGAACGCTTCAATCGCCATCGTCTGGATGCGCTGCATCAGGTCATCCGAGATCGGTGCGGGGATTTTGCGCTCCGCGCCTTTCATGCCCGCCGCGCCTTCGCTGCGCATGTACTTCTCTTCGTATGTCAAAAACTCCTGCCACGTGATCGGCTGTTCCAGCACGGAGGCGCGTACCTCTTCGTTGCCCAGCACGGCGCAGTTGATTTCGATGACGTCCTGGGCGGCGGCTTCCACCAGGATGCGGCGGTCAAAGTTGGCGGCGACGTTGATGTAATTTCGGGCCTCATCGGCAGTGGTGGCTCGTGCCACGCCAATGCTCGATCCCAGCGAGGCCGGTTTGACGAACACCGGATAACCGAGTTCTGAGGTGATGCGTTCGATCATCGCACCTGGGTTCTGCACCCATTCGTGGCGCGAAAACGCGACGTGTTTGATGACCGGAATGCCATGCTGGCTAAGCAGCATCTTCAGTGTGATTTTGTCACGGGCAACGGCTGAGGCCAGCACGCCCGCCCCGACATACGGCAGGTCTGCCAGCTCAAACAACCCTTGCAGCGTGCCGTCTTCGCCATGTGTGCCATGTACCACCGGGAAGACGACATCCAGGCGATGAAGCTGGCTGCGTCCGAACAAGCCGCTAACTGGCGTGGTAATCAGGCCGTGATGCTGCGCGCTGGGCGAAATGATCACATCTTTGACGCCCATCCGGTCGGCCATGTCATCCGTCTGGAACGTTTTGAGATCGCGCAGCCCGGAACCCGTGACCCACTGCCCATCACGCATGATGTAGATCGGAACGACTTCGTACTTATCTGCTCGGAGCGCCTGCATTACCTGCTGCGCGGTGACGATCGAAACGTCGTGCTCAACCGAGCGGCTGCCGAAGATCACGCCAACGGTTTTTTTGCCTGAAGCATCCATAGTCTCTTTTTTCCTTCGTATGTGGGTTGGTGCCGGATGCCGCCCTAGACGTAAGTATCCGGCAGGTCGTTCAAGAACAAGACCGTATCACCCTCTTTGAGTTCGCGGTGAAACCAGGCGATAGCTTCGTCGCGCGTGTCAAAAACAGACAGGTGATCGTCGTCAAAACCGGCTTCTCGGATTCCTGCCTGAATCGGCTGAGTCTGCTCGATGCCAACCAGGACAATATCCGTGCAGACCTGGGCGGCGTGGTGGCCGAGTTTGTGATTTTCCTCTTCTTGCAGTTCGCCTAACTCGACGATGCCCGGTGTGATCAGCACGCGCCGCCCATTATGATACAGGGCCAGCACATCCAGGACGTTGTTCGCACCAACCGGGTTGGCGCTGTACGCGTCGTCGATCAAGGTGATTCCGCCGGGCAGCGTCCTGCGCTGCAAGCGGTGCTCCGCCGGTTCGAGGCTGGCGATACGCACGGCAATCTCCGGCAGAGTCAGGCCGAGGTGCCGCGCGACCGCCGTCGCCAGCAGAATATTGGTGATATTGTGCTCGCCGACCAACCGGGTGCTGACGCGCTGCTCTTCTTCCAACAGCGTATCCACGATGTCGAATTCCAGCCCATCGACAGTCTGCCGGATATCGCGAGCCAAAAAACGGAGCTGGATCGCGTGCTGCGCGTTCTGCCAGGTAACAGCGATACGCGTCGCGGGATAGCCGTTTTCGTACATGGCGCGCACGTAGTGATTATCCCAGTTAAACACGCCGATACCATCCGGGGGCAGCGCTTCGATGATCTCGTATTTCGCGCGTGCCGTCGACTCGATGCTGCCAAAGCGTTCCAGGTGCTGCGGGCCGACAGCCGTCACAATGCTGATCTGAGGCCGCGTCAGTTGGCAGATGTCGCGGATTTCCCCCTCCACGTACGCACCCATTTCCACGATGAAATAATCATAGCTGTGATTGTGAGTCAGTTCGTCGTTGATCACCAGGCAGACACCCATTAGCGTGTTGTAGCTTTTGGGAGTCGCCAGAACCTCGTAGCGCGCCCGCAAAATGTGCGCGAGATATTCTTTGGTGCTGGTCTTGCCGTAGCTGCCGGTGATGCCGATCACGACCGGTCCGGCCTGCTGCAAGGTGCGGCGGGCCCGTCTGCGAAACATCCAGCGGAAGGCCCCTTCGACCGGGTACATGATGATATTCGCCAGCGGCAGAATCAGTGGACTGAGATGGTAGATCACCAGGCCGACGCCGGTAATGACGGCAAACCGCGTCCGTTCGGACATGGCGAGCATTGCGTCAAGCGTGACATCGGTGCCGATCAGGAGGATCACCGCCAGTGCAAATGCCGTGACCAGCAGGCGTGCGGCACGTTGAGTCAGCTTGAACTTTTGTTTGACCTCTTTCGGCGGTTCCGGCCAGACGCCGAGCGCCGCTGCGACACTCCAGATCACCAGGTAAACGGCCTCGGTATCCTGCCCGACCCAGCCCAGCGCCAACGAAATCAGCGCGGCCACGCCGATAAAGACCAGGGCACGCCACATCAAATAACGCTGTGGTTTGGCGAGCAGCCAGCGAAGATAACGCAGGCTGTCATACCCCTCGATCTGAAAATACCGCGCCAGACGCCAGATGCGCACCAGCGTGCCAGCCAGCCAGATCAGAATAAGTAGCTGCACCATCAGACGCTTCGCTCCCGTTGCGTGAGGAAATGGTCTACGATTCGAATGTAGTCGTTCAGTCGTTCCAGGTACGAAAAATGCCCGGCTCCCTGGAAGACGACCAGCCCTGCATCCGGGATCAATTGTTCCAGTCTGCGACCCTGCCAGAGCGGCGTGTCTTTATCCTGATCGCCCCAGATCAACACGGTCGGGGCACTGACTCGTTCTGCATAGGAGGCCAGGTCCTCTTGAATCACGCGCACGAAGGTTTCGCGCAGCGGCCCGGCAGTGAGATAGTCTTCGGACGCGTAGCGCCGGTTATAGCTGGTCTGGAGCCTGTCGCGCCAGGCGTGCAGCCGCAAGACATCCAGCGTCTTGCGTGCGGAACGTGCTAGCCAGTTGCGTAGATGGTGTTTTATGCTCAGGGGCGCGCGCAGCCCGGCGCTGTCGGCCAGTACCATCTTACTCACGCGCTCCGGATGTTCTGCCGCCAGCATCAACGCGATCCGCCCGCCGAATGAGTGCCCTAACACCGCGACACGCTTCAGGTCTAGGGCGTCCAGGTATGCCACGACGAAACGCACGTAATCTGCGACACCCCAGGGACGAGGCGGTAGGTCAGTTTGCCCAAAACCCGGCAGGTCGAGCATGTGAACCTGGTATCCCAGTGATCCCAGCCGTTCCGCCACCGGCCAGAAGCTGTTCAACGTGGCACCCCAACCGTGCAGCGCCAGCACGGGCTGGCCTTCGCCATGCACACAGGTGCCGGTCTGTAACCCGTTGATCGAACGGTGAACGATCGCCGGTTCGCTCATTGCTGCACCACCTCGATGTGTGCCCCCAGTTGGACCAGTTTGTTGACCACATTCTCAAAGGTGCGGTCGATTAACTGCGCATTGTCGATCGTGATGCTGCTATCTGCGCACAGCGCCGCACCCAGCAGGGCCAGCCCGGTACGAATGTCGGGCGTATCCAGGTACTCGCCGCGCAGGCGCGTTGGCCCGACGACCAGTGCCCGGTGCGGGTCGCACAGCACGATCTGCGCGCCCATGCTGGTTAGCTTGTCTACGAACAACAAGCGGTTGTCGAACAGCTTCTCGTGGATCAGTGTGGTGCCGCGCGTTTGGGTGGCGACGACGGTTGCCATCGCGATCAGGTCGGACGGAAAACCGGGCCAGGGCGCAGTTTCAATCGGAACGTCCAATTCTTCTTCTTGCTGGGACGCAACCAGTATATCGTGAGCGGGCAATACGAGCGTATCGCCGTTGAGATACAGGTTGAGACCCAACCGTGCGTAGACACGTGAAATCAAGCGGAAATGATCGGGAATCACGCCCTCGATAGTCAGCGAGCCGTGCGTGATGGCCCCGATAGCCGCGATGCTGGCGATCTCGATATGATCCGGCGAGATGTGCAGCGACGCCCCGCCCAGCTGTTCGACGCCTTTGATCCGCAGCCTGTTCGATCCGGCTCCTTCGACATGTGCGCCCATGTGTTCCAGCAGCGTCAACAGGTCCTGAATATGGGGTTCCGTGGCCGCGTTATCGATGATGGTGTCGCGCCCCAGCGCAGCCGCTAACATGCAGGCGAGTGCGGTCGCCGTGACGCTGGCTTGCAGTAAGATAATGCTGCGTAGGTCCCACCGTTCGGCCTCAAAATCGAGTACGCTGCCGGTCGTGCGCACGGTGACACCCAGGTCACGCAAGGCTGCCAGATGCGTATGCAATCGGCTGAGCGGGAAGGCGATCTCCATGCGTGCATGGCGCCGCCGGGCCAGGATCGGGGCCAGAAACAACACCGAGCTAACCTGCCCTTCTGTGATGTCTTGCTCCAGGGATCGGGTGTTGAGGCTGGCAGTTTGCAGGCGTACCGTTGGCCCATCGCGGACAACGTCTGACCCCAGCGCGCGCGCCGTCTCCAACATCACGGCTGTGCTCAACGTATCCGGCACGCCGGACAGCGTCACCGGTTTGTCGGTGAGCAGCGCGGCAGCGGTCAGTGCCAGCGCCGAATTGCTGTTACCCGAAGGCCGGATCATGCCCTTCAGGGGATATCCTCCATGCACGACAATACGCATCTGTCGGTTCTCCCTTGTTCTCTGCAACGCGTCAGGCGCGCTCACCGCGTGATTATACCAGGAAGACCGGATGCTCCAAGAGCGGGAGGTAAACGCAAAATTTGTGATAATTCGCTCAGACGAGTTATGCTTAATTATGGTTGATAATGGTTATATTTATTTGCCTAATAACGTAAGGGGGTGTGTGATGTCTGGCCGAGCCATACTACCTGCCGGTTCTTCTGTGCTGTCGCTGCCAGGTGGTTTTGAGCAAGACATCAATTCATTGTATAGTGAAATGTACCTAGAGTTTTCTGCTAAATCTCAATTTACTTTTTGGGCACAATCCCCACGCGGGTACGACAGTCGTTCACCAGGCTTGTACGAGGTGGTTCATGAATTTCACGGCAGATCGCAAGGTGTGATCGCCGGTCACAGAAGGGAGTCCCTATGCGTATGATAGCTGGCTTGTCGTTAAGGCAGCGGCTTCTGATCGGCGGGGCAGTCGCCGGGCTGGTCGTTGTCGTCGTTGCGGTACTTCTAGTTGTCATCTCACAAACCGATGCTGCCGGCGGGCAGCCCATCGCGTTTAACCATGAGATACATGCAGCGAATGGGATCCAATGCCAATTCTGCCATACCGGCGTCACCAAATCACCGGTTGCGGGCATTCCCAGCGTCGAAAAATGTATGGGCTGTCATGAACACATCGCAACAGATAATCCGGAGATTCAAAAACTGACTGGCTATTGGGACCGGCAGGAACCGATAGAGTGGGTGCGCGTCAACCAGGAACCCAGTTATGTCTACTTCAACCACAAGTCGCATATTGCGGCGGGCCTGAACTGCGGCTCGTGTCATGGCGATGTTGCCAGCATGACGGTGGCCGAGCAAGTTGTCGACATGAACATGGGTTTTTGTGTGAACTGCCATGCCGAACAAGAAAATGGCGAGGCGTTGCGCGATTGTGTTGTCTGCCATCGTTAGGAGCTGACTATGACGAATTTTACACGTCGTGATTTTTTGAAGATTAGTGCGGCAGGTACGGCCACAGCGATCTTGGCAGGATGCAGCCAGGAAACGCAGCGTTATGTCAAGCTGGAACCGTATGTTCGCGCGCCCGAAGAACAATTGGCCGGTGTGCCAACCTGGTTCGCCAGCACGTGCCGCCAGTGCCCGGCAGGGTGTGGCATCCTGGTGCGGATTATGAACGGTCGTGCCGTCAAAATCGAAGGCAATCCGGAACATCCGGTCAACCGGGGGAAACTGTGCGCACGAGGGCAGGCCGGGCTGCAATTACTCTACAACCCGGACCGGGTGACAGGCGCTGTGCAACATGAGAAACGCGGGGATCGCAGCTTCAAGCCGGTCGCGTGGAACGACGCGATCAATACGCTGTACGAAAAAACCGATGCAGCAGGTGGCGCGGTAGCCGTATGGACCGGTTCGACGACGTCCGGCCATCTGTATGACTTGTTTGCACGCTTCGCCAACGCTCTGGGCGCACCCGCCCCGCTGCGTTATGACCTGTATTCAGGCTTGAATGGGTATGATGTGCTGGCATCGGCCAATGAGAATCTGTTCGGGAAGGCCGGGCTGCCAACGTATGATCTCGGCCAGGCGGACACCATTTTCTCGTTTGGGGCGGACTTCTTGGGGACATGGTTATCCGCCACCGGCTTTGGCGTGGAATACGGCAAGTTCCGCAGCCAGGAGTTCAGCCTGCGTGGTTATCTGGTACAGTTCGAGCCGAGGATGACCAACACCGGCGCAAAAGCGGATCGCTGGGTGCCGGTGCAGCCCGGTGCGGAGGCGCTCGTCGCGCAGGCTGTCGCGCGCATCATCGCCGATGAAGGATTCGGGCCGCCAGATCGTGTTGATCGCGCGAAATCACTGGCCGGTGATGTATCGGTCGAAGATGCGGCGGCTGCCTGTGAAATTTCGCCCGACGACCTGGTTGGGCTGGCGCAGTTGTTTGCCGCTGCCGATCATCCGGTCGCGTTACCGGGCGATGTCCTGACCGGGCGGAATGATGCCGCTGCGGCTGTAATGGCCGTCCAGGCGCTGAATGTCATTGCAGGTGTGACAGGTCAATCCGGCGGCATGTCGGTGACGCCGGATGTGCCGGCATCGAATCTGGTGGCCCCGCCGGCTTCATCTTATGCGGACGCGCTGGCTTTGATCGACCGTATGAAAAACGGCGAGATCAAGGTGTTGTTTGTTCACGGTGCGAATCCCGCGTTTGACCTGCCGGACGACGCAGGATTTGTCGAGGCGCTGGATCAGGTTGAAACGGTCGTTTCCTTCAATTCTATGGTGGATGAAACGGGCGTGTACGCCGACTATATCCTGCCCGACCGCGTGTACCTCGAAGGGTGGGGCTACGAAGTTGTCCAGCCCGGATTCCAGGGGCTGCCGGTCGTCGGCAGCCAACAGCCGGTTGTGCAGCCGCTTAATGACATTCACTCGACCGGTGACGTGCTGCTCACGCTGGTCAAGGGCATCCCGGCGGCGGCTGAAGCGCTGCCCTGGGATGACGAAGTTGGTTATCTGAAGGACATGATCGCCGAACTGCCGAAGGGTGCCAGCGGCGGTGATGATAATGACGTGCGCTGGGCACGCTTTTTGCAGCATGGCGGCTGGTGGCCCGAATCAGCGCCGGACCAGGCGTTGACGCTGGTGGCATCTGGCCCGGTCGATGTCGCGCCAGTGACCTACCAGGGCAGCGAGGATGACTACCCCTATTTCCTGCATCCGTTTATGTCGGTGCTGCTCAGCGATGGGCGCGGTGCCAGCCTGCCCTGGCTGCAAGGAGCGCCCGACCCGATGACGACCATCGCGTGGCAGACGTGGGTCGAGCTGAATCCTCAAACCGCTGACAAGCTCGACGTGAAAAACGGTGATATTGTGTCGGTCGAGTCGCCGTATGGGCAAATCGAAGCGCCGGTGTATGTTTTCCCGGCAATCCGGCCAGACACGGTGGCGATACCGTTGGGGCAGGGGCACAGCGATCTTGGGCGTTATGCACGCAAACGCGGTTCTAGCGTCCTGCGCCTGATTGGTGGGACAGGTGATGAATCGGGTGGGCTGGCCTGGGCGAATGTGCGCGTCAAGCTCAGCAAGACGAATGATACTAAGAAACTGGCGCTGCTTGAAAGCACCATTGAAACCGACGCAAACGCCGAGATTCCGTTTTAAGTAGCTGGAACCCGTGAGCGACAGAGGAGTGAATGGATTTATGGCCGAAGCAAAAGACACCGAACGCAAATGGACCATGATCGTTGATCTCGATAAGTGTACGGGTTGTCAGGCTTGTGTTGTGGCGTGCCACGCCGAGAATAATGTCCCGACCCCGAGTGAGAAATATGTGGTCGATGGTCGCGCGAATCACTGGATACGGATCGAACGGTATTGGGAAGGCGAGTATCCCAACGTAAAGGCGCGCTTTTTGCCGGTTTTTTGCCAGCAGTGCGGGTCCGCGCCTTGCGAGCCGGTATGTCCGGTGTACGCATCGTATCACAGTGAAGAAGAGAACCTGAATGTCCAGGTCTATAACCGCTGTGTGGGGACGCGTTATTGCGGCAACAACTGCCCTTACCGGGTGCGCATATTCAACTGGGAAGCGCCGCACTTCGACGCGCCGCTCGAACAGCAGCTAAACCCGGACGTGACCGTGCGGGGACCCGGTGTGATGGAGAAATGTACGTTTTGTATCCAGCGCATCCGGCGCGGCCTGGAAACTGCGGACGCCGAAGGCCGCCCAATTGAAGACGGTGAGGTGGTGCCTGCTTGTGCCCAGGCATGCCCGACACAGGCTCTTGTATTTGGCAACAAAAACGACGAAAACAGCCGTGTCGCGCAGATGCTGCCGGATGATCGCCAGTTCAAGTTGTTGGAGAGCCTGGGCACCGAAACGGCGGTCTATTACCTGAAAGGGGGAGAAACACATGTTGGACCATAGCGCGGCAAGTGGACCTTTCTGGGAACAGGCGACTCCTGAGGACGAGCGTCTTGCAGCACAACTCAGACACGTGCGTGAAGAACACCTCCTGCTTGACGCACGCCCTCCGGCGGCGAGCAACGCGATTATGCTTGCCGCCATGCGCAAAACCGGCCCGTCGTTCTGGCTGCCGGTGCTCGGCTTAGGCGGGTTGGTGACGGCGTTTTTGATCACCTGGTTCCTGCAGATGTTGTACGGGCTGAGTATCACCGGGCTGAATCGCACCGTGATGTGGGGGCCATACATCGTTAACCTGGTGTATTTTATCGGCATCGGCCATGCGGGTACCTTTATCTCGGCGGCGCTGCGCCTGATGCGCATGGACTTCCGGCGGCCTATCGCACGCGCTGCCGAAACCGTCACGTTGTTTGGCCTGTCGATGGCCGCGCTGTTTCCGCTTATTCATGTTGGGCGCGTGTGGAAGATTTTTTACGTGCTGCCAATCCCTAACCAACGCCAGTTGTGGCCGAATTTTCATTCGCCGTTGTTGTGGGATGCTACCGCTATCACGACCTACTTGATCGGCAGCACGATTTTCCTCTATATCTCCCTGATTCCAGACGTGGCGATGACGCGCGACCATACTACCGGGCGCTGGCACGCTTTCTACAAGGCGCTGGCGATGGGCTGGCGCGGCACCGAAACCGAGTGGTTCCGGCTCGAACGTTTGGCCGACATCCTGGCGTATGTGATCGTGCCGGTGATGTTCTCCGTGCACACGATTGTGTCATGGGACTTCGCGATGTCGATCCAACCGGGCTGGCACAGCACGATCTTCGGTCCGTACTTCATCATCGGCGCGTTGTATTCCGGCGTGGCGGCTGTGATCATGGTGATGGTGATCATTCGAAAATCGATGCGTATGGGGTATTTCATCCGTGAGGAACACTTCAACGCAATGGGAATCTTCTTGATGATTCTGGCGATGGCCTGGGTGTACTTCTACTTTGCAGAGTGGATCACGAACTGGTACGGCAACCTGCCACCCGAACGGGCGATTCAGCAGATGCTGACCGGCCCGCTGGCTCCGCTGTTTTATCTGATGATCATCAGCAACGTGATCGTGCCGTTAGGGACGCTGTGGTCCGGGCGGGTGCGTAGATCGCTGCCGGCGATCTTTGTCGTGGCGGTCTTTGTCCAGATCGGCATGTATGTGGAACGCGTGGTGATCATCCCCGGCAGCCTGTCACGGCCCGAAATGCGTTTCAACTGGGTGAACTATACGCCACATGTGCCCGAAATATTGATCACAGCGGGGACGTTTGGTTTTCTGGCGTTTTTGTACCTGCTGTTCACGCGAATCATCCCGATCATCCCGGTTTGGGAGGTCTACGAAGGGCAAGCCATGCAAACAACGCGCCAGGTTGGCCGGGCCATTTTGCCGACGCGCACAGAATCGCATTAGGAGGAGACGATGGCCGACTTCATGTTGTTCGGGTTGTTTGACAATGTTGCGATTACGGCGGACGTCATCGACGAGGTGGAAGGGCTTGGCATCACCCACGACCAGATCACGGTGATGTCCAGCGTGCCCTACCCGTCCAGGTATTTCGGGCGAAAATCGCCTCGTTCGTTGTTTTTGCCTTTCGTCGGAATCGGGGCAGTCGTTGGCGCGTTCGTTGCCTTTTTCATCGTCGTGATCACGCCCTGGCTTTACCCGATCCGGGTTGGTTTTCAGCCCGTGATCGCACCGTTTCCACCATCAGCGATCATGTTTTTCGAGTTTATCTCGTTGGGCATCATGGTGACATCGTTCATCGGCTTTTTGCTCATGAGTCGTTTCCCCAACATGTCACGCCAGATGTACGACGAACGCATCACGGACGGGTATATCGGCGTCCAGGTGGAAACCCCGGCGTCACTGGTGGATCAGGTGGCGGGCGTATTCGAGGGGCATCATTCCCACGTCGTCAAACGTGAAGACGCGGCGGCATTCAGATCGCGTCCCTGGAGCATGATCCTGTTCTGGAACGCCGTTGGAGTGGGCGGGCTGGTGGTGACGGTGATTATTCTGCTGCTGCTGTACAACGTGATCAAAATCCCCTGGATCGACCGGATGCACGACACGGTTTCGGTAGCGGCGCAAGAGGGGCCACGCCGCGCGGCTCCCGCTGAGTCGGTGCCTGTTCAGGGACCGGTGCTTATTGCGGGGCAGCCAGCGACCCAACCACTTGAGGCTACCGACACGTCGATCCAGCGCGGTCAGATGTTGTTTGGCATCAACTGCGCGATATGTCATGGGATGGCGGGGGATCGCGAAGGCGCTGAGGTCGGCAAGTACTTTCCGGAAATCCCTCAGAATCTCGGTGACCGTGCTCAGGGATTGTCGGATAATGACATCTTCTTGACCATTACCAACGGCAACAACCGGATGCCGAGCCTCTCTGAGAACCTGACTCCGGGCGAAACCTGGGACATCGTCAACTACGTTCGCAGCTTGAGTGCGCAGTCAGGCAGCGCCGGGCAATAAATAGTCTAGCTTATGGTGTATGCAGTTTTGGGCGTGTGCCCGGCTGTACAAAAACGGAGGTCTGTTGTGTTCAAACGAACCTTAATCGTGATCGTGGTCCTGGTGTCAGGTGGCCTGCTCAGCGCATGTGGAGGCGGGAAACTGGCGAAGGACCTGACGCCGATTCCCACGCTGCCAAAGGGCGAGGAACCGACGTTGGTTGACGCGCTGCAAGGCGGCGGCACGGCAGCCGCTCCTACCGCTGAGCCGTCGGCTGGCGGCGGCGGGCAGACAGATCAGGCCCAGCTTGTGACCCTGGGGAAGGATACTTTCACTTCAAATTGCAGCGGCTGTCACGGGGCGCAAGACGGCGCGGGACCCGCGTTTGCCGGCATGGCAGAACGAGCGGCCACGCGTGTGGCGGGCATGACGGCGGAGGAATACATTCACCAATCTGTCGTGGACCCTGGCGCGTTCGTTGTTGACGGGTTCCCGAATATTATGCCTAAGGACTTCAGCACTCAGTTGAGCGATCAACAGATCAACGGGCTGGTCGCCTATATTGTAGCGGAGTCGGGCGGCGGTTCGACGTCGGGCGCAGCGTCAACGCCGGAAGCGACGGTGGCGCAGGCAGCGACCGCCGCGCCCACCGCTGAGGCAACCACCGAGTCTACGGAAGAAGCAACGCCGGAAGCCACTGAAGAAACCGTCCAGTCAGGTGATCCCGCCAACGGTGAAACGCTGTTCAGCCAGACGTGCAGCGGCTGTCATGGGGCGCAAGACGGCGCTGGCCCGGCGTTAACCGGCATAGGCGAGCGGGCGGCCACGCGTGTTGCGGGTATGACGGCGGCGGACTATCTTCACCAGGCCATCGTGGACCCCAGCGCGTACGTCGTCGAAAGCTTCTCAAACATCATGCCGAAGACGTTTGCTGGCCAGTTTACCGATGAGCAGATCAACGATCTTGTTGCTTATCTTCTGACTCAGTGATGCTGCTCCAGCCACAACGATCGAGCATAGATACGGCGGCGTTGTTTCGTGATACAGATTACGTGCGACGCCGCCCCTTTGTTTTTAGGACTGAGGTAACTGGTTTGGATGGGGTGCTCGTGGTAGGATAGGCGTTATTTCCGGTTACCGATAATGAGAGCGGGCATGGTCCACACGCGTTTCCGTTTGTTGATTCTCTGCTTGGGTTTGATCACGGCGTTGGTCGTCATCGGCGGCGATCTGAATCGCCTGATTCTGGCCCAGGAAGCTCCAACGGCGACCCCGAACATCAATTGGGTCAGCGTGCCATTGGGTGTCAATGTACGGGCAGGCCCCGGCATCGAGTATAGTGCGATTGGCGCGCTGCCGGTGGGTGAGTGGGTGCAACCGTTGGCGCGTAATGAAGATGGCGAGTGGATCTTGATTGCGTACCTGTATACCCAGGGGTGGGTGCAGGCCGATGGCGTAAGCTGGCGACTGGATCCCGACTCCCTGCCGGTGATCGATGACACGGACCCGACGCCGATCCCGCGCCCGCTGTATTACAGCACGCCCGGCGGCCCGACTCAAACGCCGAATACGAATTGGGTTGATACCGGCGCGGACGGCGCTTTTGTCCGATCAGGGCCGGGACGGGGTTATCTGCCGGTCGGCATGGTGTACACCAGCGACGTGGTCGATCCGGTTGCGCATGATCGCGCCGAAGACTGGGTGCTGATCCGGTATGGTGAGGGGTATGGGTGGATACGCTACGATCTGGTGGCGTGGGTGGAGCCGATTGATCGCCTGCCGGTGATCGACCTGCCGGAGCTGACGCCGTCCTTTACGCCGGTCCCGCGCCGCCGCGTCACGTTGACACCCACTGCGATCACGCCGACAGCGCCCTCGGGGTTTGTCAGTCCGCCACCAACCTGGACTCCGACAAGCCTGCCGACTGATACCTCTACGGTTACCATGACGCCAACCGTGACTCCCACGGCAACGGCGACCGTGACGGCAAGTGCCACTGCTACCGCCACTGAGACGGCTACCGCGACCGATACCGCCTCGCCGGAGCCGTCCGCGACCGCCACCGCGACCGCCACCGAAACAGCCAGCGTTACGCCCGCGCCGACCGATACCGCGATCCCGCCAACCAGTACGCCATCAGCGACTCCGACGTTAACAGCTACGAATACGCCGACAGCTACACATACACCAACTGCGACCGCGACGGTTACTGAAACGCCGACAAACACGCCCACCGCGACCGTCACGCCGACGCACACATCCACGTTCACCCCGACTGCGATGCCGACCGAACAACCGGCGGCTGTGGCGGGTGGGGTAACCAGTCCGCCGACTGTGCCTGCTACCGCCTCGGCCACTGCCGCAGCCACAGATACTGCGACCGCCACTGAGACGGCGACTGCAACGGCAACCGCGACCGCCACTGAGACGGCGACTGCAACGGCAACAGCGACCGCCACCGCGACTGCAACGGCAACAGCGACCATCACCGCAACGTCTACTCCGCTTCCGCCGACGAGGACACCCAGCCCGGCCCCAACCGATACGCCGCTGCCAACCGTGACACAGACCGAGTCCCCGACGGTCACTGCTGCCGCGACGGCTGCACCGGCTGCCACACAAACGCTGGCTCCTACGGTGACTCCAGGCGACAGCCCCTCACCATCAGCGACCGCGACGCTCACAGACACACCTGAGAGCACGCCGACTCCGCTTGCAGTCGCAGCGGCGGGCGGCTCTGATTCTGGTGGAAATAACCCGGCGGCAGGACCCGATCTCGGTTCAGCTCCGCCCGCGACGAATGTTGTGGAGCCAGGTGGCGGTGACAGCGGCGGCTTGGCAGCGATCTACCTGCTGGTGGGTGGCGGATTGGCGCTCGCCGCGCTGCTCTACACCGGCGTGTACGTCGTCCAGGCCGCCAACATTGCGCGCTACGGCGAAGGATTTGTATTGTCAGAATGCCCGGTGTGCGGAGACGGACTCCTGTACCTGGACGAACGGCGTTATCGTATGGTAGGGATTCCGCGCGTGCGGCGCGTGGTCCGCTGTGACGTGTGCCGGTCTGTGCTGCGGCAGGTGGGGCGGCAGCGCTGGCGCTATGCTGTGGATGGTGCCGAAAATCCCGATCTCTACGATGCGCTCAACGGGCATGTGGTGAGCGAGCACTACCTGCTTCAGATTGCGCCGGAGTTCCGGGGCGCGCCGCCGGAGTACATCGAGGATGACACCGGATAAGCAGCGTGGAGGGTGCTGCTTGTGCGGGTCTGTGTAGGAATTCCCTTTTCAGTATCACAAAAGTTTTGCCGACTGGGTATAGAGACGGTACCATCTCTATACGCTCGACTGGATTTGTTTATTCACACGCACAGCAACTGTTACGTGGGAGATCACGGTGACACAGCCTATCAAAACGCCTGACTGGGTGAAAGACGCTGTCTTTTACCAGATTTTTCCGGATCGCTTCGCGCGGAGCAGCCGGGTCATCAAACCGTCGAACCTGGAGCCGTGGGATACGCCGCCGACGCCGCAGGGCTTCAAAGGGGGCGACCTGTTGGGCGTGGTTGAGCATCTCGACTATTTGGAGGAGTTGGGGATAACCGCGATTTATTTCAACCCGATTTTTCAATCGGCATCGAACCACCGCTACCATACGCACGATTATGAGCGCGTTGACCCGCTGTTGGGGGGCAACGACGCATTACGCGAACTGATCGACGCGGCCCATGCGCGCGGCATCAAGATTGTCTTGGACGGTGTCTTCAACCATGCCAGCCGGGGATTCTTCCAGTTCAATCACATCCTGGAATGCGGTGAGCAATCGCCTTATATCGACTGGTTTACCATCAAGGGGTTTCCGCTCAACGCCTACGACCACGCGCGGGCACCGAATTACGATGCCTGGGTTGGACTGCACGCGCTGCCGGAGTTGAATACCGCAAATCCCCAGGTGCGCGAGTTCATTTTTCGTGTGGCGGAAGATTGGGTCACGTTCGGGATCGACGGGTGGCGGCTGGATGTGCCGTACGAAATAGACGACGATGCGTTCTGGCAGG
>CAYMTN010000105.1:0-443 GCA_964393335.1 uncultured Anaerolineaceae bacterium
CGATCCGTCGTAGGGGCCGTGATAACGCGCCAGGGTCAGGTCAGGGAGGGGCAGGTTATCGACCCTCTGCCAGGGAGGATCAGCGTCCGCCCCGACAAACACCCAGAATGTCAGACTGTCCAGCGGCGACGTAACGTAGATATACGTATGGTCCGACGAGCGCTCGATGATGATCGAGATGCCGCGTTCGGATAAAAAAATCTGCCCGCGCATTTCGCTGTTCGGGCTGCCAAAATCCGCCGCCGCGATCTCGTACTCCTCATAGGCGCGCCGCGTCGGTTGGCCGCGTGCTGCGTCCCACATCTCGGAGAACCGGAGTTCCTGCCAGCCCCAGACCGCGACCGTCAGGCCACCCGGTGGGCGTTCTGCTGCGGTCGATTCCCCCTCGACGGGTACTGCCGTGTCGCCGCCGTCGCCCGCGTAGGACGGCAGCTCGTACAGGC
>CAYMTN010000105.1:453-17431 GCA_964393335.1 uncultured Anaerolineaceae bacterium
GCGGCGCGGCTGGCGCTCCTCGAATACATCGGCAGGCATGGGCCTGGGAGCGCCCGCGCCCACCTTGCGTTGTTCCGCCAGGCTCGAACGCCGGATCGCCCGTTGAATCTGCTGGGTGATGTGACGTTGCAGTTGCTGGCGCTGCGACCCCGGCACGGCATCCAGGCCATCACCTGTCCATGTAAACTGCGGCTCGTGAAAGACCACCTCGACATAACCGCCGCGCTCCTCGACCACCACATCGTTCGAGTTTTCCAGCGCGCGGCCAAGCGTGGCCGACAGCGCCTCGTCGATGTCTGTGAGGCGCTGGTCGAGGGCGTGGGGATCAACCACGATCCGAATCGGGGTGTTCACATGAACAGGCATCGCTTACAGGTTTTCTATCTGGGCGGCCAGCCGGTTAAGTGCCCGCTGCACAACCTCTTCCACGTCGATGGTAGCCGGGGTCGTGCGCACCTCGATTTCCACCGGGAAATGGTAGTGGATCGTGTTACGCTCATCCGCTTCCACACGATCCGCCTCCGCTTCGCTTCCGGCAGCAGGCAAAATCAGTTCGCCAGCATGCACGAGCGCGATCCCCGTCCGGCGGACACGCGCCGCGCGCGGGCGCTCCGAGTTTTCAAGTGTCATCGGCTCGCCTCATCAATCCTGCGGCACGGGCGGAATCGTGACGGTATCACCCACGTTAGGCTCCATCGACGCGCCCAGGCTGAAGCCGGAGAACGTGGCGGTCGGCGCGCCTTGCAGCGTCGCGTTACTGGGCGCAGCGCTGGTGATGATGCAGTCTGACATCACGATTTTGCTGAACGACCAGTCATCGCCCGTGTTTTCTTGCAGGATGATGCTGAAGGGCGTGCCGTTCAAGGCCAGCGCCGTCAGTTGGGCGGCGACATCCCCAATGGCGCGGACCGTCATCGAAAACGTGAGACTCTGCGGGTTGTAGATCACGCCGATGTGCGTTTCCTGGATCGAGTGCAGCACTTCCGCCGACAGGGTAAAAGTCGGCGTGAACGAATCAATGGGCGAGATCAGGACTGCCTCGCCACCTTCTTCCTGATACGACACGGCGAGGCGTGTTCTCCAGCTCCATTCAGGCATTGCAGGCTCCTTTTATGCTAGAACTTCAGCGCGAGATTCACCTTCAGGCGATGGACCGCCGGGCCATACGTGACCGACACGAACACGTCGACCGTGCGCGTGGAACGGGCGGTCGTCACGATGGCCTGATCCGTCGCAGTCCAGGCAGATTCGGGCATCTTCAGGATGTTGAGCACCGGGATATCGACCGCGTAGTTATCAATCACCTGGCGGCGCTTCAACGGGCCTAAAATACCTTCAAACGTCGTCTTGAGGCCCAACATGCCAAACTTGGTGATACGCGCATTACCAATGCTTCCTATCAGCCCGGCTTTCAGGCGGAAGTCAATGTCATCCAGCACCCGCACGATATCGACGTACAACAGGCTGGCATCCGTCGTAAAACAGCGTCCCTCGGCAAAATGCAGGCTCTCGCCGACGATCAGCGACGGATCGATGATCGGGATCACGTTGCCTTCCGAGAGGGCGATGATCTCGGCGGGGCTGTACTGCTTTTCGACCGGCATCTTGATGCCGCGCAGTTTCTTCAACACGATCGAGATGTGCGGCAGGTACCCGGCGATGGCGGCCATCGCGGCGGTTGCCGCATCACCATCCGCGCCGCGCGCCGCGATCATCACCATCCGGCTGGAGTCACTTTTGAGGCTGCCGACGGCGGCCAACACGTCCGCCGCATACGTCGCAGTTTTATCGGCCGTGGGAGCGATCATGGCGACGCCAATCCGCTTCTGGCCGCCCGCCGACATCAGTTCGACGTGTTCTTTCAGCGCCTGCAGATCGGTGGCCGGGCCGGTAGTGCCGACGCTGGTTTCATTCGCCAGGGAGACGAACGTCACGTCGTCCGCCGCCTCCAGCGAGGCCAGCGCCGCTGCATAGTTGCCGCCGCTCACGCGCACCCCATAAATCTTCGAGGGCTTGGGGTCTTGCAGGAGCGCCAGCTTCAGCGAGTTGTACAGGGTGGTTTCGTTGAGCGTGCTGCCGGTTTTGGATGCAAACAATGTTTGCGCATCGTCCAGTGTGGCGACGACATAGGGTTTGTTGACATTAGCGGTGCCACCAGGGGCACCAGCCGGTGTTTTGCCGACGACGGCGATAACGCCCGGCGAGCGTTGGGCGACCGGCGTCAGGCCGGACGTGTCAATGTTGACCTCGATAAACGGAAACGCGACGGGGATGGACATAATCATTTCCTCCGGCAAAAAAAGGACCGTTTACCGCCTGGGGCAGTATGAATGGGCAGGACTTTATGGCGCAGCCGTCGTGACCAGCCCGATCCCTTCACGGGCCAGCCATTCGCCTGCGGCCAACCGACGAGCTTCCCGACGTTGGGTCGCATTCATGCCAGGCCCGCTTCCCGGCCAGTCGTCGTCATCGAAGACCGTCTCAGGAATGATCCAGATCACCAGAAAATCGTGGCGGATTGTCCAGCCGGGATCGCGGGCACGTTCTAGGCCGGAGTGAGTCAACACATCCAGCAGTCGTTTACTTTCGATCAGGAGTTCCGACACGGAGAGCGGATCGTCGCGGATCAGAACGGCGGCGGAAATGGGCAGCACCTGGGGGGACGTGGGCGCGAAGACAGGGGCGGAATAGGTCACGCTTAACGCGGAAAGCGGCTGGATGTCGATCTGCCCGGCGAGCAGTTCGCCCACCGTATCCACGCCGACCTTGTCGAGCAGGTTATCGAGCGCCGGCTCAGTCAGCGCGACAGGATCGGCCATCACAGCTTCCAGCCGGGTCCTCAACTGCGTGCGGCGGGCGGCCTCCAGGGCAGACGCATCGCTGGGCAGCGCGCCGAGATCGGCCACGATCTGATCGTCGATGTCGTCCAGGCGCGGCCACTGGGCCGTGACAGCTTCGATGCGGCTGGTGGCGTACGACAGCCGGATGGCGATACCGCCGTCCCAATACGCTTCCGCTCGCAGAGACGAGTCGGTATGCAAGCCGGTTAGTTGGAAGCGTGCATCGACGCGGGTGTTATCGTGGGGTGACCACCAACTCCCATCCAGCATGAGCGGTCGCGCATACGAAACACCCAATTCGAGGCGGTCGAAAACCGGGGTGAACGGTCCTGCTATGGAAAGAGCACCCGTGTCATAACCAGCCGACACTATCTGCTCCAGGGACGTCTGGTCAAATACACCATCCCTGGTCGAATCGTCTGCCAGTTGTAACAAGGTCGCGTCGATATAGTCCACTGGCGCTTTGCCTTGCTCTATATTTGCTGAACCAGAACCGTTGAGGATCGAACTGATAACGATTCTGTTAGACCCATGTACAGTGTATAATTGAGATTTTCCCGTGACTAATAGCTTAGAACAACTTGCCGGAATTTGTCAATACTCCCGACCGGTACCATT
Organism: uncultured Anaerolineaceae bacterium; assembly: GCA_964393335.1. Taxonomy (GTDB): domain Bacteria; phylum Chloroflexota; class Anaerolineae; order Aggregatilineales; family Aggregatilineaceae; genus CAYMTN01. The sequence goes on from CAYMTN010000105.1 coordinate 3,912, forward strand.
TTCCTAACGCAGCAGCCACGCGGCGAAATCACCCGGTTGCGCGGACCTGATAAGCTCGTTATTGTAATCAGCGAGCAGGCCCAGTTTTTCGGCGTGTCTGTCAGGCGGCGCGGATGCCTGCTCACAGGCAGTCGTTTTGCCCGTTTGACGCAGGCGTCACTGTGCATAACTGGAGAAAAAGGGGGAGACATGTCTGACAATCACCAGCGCGAGCAGCTGCTGGCCCGGTATGCGGGGCTGCGCGTGGCGGATGTGCGCGACGGCATGGACTGGTGCGGGATGCACCATTACGGTTCCCTGTCGCCGGATATCCGGCCTCTATTTCGGACGCGCGCCTGTGGAATCGCACGCACGGCGCGTTACCTGCCCTTCGAGGGGCCGGTGCCGCCGGTCACTGGGGCGGACTATTCCGAGTGGTCCGGCTGGTACTACAACGAAGTGTGCACCTATCCCTGGATTGACGCGATTCAGCCGGGCGACTTCATCGTGATCGATCAGAGCGGCATCAACGCCGGGCTGATGGGGTCGAACAACGCGCTGGCAGGCGTGCAGCGTGGCGCACGCGGGTACATGACAAATGGCGGCGTGCGTGATACGGACGAGGTGATCGTACAGCAGATCGCGTTCTGGTCCCGTTTCACGTCTCAGGGCATGGTCCAGGGACGGCTGCGCTTTGACGCCCACAACGTGCCGGTCGCGGTTGGCGGCGTGACGGTTCACCCTGGCGACGTAGTCGTGGCGGACGGTGACGGCGTGATCGTCGTACCGGCTCGCCTTGCGATGGAAGTGGCCGAGCACGCCCACCGCGAACTGGCTCAGGACAAAACAAGCCGCCGCCAGCTTTACGACGCCCTGGGCATGGAATTGGACGACACCGTGACATGAAACCTGCCCGGCGTCAGGTTCCCAGCATGATCGATTTTAGTATGCCGTCCGTGCAGCCAACGACCTGGCCGAACGCCTGGGAAAGCTGGTCCAACGAAAACCGGTGCGCAACAAAACACGTCGGGCCAAACTCGTTTTGCAGCATCAGGCGCTGAACCTGCTTGCCCTGCTCCATCGTAGAATACAACGAGCCAGGCCAGTTCAGGTGTTTGCCGATCAGTATCTCACTGGGCTTGACTTCGATGTGCGCCCCCTCGCCAATCGAGACGAGTGTCCCGCCGGTTCGCAGGGCGTCGAACGCCTGCTGGTACGCCGCCGGTTTGCCGGAACATTCCAGCACGACGCTGGCACCCAGGCCGCCGCACAGGCTTTGATCGCCACCAACACCTCGTCATGGGCCGGTACCGGATCGGGCACATCAACCACTCGCAGAGTCTGGGGGCCAAACGCTTTAACCGTTTTCATCGCGCGTACCCTTACACAGCCAGATTTTCACGGCGGGCGACCGAAAAAATGTACTCGGCAGCCAGCCGGTACGCGCTTTCGTCGGGCAGGTGTTCGATCATCAGCGGAATATCACCTTCCAGCGCAGCCAGCTCGTGTAGAAGGGTCGGGTAGTCCAGGGCACCCAGGCCGGGCCGGACCTCGTCCAGGTGGACCGTGAGTGTATCGCCCAGGCGTATGTCTTTGGCATGGCACGACTTGATATACGGCCCCAGCTTGGCGAAGCACTCCTTGAGGAACGCCGTGTTGTTAAAATAACGCTGCGGGCTGCTGATCAGGTTGACCGGGTCTAGATGGACGGCAAACGCCGGGCGATCAACGCCCGGATGAGCCGCAGGTAACTGTCCGGCGAATCGGGATACATCCAGGGCATCGGTTCCAGCGTGTAGAAGCTCCGGCGCGGCCTGACGGCGTCGATGATGTCGCGTACGATTTCCACGATCATCTCGAATGTTTCGTCGGTCAGATCGGCTGCCGCCGGGCCATCCCATTTTTCGCCGCGCGATCCCGCGACATTGACGCAGCACGTCGCGTTGATCCGGTCGGCCAGATCGAGCGCCTGTTTGCACCGCTCGACAGCGGCCTGGCGGACGTCGTCGTCCCGACTCAATGGGTTGCTCCAAGCGCCGACCTCAGCGATCACAATATCCGCTGCTCCGGCGGCAGCGGCGTAAGCGCGCACGGTCGATTCGTCCGCGTCGATGGAAACCGGGCAGTACGCCGCCCGGTATCCCCATGCTTTCACGCAGTCCACCCACGTCTGCGGATCGTCATAACCGCCAAAGACGGGTCCACCCAGCCTCATGATATGTCCTTTCGCCCATGTTCCACCCTGGCCCACCGCAACAGGGGGTGGATCAGTCGTTTTCTAACAACTCAATGATCGCTCCGAGCGATTCGGAACCGTCGGTATAGGCGTAACGACCGCCCGTGTACTCCCCGCGCTGGATGAGGGGCAGACCGCGCGCGGCCAGCGCGGCGAGACGCTCCGACATGCCCTTGACTTCAAAAGCGATGTGGTGCAGGCTCGGCCCGTGTGCGGCAAGTTGATCGTGCCACGTGCTCGGCTCGCCAAGTGGTTCGATCAGCTCCAGGGAGATCGATCCGAGGTCAAAAAAGGCGAGTTTCGCGCGGGCCGGGGTAGACTGGCCGTTATATTCCGTCTGGGCGCGCTCGACGGTGTCCGTGATGACGATCGGCGGGGCAGGTACGCCCAGCACGGCGGCCCACGCCTGGACGGCGTCTTCGATGTTGCGGGTGATAAGGCCAATTTGCGTAACAGTGTTGGTACCAAGCGGGGAAGCAGTCATGACTGTACTCCAGATCGTGTTGGTATGAGAACATTAGATTTGACTCACACTCTGCAAGGTAATGCTCCCTTTATCTTAGCCTGACTCAGCCGCTGTGTAAATTCATCACATGACCCATCAGGGCTTGCTAATTGCCGGTCGGAGGATTATGTTAGCGGTCTTCGACGCGCGTTTGATGCCATCCACCCCGCTGCCGACACAGGTTGCTTCCTGTCAGAAAGCCTCCTATAATGAAACCAATCGTATTTCATTGAAGCATTTCATCGCAGCACTCAGGGACTCCCACATGGAGGCCCAATGACCAATCCAGCCTTCACTCAAACACGATCCGCCGTCAGCACGGTTCTGGTGGTCGGCGGCGGAATTGGGGGGATGCGTGCGGCCCTCGACCTGGCGGATGCGGGCCTCAAGGCCTTCATCGTAGAGCACACGTCCTGCCTGGGCGGTCGCGTGGCCCAACTGGGCTACATGTTTCCGCAGCATGACTGCGTGCTCTGCCGGGGCACCCCCGATCACGGCTACGGCTGCACCCGCCCATCCATTTCGCCTGCCTACATCGAACAAAACCAACATCCAAACATCGAGATTCTCACGAATACGCATATTGTGGATGTGGTAGGGCAGGCCGGTGATTTCACCGTCTCGCTGCGCCAGGAACCGCGTTATGTCGATACGGCACGCTGTATCAACTGCGGCTACTGCGCCGACGTGTGCCCGGTGGAACGGCCCGACCAGTACCAACAAGGGATGGTGATGCGCAAAGCCGCCTATAAAATCGCGGCCCGAGCGGCCCCGGATGCGTACGTGATCGAGCGCGGAGCCTACTGCGATGACTGTGGCAAATGCGCGGAGGTGTGTCCCAGCCACGCGATTGATCTGGCCGCACAGCCGCGCCTGATGAACATCGAGGTCGGGGCCATCATCCTGGCGGTGGGCTTCGAGGTATATGATCCGACCGAACTCGAAGAACTGGGGTACGGGCGCTATCCGAACGTGCTGCACGCGATGCAATACGAGCGGCTGGCGAGTCGATCAGGGCCGACCGAAGGCATCATCGCCCGGCCCTCTGACCACCAGAATCCAAAGTCTATTGCCTGGCTGCAATGTATCGGCTCGCGCGACCAGCGGCATTCGTATTGTTCATCCATCTGCTGTATGTACGCCACCAAAGAAGCGATCCTGGCCAAGCAGCGATTGGGTGACAGCGTCGAATGTACGATCTTCATCATGGATGAGCGCGCCTTCAACAAGGAATACAGCACGTACTTTGCCAAAGCCCGCGAACATTACCATATTCGTTATATTCGCTGCCGTGTTTCTGGGATTCGTGAAGACCCGACCAGCCGCGACCTGATTTTGCAGTTCGCCAGCGCCGACGGGCAGCTCAACGAAGAACGCTTCGAAACGGTCGTGCTGGCAACCGGCCTTCAGCCGCCGGCCTCAGCTCGCCACCTGGCCGAACTGCTCGACATCGAGTTGAACCAGCATGGCTTCTGCCAGACGGATAAATTCACGCCGCTCCAGACGTCGCGCCCCGGCGTGTTCGTGTGCGGCGCTTTTTCTTCTCCGAAAGAAATCGCCGAAACGATCATCGACGCCAGCGGCGCAGCCGGTGAAGTCATGCGGCTGCTTGGCGACCGCTTGAACTCCCATCCATACACGCGTGAATGGCCGTTCCTCGCCACCAATGATCTGCCACCCGAAAGGGACGTCAGCGATCAACAGCCGCGTGTCGGGGTTTTCACCTGTGCCTGTGGTGACACCATCAAAGAGCACCTTGATCTCGACGCCATAAACCGGCGGACGTCTCACTTGCCGGATGTCGCCGTGGTGGAAACCCTCGATTACGCCTGTTTTCCCGACGGACTGGCGCGGATTCAGTCACGGATCGAAGCGGAAAATCTGAACCGGGTGGTGATCGCCGGATGCAGTAACCGCACGCACGATGCCTTGTTCCAGCGACAGGTCCGGCTGGCCGGTTTGAACCCGTACCTGCTGGAAGTGGTCAACCTGCGCGAGCAGTGCAGCCGCGTCCACCAGGATCAACCCGATCTCGCCAACAAAAAGGCGGCGGAACTCGTGCGGATCGCCGTCGGGCGCGTGCAGGCGGGCGCGCCCGTTCACAAAGATAAACACCGCTGCCGCCCCAGCGCGTTGATTATTGGCGGCGGAGTTACCGGCATGACCGCCGCGCTGGCCATTGCCGACAGCGGCTATGATGTGCACCTGGTCGAACGCGCCGAGATGTTGGGCGGCAACCTCCTGAACCTGTACTACGTGGCGGAGGGCTACAATCCGCAGCGGCTGCTGCGCGACCTGGTGAACCGGGTGCGCTCCCACCAGCGGATCACGACGCACACGCGGACCGAGGTCACGCGCCATTGGGGCCATGTCGGCTTTTTCCGCGCGGTGCTGACCACGCACCAGAATGGCGACAGCACCGAAACCGAGATCGAACACGGCATCACTCTGGTGGCAACCGGCGCCCGCGAAACAAGCAACCATCCCTGGCTCGCCCTGCCGCAGGTCATCACCCAGCGCGACCTGGAGGAAAGAATCATCCACCAGCCCGAAGCGATCGCGCGTCTGGACGATGTCGTCATGCTCCAATGCATGCGGCCCCCCGGCACGATGGAATACTGCTCGCGGGTGTGCTGTACGAACGCCATGAAAAACGCGCTCCGGCTCAAATTGTTCAAACCCGACCGCCGGGTGACCGTCGTGTACAAAAACATCGTGACGTACGGGTTCCGCGAGGAGTTTTATGCCCAGGCGCGCGAGCATGGCGTGATCTTCGTGCGGTATGCGGACGACTGCCCGCCGGAGGTCATACAAGACGGCGCGAATCTTCGCGTGCGGGTGCGCGATCTCTCGCTGGATCGCTGGCTCGATTTACCGGCGGATCTGGTGGCGATGAGCATGTCGGTCGCGCCCAGCGAGGGCACCCAGGCGCTGGCGCACATGCTGCGCGTCCCGCTCTCCAGCGAGGGGTTCTTCGAGGAAGCGCAGATCAAGCTGCGCCCGATGGACTTCATGCGCGAGGGCATTTTCCTGGCCGGGATGGCGCACTATCCCAAATTCGTCGAAGAAAGTATCAGCCATGCGCTGGCCTCCGCCGCGCGCGCCCTGCCCCTGCTCTCACAGCAGTCGCTTTACCTGGGCGGCATCGTGGCGCAGGTCGATCCGAGTAAGTGCGTGGGTTGCCTGACCTGCACGCGCACCTGCCCGTTTGAGATTCCGCGCGTCATCCAACAGGAAGGGCGGACCGGCGTGGGCGGATTAGGCGGCGCGGCGTTTATCGACGCGACCGAATGCCAGGGCTGTGGCACCTGCACCGGCGAATGCCCCGCCAATGCGATTCAGCTTGTCAACTACAGCGACGAACAGATCATGCTGCGTAACATTGGAGGGCTGGGCAGTTGGCTGCCTGCGCTACCGGAGGCCGCGCGATGAGTACGCCACCCAAAACCAACGGCTTTGAGCCAGAAATCACGGGATTCTACTGCATCTACTGCGGTTATATGGCCGCCGATACGGCTGGCGCGCTGGGTCTTCAATATCCGGCGAACGTGAAATTTCTGCGGCTGCCGTGCACCGGCAAAACGGACATCCGCTACCTGCTGGAAGCCTTCGAACAAGGCGCGGATGGCGTGTACCTGGTGGCCTGCCCGATTGGCAACTGCCACCATGTACGCGGCAACGAGCGCGGGCGGGCCCGCGTGGATCGCGCCAAACACATCCTGGATGAGATTGGCCTAGGCGGCGAACGCCTGGAAATCTTTTTCATGTCGGGCAGCCAGGCGCAGGCATTTGCCGAAGCTGCCCGGACGATGACGGACCGTATTCGACGATTGGGGCCGAACCCGCTCAAACCAGCGGAAGCGCCGCGCCCGCCGGTCGATGAACCGGATGACGAGGTCGGTTTCCGAGGACGACGCCCTGATCCCGCGCAAAGGACAGACTAACAAATCGCCCAGATCGACTAGAAATCTGCATAGAGAGGGGCCACGTGGACAACCCCATGCATGAGCCGAATCATAGCCCGTCCGAAGACCAGGCCCTGGTCGGTGCCGTCATGGTTGTAGGGGGCGGCATTGCTGGTATGCAAGCCTCGCTCGACCTGGCAGACCAGGGGTTCAAGGTCTACCTGGTGGAAACCACATCTGCCATTGGCGGCAAGATGGCCCAACTGGATAAGACCTTCCCGACCAACGACTGCGCCATGTGCACGATCTCGCCTAAGCTGGTCGAAACCGGACGCCATCCGAACATCACGCTCATGACCCAGACCGAGGTGCTGGACGTGGCAGGTGAGGTCGGCAACTTCGCCGTGCGTCTCCACCACCGCCCGCGTTATGTGGATCTCGACAAGTGCATCGGCTGCGGTGATTGCGCCCAGGTCTGCCCGGTGATCGTACCGGACACGTTCAACGAAGGTCTGGCCCTGCGCCATGCCGCGTTCAAGCTCTATCCCCAGGCGACTCCCAATGCCTACGCCATCGAAAAACGCGGCATCGCGCCCTGCCGCGACGCGTGCCCCGCCGGGCAGCGCGCGCAGGGTTACATCGCGCTGATCCGCGAGGGGCGCTGGCAAGACGCGCTGCGCGTGATCAAGATGGACAATCCGTTTCCCGGCATCTGTGGGCGCATCTGCAACCACCGCTGCGAAACGGCCTGTAATCGCGGGCAGGTGGACGAACCGATCAACATTCGAGCACTGAAACGGTTTGTGACCGATAAGGTGTATGCCGGGCCGCGCCCACCGGTCGAGCCTGCCACAAGCTGTCATGACGAACGGGTGGCGATCATTGGGGCGGGGCCGTGCGGACTCACCGCCGCGCAAGACCTCGCGCTGGCCGGTTATGCCGTGACCGTGTTCGAGGCGATGCCGGTCGCGGGCGGGATGCTGCGGCTCGGCGTACCGGAATACCGCCTGCCAACGGTCATCATCGAGCGCGAAGTGCAGGATATCGTCGACCTGGGCATCGATCTGCGGCTCAACCACCGCATCGACAACCTCGACAACCTCTTCCGCGAAGGGTTCGACGCCGTGCTGATTGCGGTCGGCGCGCACGAAGGAATCCGGTTAGGAATCCCCGGTAACGACCTCGACGGCGTGTTGATCAACACGCGTTTTTTGCGCGACGTGCGACTGGGCAAATATCAGAACGGCGGCGCGGCAGAGGTTCCGCCCCTGGGGCAGCGCGTGCTGGTGTTGGGCGGCGGCAACGTGGCGATCGACGTGGCGCGCAGCGCCGTTCGCCTGGGGCGCGAGGTGCACCTGGCCTGCCTGGAAAGCCGCGAGCAGATGCCGGCCCATGCCTGGGAAGTCGAAGCAGCCGAGCAGGAAGGGGTGGTACTCCACACCAGCCGGTCATTTGAACGCATCATCGACGATGGTAGCGGGCGCGCCTGCGGCGTCGAATGCCAGCGCGTAGCGTCTTTCAGTTTTGACGAAGCCGGGCGGCTGGCGGTCGAAAAAGTGCCCGATTCAACGCACGCCATCCCGTGCGACACGGTGATTTTTTCGGTGGGGCAGCGCGCGGGCCTGGCGTTCATCCCCGACGACGCGGGCGTCGGCCTGACCAAACAGGCGACGATTGCCGTCAATCCCAACACGCTGGCGGCCACGCGCCAGGGCGTTTTTGCAGCGGGCGACAGCGTGTCCGGCACGGCGTTTGTGATCGAGGCGGTCGAAAGCGGGCACGTGGCCGCACGGTCGATTATCCGCTACCTGCAAGGCGATCACCTGGAGCCGCCGCATAAGCCCGATCTGCCGGTCGTCACCCTTTCACGCCAGGAACTGGACGAGCGGTTGGCGCGGGGCGAGATCAAGCGGCAGGCACGCGTACCCATGCCCGAACTGCCCGTACAGCAGCGTCTCGATAACTTTGCCGAGGTCGAGGGCGGGTACGACGACGAGTCCGCGCAGCGTGAGGCGGCGCGCTGCCTGGCGTGCGGAGTCTGCTCGGAGTGCATGAGCTGCGTCTTCGCGTGCGGCGTGAATGCCATCGATCACGAGATGGTGGCGCACGAGGATGTTGTCGACGTCGGGGCGGTCATTCTCGCGCCGGGCTACCAGGTCTACCACGCCGAGTTATCCGAGGAATACGGTTTGGGCCGTTACCCGAACGTGATCACGGCGCTCCAACTTGAGCGGCTGCTGTCTGCCTCCGGCCCGACGCTGGGCCACATTGAGCGCCCGTCCGACCAGCAGACGCCCCGGCGGATCGCGTTCCTGCAATGCGTCGGCTCGCGCGACCAAAGCCACAATTACTGCTCGGCGGTGTGCTGCATGTACGCCACCAAAGAAGCGATCATGGCTAAGGAGCACTACCCCGAACTCGACATTCACGTCTTCATGATGGACATGCGCGCGTTTTCCAAAGGTTATTCGGATTATTTCGAGCGCGCGCGCGGCCATTACGGAGTCCAGTATACGCGCTGCCGGATCAGCGCCGTGCAGGAAGACCCGCACAGCCACGATCTGCTGGTGCGTTATCAAGACGAGACGGGCCAACTCTGCCGCGAGCAGTTTGACCTGGTAGTGCTCTCGGTTGGCATGGAGATTTCGGAGTCGGTGCGCACGCTGGGCCGCCGCCTGGGGATCGAGTTGGACGAATACGGTTTCTGCCATACCGTGCAGTTTAACCCGCTGGAAACCAGCCGCCCCGGTATTTATGCGGTCGGGCCGTTCCGCGAGCCAAAGGACATCCCCGAATCGGTGACGGAGGCCAGCGGGGCGGCGGCGGCTGCCGCTGCGCGGATCACCAGCGCACGTTTCACCCTGACGACGACGCCGGAGTTCCCGCCGGAGCGCGACATCACCGGCGAGCCGGTGCGCACCGGTGTATTTGTGTGTCACTGCGGGACGAACATTGGCGGCTATCTGGACGTGCCCGGCGTGGCGGAATACGCGCGGACGCTGCCCGGCGTGGCCCATGCCGAAGACAACCTGTACACCTGCTCGCAAGACAGCATCTCGCACATCGCAGAACAGATTCAGGAGCACCAGCTCAACCGGGTGGTGGTCGCAAGCTGCACGCCGCTGACACACGCCCCCCTGTTCGAAGACTGCCTGCGCAGCGCCGGGCTGAACCCGTACCTGTTCGAGATGGCGAACATCCGCAACCAGTGCTCGTGGGTGCATTCCAATGACCGTGTCGCCGCCACCGCCAAAGCCCGCGATTTGGTCCGGATGGCCGCCGCGCGGGCCGCGCTGCTTGAGCCGCAGCCATCGGTGAAGGTGGCGGTGCAGCACCAGGCGCTGATCATCGGCGGCGGGGCCGCCGGCATGACTGCCGCGCTCTCGCTGGCCGGACAGGGATTCCCGGTGCATCTCGTCGAGCGGGACGCCGAGCTGGGCGGCAATCTGCGCCACGTCTTCACGCGCTCGAACGGCATGGACCCACAGCAGGTCCTCGCGGAGCTGGTGGGACGCGTGCGCGCCAACCCGCTGATCACGGTCCATGCGTCCAGCCAGGTCGTTGAAACGGGCGGCTTCATGGGCAATTTCACCAGCGTGGTCGCCGATGCACACGGCCAACGGACCCCCATCCAGCATGGCGTGACGATCCTGGCGACGGGCGCGCAGGAGTACCGGGGGCCGGAATACGGCTACGGCACGGACTCGCGCATCCTGACTCAGCAGGAATTCGAGGCGCGGCTGGCCGCTGGCGAGCACCTGCCCGCTTCGGTGGCGATGATTCAATGCGTGGGGCCAGCCGAGGACTTCTGCACGCGCATTTGTTGTACGGTCGCGGTGAAAAACGCGCTGGCGCTCAAGGAGCGCAACCCGGACGCCGAGGTGGTCATTCTTTACCGCGATCTGCGCACGTACGGCTTCAAGGAACAGCTTTACACGGCGGCCCGCCAGAACGGCGTGATCTTCATGCGCTACGACGACGACACCCGCCCGCAGGTGACGACCGGCGACACGCTGACCGTCCGGGCATGGGATCACGCGCTTCAGCGACCGGTCCGCCTGCAACCGGATTGGCTGGTGCTCAGTATGCCGGTCGTACCCAACACGGAGGCGTCCGGCGTGGCCGGGTTATTCAAGGCGAACATCGACGCGCACGGCTTTTTCCTGGAAGCGCACGTCAAGCTGCGCCCGGTGGATTTTGCGTCGGATGGCTTGTTCATGGCCGGGATGGCGCATTACCCCAAGCTGCTCGACGAAAGCATGATCCAGGCGCAGGCCGCCGCCGCGCGCGCGGCGCGGATTCTCAGCCGCGAATCGCTGCTGGCAGGCGGGCGCGTGGCCGTCGTCGACGAGTCGAAATGTACGGGCTGCCTGACGTGCGTCCGCATCTGCCCGTTTGGCGTGCCGCGCGTCGTCCACGACCTGACCGGCGTGGGGAACATCTCCGGCGCGGCGCGGATCGAAGCGGCGGTTTGCCAGGGCTGCGGATCGTGCGTCGCGGAATGCCCGGCGCAAGCGATCCAGCTCATGCATTACACGGATGCGCAGTTAGCGGCGAAGACTCACGCCTTGCTGGCACCACCCGCCGGGTTCGTGCCGCTCGACGCAGTCGGACTCGCCTGAGAAATTGGCCCGTTTCGTGGACACAGAATGGAGCCTGCCCGCGATGGAGAACCATGAACTTCAGATCATAGCGTACTGCTGCCAACATTGCGCCTACGCTGCGGCGGATCTGGCCGGAGGGCTGCGTATGCAATACCCCCCGGCGATTAAGATCGTGCAGCTTCCGTGCACAGGCCGGATCGACGCGCTCACCGTGCTGCTCGCCTTCGAGGAGGGCGTAGACGGCGTGATGGCCGCCGGTTGACTGCCGGGCGACTGCCATTACCTGGAAGGTAATACCAATGCGAAACGCCGCATCAAACACATCCAGGATTATCTCGCCGCGATTGGCCTGGAACCGGAACGGGTGCGCATGTTTAATATGTCCGCCGCGATGGCAAGCGCCTTTGTCGCTGCGGCAGAAGATATGACCGAACAAATCGCCCGGTTGGGGCCGAGTCCTCTTCGCGGCCCGCTGGACACATCATCCGACTCTGAGCGTGGAGAGTGACCTATGATTGTAGCCGAACAAAAATCGCTGGAAGAAATCAAGTCTCTGATCGGCGATGCGGAGCGCGTGTTAGTCGTCGGGTGCGGCACCTGCGTCACGGTGTGTTTTGCCGGTGGCGCGCGTGAGGCCGCCATCGTGGCCGCCTCGCTGCGCATGGCGACCAAACTCGACGGCAACGGCAGGCAGGTAACCGATGCCGTCGTCCAGCGCCAGTGCGAGTGGGAATACCTGGACGAGATCGCGGAACAGGTCGGCCAGGCGGACATCGTACTGTCACTGGGCTGCGGCATTGGCGTGCAGGCGATTGCCGAACATTTCCCGCAGGTGTGGGTCGTGCCCGGCCTCAACACCAGCTTCATGGGCATGCCAACCGAACAGGGCATCTGGGCGGAACGCTGCGCGGCGTGCGGCGACTGCGTCCTGGGCCTGACCGGCGGAATCTGCCCCATCGCCCGCTGCTCGAAATCCCTGCTGAACGGCCCGTGCGGCGGATCGGAGGGCGGGCACTGTGAGATCAATCCTGATACGCCGTGCGCGTGGCAGTTGATCTATGACCGGCTCAGCGCAATGGGCAAACTCGACATGCTGATGAACATCCAGCCGCCCAAAAACTGGAAGACGGCCCGCGACGGCGGCCCGCGTAAGATCGTGCGCGGTGACCTGCGCCTGGGCGCGGAGGAAGAGTGACACCATGGCCGAATCACAACCTACTCCCAGTAACGGGTATCTGGCTGGCTCGAACCTGGAACGGCTGTTGCGTCACGGGCATTTCGTCGTCACCGGCGAACTCGGCCCGCCGCAAAGCGCCGATGGCAGCGTGATCCGCGAAAAAGCCGCCCTGCTCAAAGGCAACTGCGATGCCGTCAATATCACGGACAACCAGACGGCTATCGTGCGCATGTCGAGCATTGGCGCGGGCAGCATCGTCGTGCAGGAAGGTCTTGAACCGATCATCCAGATGACGTGCCGCGACCGCAACCGGCTGGCGATCCAGAGCGATCTGCTGGGTGCCTACGCGCTGGGTATGCGTAATGTGCTGTGCCTCTCCGGCGACCACCAGAGTTTTGGCAACCATCCCACCGCCAAAAACGTGTTCGACATGGACTCGATCCAACTGGTGTCGATGGTCACCGCCATGCGCGACGGGCGGATTTTCCAGTGCGGCGAAGAGTTCAAAGGGCAAGAGCCGCGCTTTTTCGTCGGTGCGGCGGCAGCGCCGTTCGCCGACCCGGTGGATTTTCGCCCGTACCGGTTGGCTAAGAAGGTCAAGGCCGGGGCGAACTTCATCCAGACGCAGCTCATCTATGATATCGACGCGTTCAAAGAATACATGGAAAAAGTCCGCCAGTTGGGTCTGCACGAGCAGACGTACATCCTGGCCGGAGTCGGACCGCTCAAAAGCCCCGGCATGGCGCGGTACATGAAAAACAACGTGCCGGGCCTGCTGGTGCCCGACGACTTGATCGACCGCATGGAACAAGCCGGTGCTCCCTGGAACAAACCCAAAGAGGAACTCACAAAAGAGGACAAACGCGCCCGGTCAGCCGCCTGGAAAGACGAAGGCATCAAAATCTGCATTGAGTTGATCCAGCAGATCAGGGAAATCGAAGGCGTGGCCGGCGTGCACATCATGGCGATTGAGTGGGAAGAAGCGGTCAAGCCGATTGCCGAAGGCGCGGCGCTGCTGCCACGCCCCACCGTTGACGAGCCGGTAACATAGGAGGCCATTATGGGTGAGTCACCAGCGCGTAGCGAGATGTCGATCACACCGCACCTGGCCCAA
>CAYMTN010000106.1:0-17337 GCA_964393335.1 uncultured Anaerolineaceae bacterium
CTCAACGGCCCCGTGAATCACCGCCAGCCGGACGACTGGGTGCCCCGCCGCGTACTCCGCGGCCATCGTCAACAGGCGCTCCGTCGCGCGCTTACGTGTGCGCACTTTGTCTGCCGCAGACACAACCCCGTCTTTGAGCTCCAGAATGGGTTTGATATTCAGCGCCGAGCCTAACAACCGGCTGGCATTGCCGATCCGCCCTCCGCGATGCAAGTATTCCAGGCTTTCGATCGTGAACAACAGCCAGGTACGGGCTGCCGTATCTTCGATAGCCTTCACGATCTCGTCCGGGCTGGCCCCGGCATCGCGCGCCCGCGCTGCCGCCAGGATGGCGTAACCCAGCGCCCAGGACGTCTGGCGCGTATCGATGACACGCACCGGAAAATCGACCATTTCCTTGGCCTGCATGGCCGAAGCATACGTCCCGCTCAATGCGCTGGAAATCACACCGCACACCACGACGTCAGCCTGTTCAGCCTCGCGCGCTTCGGCAAACATGGTGGCAAAATCCTGCGGCGACACCTGTGACGTCTTGGGAATATCATCTGACTCGCTCAAACGCCGGAACAATTCCGGCTCCGTCAGGTCGATGCCGTCCTTCAGGGAGTCTTCGCCCCATACGATATACAACGGTGCCATATAAATGTGTTGTTCGGCGGCCAGATCAGGGTATAAGTTCGAGGTACTGTCGGTTACCAGGGCAGTGCGCGCTGTCATTCGTACGTCTCTCCTGTCAGAGCAAAGGCTCGATTATCTTACGAGGCAGGGCCGACCCAACCCAATGGCCGTATCTCACCTTTCAACCGGCTGGTCAGGTTACGCGCCCCGTACCCGTTGGCGTCTCCAATATATAGATCCAACCGGCCATCTGCCGCACCGGCCCGCGTTTGTATGCCGGTATAGGCTAACCACCGGCCATCCGGCGAATACATGGGGTCACAGGCCCCCGGCGTCGTGCCGACAAAAAAGAGTTCCAGGGTGCTGCGAGCGACCACCAGCCCATACGGGCACTGCCCGTTCCGCCCGCCGAACGCAACCCATTCACCACCTGGGGACCAATCCGCCGCAAAGCCATACCGGGGGAACAAGTAGGTATCGAGTGACCTGATCTCCGTGCCGTTACTGTCCCGCAGAACAAGCCGGGTTTGATCGCTCACGCGGTGATACAACACTTGCAGCCCATTTGGCGACCACGCGGCCCCCAGGTTCAGCGCCGGGTCATCACCGGACACCCGGCGAGCTGTGCCCGCTTGCACGTTGGTGATCCAGATCTGCGACTCGTCCGAGAACGGATCGGACAGGCCGGTCGTGAAGACCACCTGCAAATTACTCACCCAGGTAGGTGGCCCATCAAGCCACACTTCCGATACGCGCTGTGCCGCGCCGGTCGCCACATCCATCACGTACAGGTGGCCGCCTGAAGGCGGGGTGGCGTCGATGGCCGAACACGACCCCGGCTGATCGGGGACCCAAGTCGGGCACACATCGCGATCGGACACAAACGCAATCCGCCGCCCATCGGGTGACCATGCAGGCCACAGATCGTAGGAGCCATGCGCCGTCGCGTTCTGGAAAACACTTCCGTCTGCCGAGACAATAAAAATATCCACATCGTAAGCCGTTGGCAGTGCCACAGCCAGCCGCGTGCTGTCCGGTGACCACACGGGATGGTGGTCCGGCAGCCCACGCGGATTGAGCGATGGGATGTTGAACAGCCGCAGACTGATCCCCAAATCCAGGTTCAGCACGTACAGCCCCCCGGCCCGCGTATTATCGGCCAGCAAGGTCGGCTCCAGAAAATAGGCCATCTTCTGGCCGTCCGGGGACCAGTAAATGCGGTTATCTGTACTGGCAGGCAGGTCCAACAGCTCGATCAACTGTCCATTGGCCGGATCGACGAGATAGATCGTCTCAACTTCTTTGTCAGGCTGGGGCGTATCAGGATTTGACGTGCCGCCGGTCTTTTCATTTACACTGGCAATCGCAAAGAATGGGCGAACCAGACCGGTGCGCACTTCGTCAGGGATGTCAACCGGGGTCCACTGGTCGTATGCCAGCCCTACCACGGGATACGGTGTCGCCGTTGGCGTTGGCGTCATGCTTGGAACCGGCGTGATCGTCGGCATTGGCGTGCGCGTCGGCGTCAAGGTAATGGTCGGTGACGGCGTGGCCGAGGGCGTCACCGTGGTCGTGGCGGTGGCGGTCACCGTCGCCGTAGATGATGGCGTCACCGTCGGTGTTTCGGTTGGTTCGTCGGGTTGAATCGCAAAATTACACGCTGTCAGCGCCAGCGCCAGCATGACAACCACAATGAGCCATTTAGAATCAGGTAGTTTCAACATAAAACCCGTTCAGATATCCCAACACAACTCAAGACGCCCATATCATAACGCAGCGCTGCCCTGCTGACTGCGACGATTGGCAGGCTGTTGCCCAACGCCCGGCGCTATTTCTTCTGCTGCTGTTTCTTCAGGACGTAGTACGAACCCCGTTTTTCGCCCATCTTGATCAGGATGCTCCGGCTGACCAGGTCCGCGAAATCGCGGCGCAGGGTTTCGGAATGCACGTCCGGGCACAATTCCTGAAAATCCTTGTTCGTGATACGCGCGTTTTTCCGATTGACCAGAAAGTCCAGGGCATACTCCTGGCGGCGGTTGATGTGCTCGCCACGAAAAACACCGCCAAATAAGTCCGGTTCGCCGCTTTCTTCCTCGACCACTGGCTTGTTATGCAGCGTGACACGAAAACCGCCCGCCGTTTCTGCGAACACCGGTTCCGGAAGATGTTCCTCGCGCATCAACGCAATCACGCGGTCTACGCCGTAACCAAGCCGCTCGATGAATCCCAGATCGGACAGCACTTGCACGATTGCCGAGTTACGCGAAAAGCGCTCATCGACGATGTTATCAACCGTTACCGGGCCAGGCAGGCCGCCGGGGCTGGTGATCTCCAGCCGGTCGCCAAACAGATACAGCCGGATGCCGTCCCCCTGAATGCTATAATCCCGGTGTGCGACCGCGTTTACGACCAGCTCGCGCACCGCCTTGAGAGGATATTCGGTCTGCTCGGTGCGTGCCATTTTGTCGCCCAACTGCACGCCCTTGCGCAAGTTATCGACTAAAAACGTCTCCGCACGCCGGATTTGATGCGGAAGTGTACCATTGATATCTTGCCGGGTAAATACGTCCCCCATTTCCTTCCCGCCGAATCGCGCCGCCGTGATATCGGACCCGCGTATGAACTGCTGCGGATCTCTGCCGAACAGCAGAATCCCGGCATTCGTCGGCACGCTGTCATCATCGCGGCGCAGCAAACAGCCGCGTTTGATCAACACCTGCTCGGCTGAAATGCCCCCCATGCCGCTCAGGCTGGCCGCATAGGCTTCAACCTGCTCCCAATCGAGGTCTTCTTTTCTGGCATGACGCGCCGGTTCTGATTCGAATGTCACGTCACCGCGTTCGAGCATCAACTGGCGCAGCCGGTGCGGCACCAACGGGTTATTGGCCGTACCTTCCCGCGTCAGGTAGCGCCCATCCAGCGCATAGACATACGGCATGCCGCGCGGAATCTGCACGACCACCATCTGCGTTCCCTTGACCTGGATCATGTGTGGCATGGGAATGATCAATGGCGGCTCAATCGAAAGGGCGGCCTCCAGGACGCGGTTGACCGCGTTATCGGTGTCATCCACGCCCACCGGCCTGTCAGAACGCGGCGCAACACCCAACAGCAGCGTCCCGCCGTGCGTGTTAGCCATCGCGGCCAATATCGCCGCGACGTCACCTACCAGCGCGCGCCCCGGCAGCCAATCAACTTCTTCGCAGCGCCCGCCTTCGAGCAGTGCCATCGCCTCTTCTTCATCGATGGACTGATCGGTTTTGAAAAATCGCAAATGCGTGGATTGAACGTCTGTGGTATCCATGATTGTTCCCTGCACCCTATCACATATCCGGCTGCCCACGTTGGACCGGAAGCAGCGCGTGTTCGAGCACCTCGTCCATGTGGGAAACCAGCACAACGGTCAGACCGCGCAGCGTCCGTCGTGAAATCTCGGTCAGGTCTTTTTCGTTTCGCTTGGGCAGCAACACTTTGGTTACGCCGACCCGGTGAGCCGTCAGAATCTTCTCGCGCACGCCCCCCACCGGCAGGACGTGCCCGCGCAGCGTGATTTCGCCCGTCATCGCCACATTACGGCGGATTTTGCGTTGAGTCAGGGCAGACACCAGCGCTGTCGCGAGCGTAATCCCGGCTGAAGGGCCATCTTTGGGGATTGCCCCTTCAGGCAGGTGAACGTGAATATCCAGCCGGTCGAATTCGTCGGGATCGATCTCGAACTGCGCCGCCTGAGAACGAACGTAACTCAACGCAGTCTGCGCCGATTCTTGCATCACCTCGCCAAGCTGGCCGGTCAGCATCAAGGCACCTTTACCCGGCATCAGCGTGACCTCGATCGCCATGATATCGCCCCCGCCCTCCGTCCAGGCTAGGCCGGTCGCCACCCCAACTTGATCGGCTTCTTCGGTCCAGGTAGAGATAAACTGCGGCGGCCCCAGGTACTTGTCGAGGCTTTCGGACGTGATCCGTTTTGCCACATGTTTGCCTTCGGCCAGGCGACGCGCCAGCTTGCGGCAAATCTTGGCGATCTCCCGGTCCAGGTTGCGCACTCCCGCCTCATACGTGTACTCGCGGCAGATCACGCGGATAGCCTGCTCGCCAAAACGGATGCCCTGGCCCGTCAAGCCATGCTGCTCAAGCTGACGAGGAATCAAGAACTTCCGGGCAATACTCAGCTTCTCTTCCTCGACATAACCGGGAAACTCTACTACCTCCATCCGGTCCAACAAGGCAGGCGGAATGGGGTCAAGGTAATTGGCGGTTGTGATAAACAGCACTTTGGAGAGATCGTAGTTGACATCCAGGTAGTGATCCGAAAACGCGACATTTTGTTCCGGGTCCAGCACTTCAAGCAGCGCCGCCGACGGATCGCCCCGGAAATCCACGCCGAGTTTATCGATCTCATCCAGCATAAAAACCGGGTTGGTGGTACCCGCCCGGCGCATCGTTTGGATGATACGGCCTGGCAGCGCGCCAATATACGTGCGGCGGTGCCCGCGAATCTCGGCCTCGTCATGGACGCCGCCCAGGCTGACTCGCACGAACTCACGCCCCAGGGCCAACGCAATGCTCTTGCCCAGCGATGTTTTGCCGGTGCCTGGCGGCCCGACGAAGCACAAAATCGGGCTTTTCATTTTCTCCGGCGCAAGCTGGCGCACAGCCATATATTCCAAAATGCGCTCTTTCGCCTTTGGCAGCCCGAAATGTTCCGCATCAAGTACCCGCGCCGCGTTTTCCAGGTCAAGATTATCCTCGGTGGCAGTTTTCCAGGGCAGATCGATCAGCCAATCCAGGTACGTGCGGATGATGCCGACTTCGGGAGCCATCGGCGGGATCATCATCAACCGTCCGAGTTCCTTGAGGGCCTTCTCACGCGCCTCGTCAGACATATCGGTTGCGACGATTCTGTCCTGAAGCTCGGACAATTCCTGCTGAAAAATGTCCATTTCCCCCAGTTCGTGCTGGATCACGCGCATTTGCTCGCGCAGGAACATTTCACGCTGGCTGCGGTCTACTTCCTGCCGGACCTGGGAATGAATGCTTTCTTCCAGTTCCAGCACCTCCAATTCGCGCCCCAGCAGGCTGCTGACCCGGCGCAGCCGTTCAACCGGGTTGGCCGTTTGCAGCAACCCCTGCCGCTCCTCCAGGCGCAGATTGAGCGTCGAAGTGACCAGATCGGCCAGCCAGCCCGGTTCTTCGATGTTCAGGGCGTAGATATACGCTTCTTCCGGCAGGTTTGGGCTGAGGTCAACGCACTTCTGAAACAAACTCAGGGTGGCACGCACCAGCGCCGTGACTTCCCGCGAATCAGGCACATCTTCGGCCAGCGGACGCGCCTTGACACGGTAATACGGCTGCTTCTGAATGAAGTCCACGATTTCGACGCGCCGCCGGCCCTGCGCCAGCACACTCGTGCCTCCATCCGGCATGTGCATCAACCGCCCCAAAGCCATCTCGGTCCCGCATGTGAACAGATCGTCCGGCTTGGGAACGCCCAGACTCATATCGCGCTGCGCCACGCCCAGCACCGTCTCTTGATGAATCTGCGCTTCGCCAATGGCGGCGATATCCTGCTCGCGCTGTACGAGCAGCGGCATAACCATGTTCGGGAAGACAACCAAGTCGATCAACGGGATCAGGGTAATTTCAATCAACCCGTCGTCGTCTGGGATCGCGTCCTGAACGTTATAAAAATCGCTTATACCATGTCCGATCATGCGGTCTCCGGTGAATGAATACCGTTCATAGCCCGTCCGATCACCGGGCAGGCTTCAGGGGTTGTTGGCGGGCGCGCGGCAGATGGCCGACCGGCAGCCCGCACACCGTGCGCATTTCGCCGACGATGAATAACGATCCGGTCGTGCAGATCAGCCCATCGCGCCCGACCAACTCAGTCGCACGCTGCAACGCCAGTCGTACATCCGGCACCTGGTGAATCGTCCCAGCGAACCCCTGCCGTTCCGCCAACGCCGCAATCTCAGCCGTCGACAGCGCGCGCGGATGCACGGCCTGCGCCGCGACCAAAAAATCGACTGGCGGCAGCAGCGATGCAAACATGCCGCTCACATCCTTGTCGGCAGACGCACCGAAGATCAACGCCAGGGGGCGCTGCGGGAACAGCTCATCCAGCGCCACGCGCAGCCGCCGCGCCGACTCGGCATTGTGCGCCGCATCCAGCACCACCTGTGGCGATTGCACCACAATTTCCAGACGCCCTGGCCAATCGACAGTTTCAAACCCGGCCCGGATCGCGCCCTGGCTCACGAGAATCCCTGCCCGCCGCGCATGATCCAGCACTGCCAGCGCGACTGTCCCGTTGAGCGCCTGGTGCTCCCCCGTAAGCGCCGTCCGGTAGGGTTCCAGCGGCTGCCCGGCTGGTCCCGCCAAAAAACGTTCGCCATCCAGCGCCGTCGATACCAGTTCAAACAGCCAATCGCGCCCGACTAACGTCAGGGGCGCATGCCGTTCGGCGGCGATCTTGGCCAGCACGTCAAATCCCTCAGCAGGCTGCGGGGCGCTAACGACCGGCACACCCGGCTTGATGATGCCACCTTTTTCCCCGGCAATCGACGCCAGCGAATCACCGAGCAGATGGGTATGGTCGTAACTCAGACTGGTGATGACCGACACCAGCGGCATCACCACGTTTGTAGCATCCAGGCGGCCCCCTAACCCGACTTCAATCACGGCCACGTCAACAGCTTGTTCGGCAAAGTACAAAAACGCCAGCGCCGTCGTGACTTCAAACCACGTGATATCGGGGATCGTGTCAATCACCGGGCGCAGCTGGTTGATGAGCGTCGTAAAATCATCCTCGTCGATCAGTTGGTTGTTGATGCGAAAACGCTCGCGGAAATCCTGCAAATGGGGCGACGAATACAGGCCAGTGCGTAAGCCCGCTGCCTGAAACGCCGCCGCGCACATCGCGCCGACTGATCCTTTGCCTTTGGTGCCTGTGACGTGTATGACAGGATAACGCGTATGTGGATTGTCGAATGCCGCCAAAACGGCGCGTGGACGCTCCAGGGTCATGACTTCCGGAGCGTAACGGACGTGACGTTCAACTTCCCAATTAATGAAGCTGTACAGGTAATCGATCGCGTCTGAAAAAGATTGTAGGGGTGCCGGTACCATAGGGTCTCCATGAATATCGATGCGTTATGTGCCCAAACACTAACGACGCCGCTCCGGAAGACAAAAACCGCCGCCGGACACGGATTATCCCACATATCCCACATACTACCCATAAAAGGAGTTAGTTACAAGGGCAGAAGACGAAACTCGCTGCCATAACCATGCCCGGAGGGGTCGCAGGCTGCCGACTTCATGACGATCACCTGACAGAATGCGCGAATCGACTATCGTGAGTGGTACAATCGGACGCAGCATGGCATAATCGCGGCGTTTTTGGCGAAGAAAGAACAGGATGCCGATGCATACCTCAAAAACATTGACCCTGCTGTTTGCCCTGATCGCGCTTGCCATCGTGAGCGTGGTCGGATACGTGATCCTGCGCAAGCCCGGCCCGCTGTTGACGGACGCCGGATTTGACAAAACACAGATTTCGCCCAATGCAGATGGCGTGGACGATGTGACGACCATCCGGTACTCGCTCAGCCAACCGGCGACCGTCAGCGTGTACCTGGAAGGCGAAACCGGGACCTACTACTTCCGCAAAAATGAGCCGCGCAGCTCCGGTGATTACATCGTGGAATTCAGCGGCGTGGTAGATGGTTACACGTTTCCTGAAGAACAGGTGCCCGGCGTCATCGAGCGCCGCCTGATCCCCAACGATCACTACACCTGGGTCATCGAAGCGATTGGCGACGAAAAGACCAGCTCTGCCAGCGGAACGCTCGACGTAGTCAACGCCGACAGCGCCCTGCCGATCCTCTCGACTTTCGACATTTATCCCGACGTGTTCTCGCCAAATCAGGACGGAATCCGCGATCGCACCAGCATCAACATCTACCTGGAAAAACCAGCCAATCTCTCCGTCTACCTGGAAGATGCCAGCGGCGAGCGCTCGTACCTATCCGAACGCGAAAAAGGCCGCGAGCCGGGCGATATGGGCAATCACGAATTCGATTACGACGGCGGCGTGGATCAGGGTATGGAACCGCCGCCCGACGGAACATACGCCGTGTACGCCGTCGCCCAGGATGCCGAGGGCCAACGTACCACCCGGCGCGGTGACCTGACGATCCAGGATGGCGGGCTGCCGCAAGCCGAGATCAGGCCGCAGACTACGGGCGCTGTCGTGTATTTTGAGCAAGTTCCCTACGCCGAACGGTACTACACCGACGCCGACACGACCGGCGACACATACCCGTACCCGGAAGGAATCGCTTCCGATCTGGCGTCGATCACGATGGTTCGCGGCGACCTGCTGGTGTTCAAGCTGACAGTCAGCAACTACAGCTCGACTCCGATCCGCACGGCGGGGCCGTTCCCTGGCACGGTGTACCAGTTCGAGCAGACTGCCGCCAGCCTGAATGCCTTTGAGCAGTCGGGGGCATGGCGGGTTGGCATCAAATGTGACACTGTTTACAGCGATTTTCCCTGGCGGTGGGCGCTGGCTCCCAAAGACGAGCTTGAAGCCGTTTACGACGACGAAACCGGCGAAACCTATTACTACCTGCTGCCGGGCCAGCAGGCCGAGGTGTGGGGAGCCATCCGCATGACGACGATTCGCAAAGCACGCAACCCGCAGTTCTGTTGGGCGGGCCTGATCCATGAAGACGTGGGCATCCCCCCATTCCAGGAACGCGTCGGCGCGCGGGAAATCGAACTGGTGTTGCCACCTGATGAAAACAACTAACCGGCGGTGCCCATCTTGCCGCGACCGGGCAAGTGCTGTACCATGTGGAATGAGTGTTGGCATCAGCGGGGGAGGTGTGACATCAAACACCAGGCACCATTTTTCAAGCGAAATCTGATCGCCGGATTACTGCTCCTGGCCATATTGGCAGCCGGATGCGGCGGTAGTTCCGATGCGCGCCCGACGCACATTCCCACGCGTATCCCGCCCACGCCCACCCAACGATCCACGCCGCTGCCGGGCGTGCCTGCTGCGCCGGTGTTGGGCCAGGGCGAACGCCAGATCGTGATCCAGATCACGCTGTACGGCGACAAACCGACCGACGACGCCCGGCAAAGCGCTACCCAATTGCAGCAGCGGCTGCGCGATGACCTGGACCTGGACTTTTCAGTCACGTTCACCAACGAAACCACCGCGCTTGAGGCGCTGTGCAGCGGTGCACCGGATGTTGCGTGGGTCAGCGCCTATACCTACGTGGCCGCCGAAGCGAAGTGTGGCGCGGTGCCAACGCTCGCGATCAAACGCGGGCGACCGCCGCTGGTGACCATCGGCCAGACTGCCGAGATTCTGGCATCCGCCGAGATTACGACGATGAGCCAGCTTGCAGGCAAGACGTTCTGTCGCAGCAATGAGCAGGACCTCTTTACGAGCTGGGTTTTCCCCAGCCTTGTCATGGACAGCCAGGGCGTTGACCCGATGCTTGACCTCGGTAACGTGTACGACTACCCTGACGATTTGACCATGCTAAGCGCGCTGGCGAACGGCAATTGCGCGGCTGTTTCACTGCCGCCGGAGCGTTTCGACGATCTGCTGCCACAGCTAGCAGACAATCTGAGCGCGCCTGGGCAGACAGTCTCAACCGCTGAACTAACCAATCGCATCAAAGTGCTGAGTCCCGCCGGAAACGTCGTTTCGCCTGCAGACCCGCTGCAATGGCAAGGCTACGCGGCCAATGTCATCCCGTATGAAACGCTGGTATTCCCGCCGAACCAGACTATTCCCCAGGATATGCGCCAGCGCATCACGGACGCGGTCTCAGAATTCTTGAATGACCGCACAAGCGGTACGCAGCGCCAAAAGAACTTGCTCGACGCGACCGGTATCTTTAACGTCGATGCTCAGGATTTTGCCCGTGTGCAGGCGCTGATCACGAACACGAAAGTGGATATGACGTTCAGCCAATAACATGCGCTGACCGATACGCACAATCAAACGGCGCAGCCAGCGTGCTCGCGCCGTTTGTTTACCCGGCCAGGAGTCCGGTGTGATGCCGCCAGAATTAGCCGTCATCATCGTGTCGTGGAATACGCGCGAGCTAACGCTTGACGCGCTGCGCACGCTGATAACCGACCTGGATGTCAATAGCCCTGGCGCTGACGTGTGGGTCATCGACAACGCCTCCACCGATGGCACGCCCGACGCCGTCCGCACTCACTTTCCGCAGGTCCGGCTGGTTGTCAGCGACACGAATCTGGGATTTGCAGCGGGGAATAATTATGCGCTGCGTGCGATGGGTTTCAGTGACACGCCCGGCGCGGGAGATGCCGGCCAGCAGCCCAGAGCCGTCTATTTGTTGAATTCGGACACGCGCACGCAGCCGGGCGCAACCCGGGCGCTGTATGGTGCGCTGTTGAGCCTGCCGCAAGCGGGCGTAGTCGGCGCGCAGTTGGCATACGGCGATGGCTCATTTCAGCACGGGGCGTTCATGTTCCCTGGGTTGGGTCAAATGATTGTGGACCTGTTCCGGGTGCCGGGTCGTCTGCACGACAGCGCCTTCAACGGACGCTATCCACGCGCCGCCTACGAACATGGCGCGCCGTTTCCCGTCGATCACACGTTGGGCGCAGCCATGATGCTGCGCCGCGAAGCCATCCAGCAGACCGGGTTGTTTGACGAGCACTATTTCATGTACTGCGAAGAAATCGACTGGAGTATGCGCATCCGCCGCGCCGGGTGGGAAATCTACACGGTTCCCGACGCACGAGTCACACACCTGGCAGGGCAGAGCACCAGCCAGGTGCGCCCGCAGAGCGTTGTGAATCTGTGGCGCAGCCGCCTGCGGCTGTTCAGCATGTACTACTCGCCGTTCAAGCTGTGGTTGGCCCGCCGCCTGCTGCGACTCGGCATGCAGCGCCAGATATGGCTGGCCGAACGCGCGTGTGAAACCGGGACAGTATCACGCGATGAGCGCGACGCATTGATCGCTGCCTATCGCACAGTGCAATCGCTGTGAGGGTACCATGAGTATCGCCGCCGTGATCCTGGCGTATAACGAAGAACAGCATATTCGGGATTGTATCGCCAGCGTGGAATGGGCTGACCGGGTTGTCGTATTCCTCGATTCATCCACCGACGACAACACGGAGACGCTGGCGGCAGCCGCAGGGGCGGAGGTGATCCGCAACCGTTTTGAACATTACGCCCAGCAGCGCAACGACGCTCTGCACGCCGTCGAAGCGGACTGGATTCTGTTCATCGACGCGGACGAACGATCCAGCCCGCAGCAGGCCATCGAAATCCGTTCCGTTATCGCAGCCGCCGATCACAGCGGCTACTGGATACCACGCCATAACTACATTTTTGGCAAGCTAACGCTGCACACCGGTTGGTATCCTGATTACCAGATGCGGCTGCTGCGGCGCGGCAAGGCGCGCTACGACCCGGCGCGGCAGGTTCACGAGCTGGTTATTCTCGACGGCGACGCGGGTTACCTGAAAGAGCCATTTGTTCACTACAACTATCTCAGTTTTGCTCAATTCAGGACCAAACAAAACCGCTACGTGCAGTACGACGCGCGTATCCTGATGGAAGAAGGCGTCCAGCCCAAGCCGCACAAATTCATCACCCGGCCTGTACGCCATTTCATCTGGCGCTTTATCACGCTGCGCGGGTACCGGGACGGGCTGCACGGGCTGCGCCTAAGCCTGTTGATGGCGTGGTACGAACTGCAAAAATACGTCCATCTGCGCCGCTTATACCGCCGGTAACCGGTTCAGGATGGCAGCGGCCTGTGCCGCGCGGTGATAATATCGGCCAGCGCGTATAACCCTCCGGCGACGACGCCGTGTCCGCCCATTAATACCGGGATTGGAGCCTGAGCCGCAGCCTCGGTGAAGTCGCGCAACCAGTTGTCCTGAATCGTCTCCGTCAGAAACAGGTCAGACGCAAACCGTTCTGCGTCGCCAGGATAGTGACTGCACGCCGCCATTAGAACCCGCGAGTCGATGATCGCGGCGTCGGCAATGCGTGCCAGTTCCTCAAAAAACTGCTGCGGCCCCACCAGTTCCACCAGCCTGCCGATCAGGGACTGCACTTCGCCGCGCGCCAGGCGTTCGCTGGCGACCATGCCGCGCTCTTCCGAAAATACACGTATCCAGCACTGAGTCGCTTTGCTCAACGCCTGCCATGCTAGTGGCGAGACGCGCCCCACTAACGCCAGGCGGCTGCCGTCCCGCGCCGCCACGTCGATGATCCGCCCCACCGGAATGCGGTCCAGAAGCGGGTCGTGCAGCGCTTCGGCCAGATGCGGCGGACACAGCCGGTGCTGCCGAACAATCGCCAGATCGGCGGGTGTATCCAGGTCCATGCTTGACACCGGGCGCGCGCCAGACAGCACGCGCACGTCATAATCCCAGTTTTCTTGCAGCATCCAGGCCAGGCTGTTATCGCGTTCGGCCTGCTGGATGATTCCCAGGGCGTCGGCAGTATGCGTCAACCCGATCCAATCGCTGGAATGCAAGTTGTTCGTCAGCGCAATATGGGTCGGAATCTGGCTATCCCGCCCGTATTCGGAGCGGCTGAGCATTCCGTGCATCAAACCAACCAGGTCTTGATCCAACAGCGGCGCGCTGCCAGCACCAAAATACATCACGGGAGATAGATCGTATTGTTCGATCAGCCCGGCCAGCCGCCTGCCAAAGTGAAATGGTCCGGCGCTGTCGATGTCGCGGATCAAAGGCTCCTGGTCCGGCAGCCACGCCAGGTCCGGCCCGGCTACGACCACCGGCTGGATTCCCTGCGCGTGCAACACGTCTAGCAGATCGAGCACCGCCGCCTGCACAGCCTGATAGACGAGCTGTTCTGGGCGGCTCTTGCCGCCGGACCCGATCAGAATAACAGCTCCCACCGTTTCGAAGCGCATCGTCTCGTCCTTCAAAGAACGCCAGAACAATGAAAAAGCCGGAGGCAGCGCCCCCGGCTTGCATAGGCCAACACCGGCGATCAGGCGATTTCTGGCTCCAGCACGCCATAATTCCCGTCTTCGCGGCGGTACAACACGCCGATTTTTGCAGTTTCGGCGTTGTAGAAGATAAAGAAGCTGTGTCCCAGCAGTTCCATTTGATCGATGGCTTCTTCTTCGCTCATGGGAATCAGCGCCACCTGCTTGCGGCGCACGATCACCAGTTTTTCTTCGTCGTCTTCGTCCAGGTCAACCGGTACCGGCTCCATCGCCGCCAGTTCCGCTTCCGGCTCGACGAACCGGTTGCTCCCACGCCGCTTACGACGTCCTTTATACCGCTCGATTTGCCGGTACATTTTATCGAGTGCCACATCCAGCGCGGCATAAATATCGGTTTGTTTCTTATCTTCCGAACGCAGAATCACCCCGCGCGTATTACGCACGGTCAATTGGGCAATACACTGGTCCAGGCCTTGCTTACGCTTCTCGATTGCCAGGTCCACACGCACTTCTTGAATATTCGGCAGATACCGGTCCAGCCTGCTCACCTTCTTTTCGACATGCTCCTGCAAATCTGTCGTCGCATCAACATTTCGTGCGTGAATCTTGAGTTCCATAGCTATCTCCTTTTAGCGTGCCGCAATCCGCTCACAACACCACACTATACGGGCATCCCCGTATCGCGCACTTTCGAAAACACCGCGCCGGCAACTGCAGCCCCATAAACACCCTTCGCCCCGGCGGCGCGCAGCGCATCCGCGCACGCGGCCAACGTAGCGCCGGTTGTCAGCACGTCGTCTATTACCAGCACCCGCCGCCCGGCAACCCTCTCGACGACAGCTTCAAACGCGCCGTCCACGTTAACCCGGCGTTCCTGCGCATCCAGATGAACCTGGCTGGCGGTTTCTCGCACACGGGTGACGGCATCAGGAACAAATGCCCACCCGGCTGTCTGAGCCAGATAGGTCGCCAGCAGCGCCGCCTGGTTATAGCCCCGCTCGCGCAGCCGGTTGGGATGCAGCGGCACCGCCGTCACCAGATCGACCGGCCACGCCATCCCGTTCACCGCTTCACTTAGCAGGTCTCCCAGGGATTCCACCAGCCGCGTCTGACGATCATACTTGAACGCATGAATCGCCGCGCTGATCGCACCTTCATAGTTCGCGCGCGCACACACGCCATCCAGCCCCTGCACATCGCGCGGTGGGGCCTGGGTAATAGTGGACAGGCATTTTACACACAAAAAACTCCCCACACGCTCACAACTCACACACTGCGGCGGAAACAGAAGATCGAGCGCCGTTGTGGCTGCCTGCTGTGCCAGGAGTTTTATCGAGATTTTCATAGACGGTTTGACGATGACGATCCGACCAGTTTTCCGATCAAAAACTGCCCATTACACCTGATTCCATCAAAATAATCACCGATGGCCCCAGCAGCACGATCCAGATCGACGGAAAGATCAACAACACCATCGGCAGCATCATTTTCACCGGGGCCTGCTGCGCTTTTTCCTGCGCGCGCTGGCGGCGCTTGACACGCATCTGATCCGACTGAATGCGCAGAATCTTGGCAACACTCACGCCAAGCTGCTCAGCCTGGATCAGCGCCGCGACAAAACTGGTTACGTCCGGCACGTCCATGCGGTTTGACATATCGCGCAGCGCCTCACTGCGCCGCTTGCCAAGTTGAATCTCTTGCAGTACACGGCCAAACGCAATCGCCAGGTCGTTGTCCCATTTTTCGTAGACCTTACTCATCGCCTGCTCAAAACCGAGACCGGCCTCTACACAGATTGTCAACAAGTCCAGCGCATCTGGCAAACTTTTTAGGATTTGATCCCGGCGGCGACTGATCTGGCCCTGCAATTGGAGCGCCGGCAGATAGTACCCCAAGACGGCACCGCCAATCGTCCCCAGCGTGCCCTTGACCACGCCCCAGTTCGTCAGGAAGAAGAACATCACAAACGCGCCAACTCCCAACCCAATCGTCAACGCGATGCGCTGGCCGAAGAAGGCGACCGGCTCCATCGTTTGCGATTTTCCGGCCAGTTCGATCTGCCGCCGGATGCTTTCGATCTGGTTTTCAGGCGTAAACCGGACGGCAAAACGGGCCAACCCGCGATACATAGGAATGATGACACGCTCTCGCGTGCTCAGCGACAGCTCAAGCTCTTCGAGTGATTCGGGCAGATCACGATCACCGTATTCCTGCAAACGTTTTTCAAGCGGATCCACATCTTCGTCATCACGCATTCCGACGATGATCAGCCCGCCCAATAAGATGACACCGGCGACGATCAACCCAATAATGGCAGCCGTTCCCATGAATGGCCTCCTAGTCTACAAAGTTCAGCCGTGTTAATAGTGATCGGCCAGAGTGACTTCTGTCACAGGCGGCACTATCAACACGAGCTAGTATTGAATGTCAACGATTTTCTGGATGAGAGCAGCGCCGGTTCCAATCAGCCCCAAGCCACAGCCTAACATCGGCCAACCACACATACGATTCTCGATCAGATTCCCCATATAGTGCGGGCTAACCACGTACAGAAACAGAGTCAGAACAATCGGCAGCATCGAAATCACCCAGCCGGTGATGCGCCCCTGGGATGTCAGCACGCGAATTTCGCCCTTCAGCTTGATACGATCACGAATCGTATGGCTGATCGACTCAAGGATCTCCGCCAGGTTACCACCAACTTCGCGCTGAATGTTGACGGCTGTGTTCACCAGGTCCAGGTCGTCACTTGGCATCCGGTTGAAAAGGTGGTCCAGTGCGTCTTGCATCGGAATGCCCAATTGGACTTCCATCACCACGCGCCGGAATTCAACCGATGTTGGATCAGGCGATTCTTTGGCGATAGCTTCCATCGATTGCAGCACCGAATAACCGGAGCGCAGCGCATTCACCCACAGCGACAACGTATCCGGTAGTTGGCCCTCGAAATTGTGCAGTCGTTGTGATTGCTTGCGAGCCACGTAAAAACGGGGGATAAACAACCCGGCGATACCGGCCACCCCGCCGCCAATCGGCGTGGCAAAGAGCGCAGTTCCCACCAAAAACGCGCCAAATGCGGAAATAATGTGCAGCGAGAAAAACTCGGCCACCGTGAGCTTCAGGTCGGCACGCGCCAGCTGAACGCTCCATTTTTTCGCAAAACCGCGATCGGCGAGCGCCGCATCCAGCCGCCGGGCAATCGCGCTTTGTTCATCTTCGGACGAAACCGGCGTTTCCAGGTCCTCAAATCCGGCGAGCAAACTGCCGTATTCAGACGTGTAGCGTCCCAGACGCTCTTCGATTTCTGCCTGGCGCTCAGACCGAATGCTGATGATCCCAAACACCAGGATGATGACGGCCAGCACACCAGCGCCACCGGCAATTAAGATCTCCATGCTCGATTGGCCTCCCTATAAGCCCACGCTTCTATGCCTATTGTACCAGCAAACCTTATCAGGCAGCGGGTGATTAGGCCGTATTGACATTCCTGCCTGTAACCAGGGCAGTTCATAAGCGCAAATGCCAACACTACCTAGTAGCGCTGCGAGCCAATGCCAAAGACCGTCGGCGGCAGATGGATGCCAGAATCTTCGATCTTGTCGATAAACTTGGGCCGCAGCCCGGTCGGGCGAATACGCCCGATTACCTTGCCCGCCTCAAGGCCCGTTTGTTCGAACTCGAAGATGTCCGACATCGTGATCACGTCACCTTCCATGCCCTG
>CAYMTN010000107.1:0-17208 GCA_964393335.1 uncultured Anaerolineaceae bacterium
TGGTCTGGCATGGCGCCCAGTTGGGGTAGTTTTCGGCGGGGAACAAAAAGCCGGGCGAGCCGCCCGGCGGCGAATGGGGGGGGGGTCAGGTTGCACGGAACTCACACTATCAACTGTGACCGGTTACTGCAAAAAATCTGTTGGACGAGACTTCTCACCAGAAAGCAGCGCAACTCCCTCCTCGTGAATGATCTTTATGTAACAGCCTGCCTTCACCAACAGCCCTGGACGGGTGCTGATACGCTGAATCCCGCGATCAACCGTGACATCCGCCCAGCCACGACCTACGCGAATCACGTGACCGATCCGGTGGCTTTGCATCTTGGACTCCTTTACGGTCCACGCCGTGTTTGTGTGAACTACGCCTCCTCTGCTACGTATGGCCAGACTAATTCTGCCGGGTCGACTGGGCGCAGCAAGCAGCGCCCTTACGGAACAACATTCAGACCATCAGATTCATCCGTGTACCAGGAAGATAATTACCTCATCCCCTGGGAAGACCTTCCCAGAGGAAGGGGAGCAAAAGCAAGCTCTCGGTGGTAATGGGCGACCAAACGATCGGCTATTTCTCCGGAATGGCCTTGATCGCGCACACTGTGCGAGAAAGTGAACATAATACTAACTCTATTAGAACATTTCAGGCTATGTCGAGTCAATTTAAATTTATCGTAACGGTCATATAAATCACCGAGAAACGGGCGTTGTATGTCCATGAATAGTAGTTTCATGTATAATGTCATGTAGATATCTATAGACTTTAGGGAATTTCTTTAGAATTTGACCGGCGATGAAACGCGGGCGACATTGTGCGAAATGCTGAGTGCGCGGCGGGCCATCGCGCGGTATAGTCACGGCGGTTGGGCAGCGTGTGCTGCATACGAAGGAAGGAAACACATGCCTCGGGCCATTCTAAGTGTGTACGATAAGACAGGCTTGAGCGAGTTTGCGCAAGGACTGCACCAGTTGGGATGGGACCTGGTCGCCAGCGGCGGGACGGCGCGCGCATTGGAACTCGCCGGGTTGGAGATCACCCCGGTCGAGCGCGTGACACAGGCCCCGGAAATGTTGGCCGGGCGAGTGAAAACGCTGCACCCGGCGATTCACGCCGCGATCCTGGCGCGTGATACGAAGGAAGACATGGAGACGCTGAGCCGCTACCATTACGCGCCGATTGACGTCGTCGTCTGCAACCTGTATCCTTTCCAGGAGACGGTTGCACAGTCCGGCGTTTCGTTGGAGGATGCCATCGAACAGATCGATATTGGCGGTGTGACTCTGGTTCGGGCGGCAGCCAAAAATTCCGCACGAGTGACGGTGCTGGTCGATCCGGCGGATTACCCGCTGGTGCTGGCGCGCCTGGTTGAGGACGGGCGCGTCGATGAGGAGCTGCGGCGGCAGCTAGCCGTCAAAGCGTTCCGGCTGACGCGCGACTATGATACGGCGATCCATGCGTACCTGCTGCGCGAATTCCAGCCGCCGGCAGCTCAGGCTGATGTCCTGCCGGACGTGCTGTCGCTCGGACTGACGCGCATCCGTGACCTGCGCTACGGCGAGAATCCGCACCAACTGGCGGGGTTGTACGCCGCGCGTGCGGATGAGACGCCGCTTGGCGGCGAGCTGCTGGGCGGCAAACCACTGTCGTACAACAACCTGCTGGACCTCGACGCCGCATGGCGCGCGGTGGGAGCGCTTGAGACACCAGCCGTCGTGATCGTCAAACACCTGACGCCAACCGGAATCGCAACGGCGCAGTCGGCGGCAGAGGCGTTCCCGCTGGCGCTGGCGTCAGACCCGGTGTCGGCGTTTGGCGGCGTGATCGCGGTGAATCGCCCGGTCGATGACGCGCTTGTGGAAGCGCTAGGGACGCTGTTCGTCGAAGCGATTGCCGCGCCGGATTTTACGCCGACCGCGCAGCAGCTTCTGGGTGAGAGCCGCAAGACCTGCCGCTTGCTGCGCATCCCTGATCGTGACCCGCAGGCGGCGTTGGAAATCCGCAGCATCGCGCAAGGGTTCCTGATCCAGCAGCCAGATACGGGCGATCCCGACGATACGAACTGGCAGGTTGTATCGGCCCGGCGGCCAACGTCGGATGAGCTGCAGGCGATGCGATTTGCCTGGAAGGCCGTGCAGACTGTGAAAAGCAACGCGGTCGTGGTCGCAACGGCGCAAGCTACGGTCGGGATCGGTGGCGGGCTGCCGAGCCGCGTCGACGCTACCCGGCTGGCCGTCACCAAAGCCGGGGAGCGCGCGCAAGGGGCCGCGCTGGCGTCAGACGCGTTTTTCCCGTTTCCCGACGCTGTCGACGTAGCGGCCCAGGCGGGGATTACGTGCGTGGTGCAGCCGGGCGGCTCGATCCGCGATCAGGAGGTGATCGACGCAGCGAATGCGGCTGACATGGCGATGATTTTCACGAATGTCCGGCATTTCCGACACTGAGAATTTATCCAGAAATCGCGCCGGGTGCAGCACGCAGCGCCCCCGCGCGATCAATTCACGGATGGTTATTCGACAGACAGCTAGTGAAGCACTTAACGGCTGTGAGAGATTGCAGGCGACGGCTGCATAAAATAACTTGTCTTAACTGCCGTCCAATGCCATAATAGAACGCATCAAAGAGAACTTGTGTCGTTCCAGGCGTTTTTTGCTCACCTATATATCATCCATACTAAATGGGAGGAAACCCGTGGCGAGTGTATCCTATCGAAATGTTACGAAGCGTTGGGGCGATGTCGAAGCTGTGAAGGACCTTAGCATCGATATTCCCGATGGCGAGTTCTTGGTATTTGTGGGTCCGTCCGGCTGTGGCAAGTCTACCAGCCTGCGGATGCTGGCCGGTCTGGAAGAAATCAGCGAGGGCGAGATTCTGATCGGGGATCGCGTGGTGAACAACGTGGCCCCCAAGGATCGTGACATCGCGATGGTGTTCCAGAGCTACGCACTGTACCCGCACATGACCGTCTATGACAACATGGCGTTTGGTCTGCGCTTGCGCCGCACGCCGAAGCAGGTGATCGACGAGCGCGTGCGCGAAACCGCTGCCAGCCTGGGCATCGAACAACTGTTGGATCGCCGTCCCCGGCAGTTGTCGGGTGGTCAGCGTCAGCGCGTGGCAGTAGGCCGCGCGATCGTGCGTGAACCTGCCGTGTTTTTGCTGGACGAGCCGCTCTCGAACCTGGATGCGAAGCTGCGCGTGGAAGCGCGGACCTTCATCAGCAAACTGCACCAGCGCCTGGGCACCACGTTTATCTACGTGACGCACGACCAGATCGAGGCGATGACGATGGGCCAGCGCATTGCGGTGTTGAATGCCGGCAAGCTGATGCAGATCGACACGCCGACCAACCTGTACGATCACCCCCGCAATATCTTTGTGGCCGGGTTCATTGGCAGCCCGTCGATGAACTTCTTCGACAACAGCACATTGCTGGAAGAGGGCGGCAAGCTGATCGTCGATACCGGCTTCTTCCGCCTGGATG
Organism: uncultured Anaerolineaceae bacterium; assembly: GCA_964393335.1. GTDB lineage: Bacteria > Chloroflexota > Anaerolineae > Aggregatilineales > Aggregatilineaceae > CAYMTN01. The sequence continues at coordinate 3,477 of CAYMTN010000107.1, forward strand.
TGCCGAAGGAGCTCTACGAACTGTACCGTTCGTACGCCGGCAAGAAGGTCGTCTTCGGTATCCGCCCGGAGAACATTTCGCACCCGAATTACCAGCCATCTGATATCATCCCGTGCCCGATTGAAGCGAACGTGGACGTGGTCGAGGAAATGGGCCACGAAAAGATCGCGTATCTCGAAGAGTCTGGCAAAACGTTCCTGGCTCGCATGGATCCGCGCGCTGACCTTCACGTTGGGCAGCGGACCGGTGCGATTTTCAACATGGCCTCAATGCACCTATTCGATGCCGAGACCGAGCAGGCACTTCAATAGACGAGCTGGTTCGCCGTTCATGCTTTGAAATTCCGGGACCGCCTGTGTATGCTCACGGGCGGTTCCTTTTTGTGTGGGCGACTCCGTTACGGAGAGACTTATGTTACAAAATGAGCTACACGAGCAACTGGCCGCCGATCTGAGTCGTGTGCTGGACGGCGAGGTGCGTTTTGACCAGATGACACGTTTGTTGTACAGCACCGACGCCAGCAATTACCAGATCGAGCCGGTGGGGGTGGTGTTTCCGAAACATGCCGACGACGTGGCGGCTGTGCACGCGACTGCGGCGCAATACGGCGTTCCGCTGCTGCCGCGTGGGGCAGGGAGCAGCCTGGCGGGGCAAACGGTGGGGTGTGCGGTCGTGATGGACCTCTCGCGGTACATGGGGCGCGTAACCGGCATCAACGCGGAGGCCAAAACGGTACGCGTGCAGCCCGGTTTGGCGCTGGACCGCCTCAACGCGCAGCTCGCGCCGCTGGGAGTGATGGTCGGGCCGGACCCGGCAAGCGGTGACCGGGCGACGGTCGGCGGCTGCGTGGGTAATAACGCGACCGGCATGCACAGCATCTTGTACGGCATGTTTGGCGATCATGTGCGGGCGGTTGACACGGTGTTAGCGGATGGGACGTGCGTACCTTTCGGCGCGAATGCACCCGCGCACCCGGTACGGGACCGCCTGCAAACTCGCGTGCGTGAGATCGTGCTGGCGAACGCCGACGAGATCGCCCGGCGCTATCCGAAAACCTGGCGCACGGTGGCCGGGTACGCGCTGAACCGGCTGGACCCGGTATCGCCGGACCTGGCGCGGTTATTTGCCGGTGCGGAGGGCACGCTGGGCACGGTAGTCGAAATCGAGCTGGGGTTGGTCACCCGCCCGGCACGAACCCGGCTGGTGTTGCTGCACTACGACGATCTGCGAGTGGCGCTTGAAGCTGTCCCGGCGATTCTGGAGGTCGAACCGTCGGCGGTCGAGCTGTTGGACAAGATGCTGCTTGACATGACGCGCGCCCACCCGGATTTTTCAAAACTGCTGACGTTCGTCGAGGGCGATCCGGCTGTCGTGCTGGTTGTCGAGTTCTACGGCGAAGGCGATGCCGAATTATCGGCCAAAGTGGACCGCTTGAAAGACCGGCTGGTCCGCACCGGATTCGGCGGGGCGATTGTGATTGCCGGCACCACGCGGGACATGACGCACGTGATGAAGGTGCGCAAAGCCGGGCTGGGCCTGTTGATGAGTATGCGCGGCGCGTTCAAGCCGGTAGCGTTTATCGAAGACGCGGCGGTGCCGGTCGGGCGATTGGCGGATTATGTCAGCGGCGTGCAGGGGATCGTCACCGGCAACGGGGCCACGATGGCGGTTTATGCCCATGCGAGCGCAGGCTGCCTGCACATCCGCCCGTTGTTGAACTTGAAAACGGTGGAGGGCTTGCGGCAGTACCGGGCGATTGGCGAAGCCGTCTCCGACCTGGTGCTGGCGTATGAAGGCACAACCAGCGGCGAACATGGCGAGGGGCTTTCGCGGGGGGAGTTCAGCAAAAAGCTGTTTGGTCCCCAACTCACCGAGGCATTCCGGCAGGTGAAGGCGGCCTTTGACCCGCAGGGCCTGATGAATCCCGGCAAAGTGGTGGATGTCGGGCCGATGGATGATCCGGCGATTCTACGCTACGGGCCGGATTACGTGGTGCCATACGACCTGCGCTCGACGCGGCTGGACTGGTCCGGCGACGAGGGTTACGCCGGGGCGGTGGAGATGTGCAACGGCGCGGCGGTCTGCCGCAAAGAGGGCGCGGGCGTGATGTGTCCCAGCTACATGGCGACACGCGACGAAAAACACTCAACACGCGGGCGGGCGAATGCGCTGCGGCTGGCGATGTCGGGGGTCTTGGGCGCGTCAGGGCTGGCGGACGAACGCGTTTACGACGTGCTCGATCTGTGCCTGTCGTGCAAGGCGTGCAAGTCGGAGTGCCCGTCGCTGGTCGATATGGCGCGGCTGAAGGTCGAGTTCACGGCGGCCTACTACGACGTGCATGGCGTCCCGCTGCGGTCGTGGGTGTTCGGGCACATCCACCGCCTGAACCGGCTGGGCAGCATGATGCCGGTCGCGTCTAACATGGTCTTACGCTCGCCGCTGGCGCGTTGGGCGTTTGGGCGGCTGGGAGTCACCACGCAGCGCCGCTTCCCGCTCTTTGCGCGGCAACGATTCAGCGTGTGGGTGCGGACGCATTCGTGCAATGACGAAACCGAGTATAATCACGTCAAGGTGCCGATCCTGGTTTCGGATACGTACACGGAGTACAACTATCCGCACCTGGGGCAGGCGGTGCTGCGCGTCGCGGGGGCTGCCGGATTACGCGTGACAGTGTGGGGACCGCGCGAGATCGACTGCTGCGGACGCCCGCTGATCTCAAAAGGGCTGCTGGACGACGCGCGCTGGCTGGCGATTCGTAACGTCAAACGGATGGCACCCGCCGTCGCCAACGGCGAACGATTCATGCTGATCGAACCGAGCTGCGCGGCGGCGTTCCGCGACGAGTATCCTGACCTGGTGCCGCCGGACCTGCGCGAGGACGCGCGCCGGGTGGCCGGGGCCGTGATCACGGTCGAGGAGTGGCTGGCCGAAGCCGCCGAGACCGGGCTGCTGGACGGACTAACGTTCGATTCGACGCCGTGTGAGATCGTGCTGCACGGGCATTGTTACCAGCGGGCGCTGTGGGGGACCGGTGCTGCTCACCGCGCACTGCGCCTGATTCCGAACAGCACGCTGACGGAACTGGATGACGGCTGCTGCGGTGTGGCGGGGAGTTTTGGGTTTGAAGCCGAACATTACGATCTCTCAGTGCAGATCGGCGAGCAGCGACTGCTGCCTGCCGTGCGTGCTGCACCGGACGCGATCATTGCGGCGAGCGGGGTGTCGTGCCGGGAACAGATCGAACACGGCGCGGGACGGCATGCGCTGCACCCGGTTGAAGTACTGGCGGCCAAGTTGCAGGCTCCACCGGTAACGAACCGGCGGGATTCATCCACAGAAGGGGAAAAACGGGTCAGTCGATGATGATTCGACAACTTCCTGTGCAGGATGCCAGGCGGTGGGCCGTCCGGTTCGCGCCCTGGCTGGCCGTAGCTGGGCTGGCTCTGATCATCTGGGGACAGTGGCTGTGGTTCGATAATCTGTGGACGATCCGGCCCGGCGGGCTGCGCGTGCTGCCGGGGCTGGTGCTGCTGCTGATCGGGCTGCGTGTGCGAGGCGTGGTGCTGGACCCGCAGCCCTTGATCAGCCGTGTAGCCGGACGCTGGTTTCCCTGGAGCTGGAAATTACTACTGGTGCTGGTTGGCTTCGGGCTGTGCGGTTACGCCGCATGGCGGGCGTACCAGGAGCGGACCACCGTCTGGGACGTGCTGCTGTTGTGGGGGGCGGGCGTCTGGCTGGTAATGTCCGGGCTGGTGACGCACGAAGATGCGGTGCACTGGCGGCGGCAGGTCGCTCGCAGTCTGCGCAGCGAGTGGCGCACCTGGCTGTTTCTGCTGGTGCTGTTCATCGCGGCGCTGTCGATGCGCGTGGTCAATCTTGAGCATGCGCCGTATATCATGGCCGGAGACGAGGCGCAGTTCGGCTTTGAGTCTGTGTCGCTCATGGAACGCTCGCATTGGGTCTATAACCCGTTCCAGATGGGCATCTGGCACCACCCGCGCATTGTGCATACGCTGATGGCGATCTGTATCGCTGAGTTTGGCCAGACGGTCGCCTCCGCGCGCCTGACATGGGCGATCTTCGGGGCGCTGACAGTGCCTGCCGTCTATTTTTTGGGCCGCCGCCTGTTTGATGCGCGTATCGGCGTGATCGCAGCCGTTTTCATGGCGACTTACCCGCTGCACGTCCAGTTCAGCCGTACGGCGATGGACATGACCGGCGACCCGTTTTTTGTGACGCTGGCGTTTGCCTTTTTTGTGGGGGCACTGCGGGATGATAATACCGTCGAGGCGGCGCTGGCCGGGCTGACGCTGGGGCTTTCGCAGTATTTTTACTTTGCAGGGCGGCTGGCGGTCGTGTTGATGACCGGGTTGGTGATTCTCTACGCGCTGCACGACCGGCGCGCCCTGAGCAGGCGGTTCGGCGTGATCCTGGTGACGGTCATCGTGGCGGTCGCGGTCGTACTGCCGAACGCGTACGCGGTGTATACCGACAAGTCGCGCTCGATCAGCCCACGCCTGGGGGCTGTCAGCGTATGGTCAACGGGCGCAGTGAAAGCCGCCATCGAGCAAGACTATTTTGTCGAGTTCTGGGAGAACCAGTTCCAGCGTTCGTTTTTGGCGTACGTGTATTATCACGACGAGAGCGACGTTTACGGCAGGTATAACCCGGCGCTGGGCTGGTATGCGGAAGTGCCATTCATGGTCGGACTGGTGATCGTGCTGCGGCGCTGGCGCGATCCGCGCAGCGTGCTGCCGGCGGCGTGGGTTGCCGGGACGGCCCTGTTGGGCGGGGCAATGCTGATCGATCCGCCGCATTACCCGCGCTACATCAGCGCGACGCCCGCGCTGGCGGTGCTGGTAGCGCTCGGCGTCGTGGGGGTGTGGCTGATCGCGCGTGACGCCGTAGGATCGCTGCGCGGGCGCGTGTTGGTGGCCGTGCCGCGCTGGCAGACAGTGGTGCCGGTGGGGTTGGCGGTCGTGCTGGCGCTGGCGAATGCACGCTCGTACGTCTTCGACTATCTGCCCAAAACCCCTAAGCTGCTTTTTGGCGAGACAACGGTCCGGCTCAACGAAGTGGCGGACATTCTGAATTCGTTCGGCGGGCGCTACGAGGTGCGGTTTTTTTCGTCGCTGCCGCTGGACCTGACCGGTACCGATCTGCTGCGCTACCGCGCGCCCAAAAACGACGGCCCGGCGTTTGACGGGGACCTGGCGTTGTGGTATGAAGTGCTGGAACCGGGCGAATACGCGTTCGTGATCGCGCCGAGCCGGTTTGACGAGGTGGCCGGCTCGCTGCTGTTTTATTTGCCAAACGGCCAACTGCGCGAATATGTCGACGAACGCACAGGCGGCCCGTTGATATACGTGTACTTCACGACTGTACCCGAATGGCAGGGTGACGGAACATGATCAGAACCGCTGCAATCGACCTTCAGACTCAGGGGCACGCCCACGTGATCAACATCACCGGGCAGGTGAGCCAGGCGATCCGTGAGAGCGGGCTGACCGATGGACTCGTGACGGTGTTTTGCCCCAGCGCCACCAGCGGCGTGACGACGATCGAATTTGAAGATGGAGCCGTGCGCGATCTTCAGCGTTTGTTTGACGAGATCATCGACCCGGACCGCGAGTACATGCATAATCTGCGGTGGGGTGATGGAAACGGGCACAGCCACGTACGGGCGGCGCTGCTGGGACCGTCGCTGACGGTGCCGTTTGCTAACCAACGGATGATGCTTGGCACGTGGCAGCAGATCGTCTATGTTGATTTTGACAACCGGCCACGTCGGCGCAGCCTGGTCGTACAGATGATGGGCGAGTCGTGAACAGAGGGGATCATTGATTTGACAGGCGCAGGTGGGCGACTTCCGCGCCGTTTGGAGTAGGTGCATGGCTGACCTGATACGCGGAATTCCGGAGCCGGAAGAACTGGACGGTACGGCTCCCGATGAGCAGGCGATGAGGGGCTTGTTATGCAAGATCGCGGAATCTGCGTGCGAGCTGTTGGGCTGCGCGGCAACGGGTATCTGGCTGGCGGATGATGGGGGCCAGTTGTCACTGGACCTGATGGTTCCGCCCCCAGAGGCCGGGCTTGTTCACCGGGCGACACACGACGGCCTGATTGGCCGGGCGGCCAGTCAGCGGGAGCGCGTAGTCGTCACGGGCGCTGATTGGGAGGCGGCGGACCTGTCGCTGACCGAAGCAGGTTTCCGGTCCGGGATGGCGCTGCCGCTGGTGTGGCAGGGGGACCTGCTGGGCGTGGTCGCCATGTTCGATACGGCGGCGGACCGCGCGTTATCCGGGCAGGAGGGGCGCATCGCGGAATTGCTGGCCGAACAGGCGGCGGCTGTCCTGGCGAGCCAACGGATCGCGGTCCAGAATGTTCGGCTGAACCAGTCCCTGGAACTGGAGCATGAACGGCTGCTGCACGTCCAGGTGGCGATCCGGCAGATGCTGGAACAGCCCGATTTGCAGGCGAACCTGGTCGAAGTGGTAGAGGCGCTCCAGGCGCTCGGTTGGCGGCGGGTAGCGCTGGCCTTGTTCGCCGAAGACGAGAGCGTCGCGCAGCTTCTGACGGCGGGCATCCCAGAGGCGGAACAGCAGGCGTATCGAGAAGCCGTCGTCGCCGTCGAGGTGTGGCAGCGTTTTGTCGCGGGCGAACTCACCCAATTTCGCGTGGGCGGCCTGTTCTTCATCCCGTATGGGGATCAGGTTCGCACGACGTGGCACCCGCGCGATCTGGTATTTGCGCCGCTGCAAATGGGCCAGGAGCGAGTCGCCGGCGTGATCCGCGTGGAGAACCCGGTTGACGACCTGCGACCCACACAGGAGATGCTGCGCCCGCTGGATATTCTGGCATCGCAGGCGGCGTACGTCGTCGAGAATGCGCGGCTGCTGGCTGCATCATCGGAATCGGCGGATGTGCTGGCCGAGCAGGTCGAGGAACTCTCGATGATGCACCGGGCCGACCGCGAACTCAGCTCGCACCTGAACGTCGACCGGATCATGAAGCTGACGATGGACTGGGCGCTGCGCCGGACCGGCGCGGATACCGGGTTGTTGATGCTGATGTCGGACGACAAACGCGGGCTGGTGCCGTTTGTCACGATGGGCTACCTGGACCGCGAGAAGTTCGCCTTCAACGAACAGCACCCGATGCCGGTTGATTACGGGATCATGGGGCGGGCGGCGCGCACGGGGCAGACTCAATGGGTTCAAGACGTTTCGGCAGATCAGGACTTCGTGCCATTTCTGCCGAATGCCAGGGTTCACCTCTCGGTCCCGCTGTCGATGCGCGGGGAAGTGTTAGGCGTGGTGACACTGGCATCGTCACGCGATGAGGCGTTCGGCGAGCACGACGTCAGTTTCCTGGAGCGGCTGGCGCGGCGGGCCGCCGTCGCACTGGATAACGCCCGGTTGTACAGGCAGGCCGAGCAGTTGGCGGACGACATGGCGGTGCTGTATACCGCCAGTCGGACGATCACGTCCACGCTGGAACGTGACGAGATATTGCAGCGAATCGCCCAATCAATGGCGGTGGCGCTGGAATGTTCGAGCGCGATCATCTTTGATTACCACGCGGAGGCCGAAACGCTGCAAGTGCTGACGGTTTACCGGCTGGGGACCGCGCACTTTGCCGACGAGGTGCTGCCGCCCGTCAAACACACGATTCTGTTGGCCGATTATCCGGCCTTTCAGACGGTGGCTGAACAACACCATCCCCTGGTGCTGCGAGCGTCCGATCTGGCTATTTCGAGTGTTGACCGGGCGTACCTGGCGGAAAACAAGATACACGCGATGCTTGTCGTGCCGTTGGAAGCGCAGGGCGAGTTGATCGGGTTGGCGGTGGTGAACGAGGGCCGTCACGACCGGATTTTCTCGGCTAACGAGGTCTACAAAGCCGAAACACTGGCCAGCCAGGCCGCGGTGGGGCTGCGCCAATCGCTGCTGTACAACGAAGTGCTTGAACTGGAAAAACTGAAATCCGAGATGATCCGCATGGCGTCGCACGATCTGCGCAACCCACTCAACAACATCATGGGTTATATTGAACTGCTGGCGATGAGCATGTCACAACTAGGCATGACGCCGGACCAGGAGCAGTACATCGACAATTTGCGGCGCGGCTCGCAGGCGATGCGCTCGCTGCTGGAAGACCTGCTGACGCTGGAACGGATCGAAAGCGACAGGCAGAACGACTGGCAGCGCTTTGACATGGGCGGGCTGGTGTCAGAAGTGGTCGAGGCGCAGCGACCCAGCGCCGGCCTCAAGCACCAATCGCTGACGCTGGATCGCATGCCGGATGTGCCGCCCGCCTATGGCAGCCTGACACAACTCCGGCAGGCTGTTGCGAACCTGGTCGGCAATGCGATCAAATACACGCCGGAGGAGGGCCAGATTTTCGTTCAAGTTGACGTTCAGGACCGGCGCTTGCAGGTGTGGGTGAAAGATTCCGGGTATGGGATATCGCCTGAACGCCAGCCCCGTATTTTCGAGCGGTTCTACCGCGCGCATGAACCCGGCACGGATCATATCGGCGGAACGGGGCTGGGGTTGAGCCTGGTCAAAACTGTGGTGGAGCGTCACGGCGGCCAGGTGTGGTTTGAAAGCGAACTGGGTAAGGGCAGCACGTTTGGTTTCTGGCTGCCGATTGTAGAGAGTTAATTCGATCAGGTAAGGGTTTGTCGTGGCTGAAGCTTCACTGACTCTCATGATCATGAGCGGGCCGGATGATGGACGCGTGATTCATCTGAGCCAGCAGCGGGGTAATGGATTCGTGAGCGCGGATGGTACATGGTCATTGGTGTTTGGACGGCGCGACGAGTGCGACGTGAATATCCCGTTTGATACGCAGGTATCGCGGCAGCATGCGGTGCTGCGCGTGGCGCAGGATGGCGAGATGTGGCTGACCGACGCAGGCAGCCTAAACGGAACCTTTTTGGGCGAAACACAGCTTGAGGAACCAGCCCGGCTGCAAAACGGCCAGTTGTTCCGGTTGGGCCGAACCTGGATGCGTGTCCAGCTGGAAGTGGACGGCGAGTAGTGGATAACGATACGATCAGCCTGCAAGATATTCAAACACTGGCCCGCCAGGAATCGGCGCAGCTTCACCATTATTTTATTGGCGTCGAGCACCTGTTCATCGCCCTGACGCAGCTTAGGGGCGGGCTGACGGCGGCGGTGCTGGAACATCACGGGCTGTCGCCACGTTTCGTGCGCTACAGCATCCGCGAAACAGTGGGCCGCTACGAAGACCGGCGCTACTGGCCGGGTTTCCCTGAAACGCCGCGCGCGGCTGCCGTGCTGGCCCTGGCGCAGGATTTCGCTGGAGACAACGAACCGGCTGAGCGCGACCTGTTGCTGGCGATTCTGGTCGAAAACGACAGCGTCGTGATTCGCGTGCTGGACGAGATGGGTGCGGACCCCGCCGATCTGCGCGAAACGGCGGCGAGCTGGACAGCTCCCCTGCGTCCCCAACTGCGCGATATCCCGGTGCGCGGTGGCGTGGAGCTTTCCGCCGAGCACCTGCGCGTGCTGAAGCTCATGTTCCGTGATTACGGCGAGGTGCGCGTCGTGCGCGAGCTGGATGGCGGGCACAGCAGTGCGCGCGTGCTGCTGGTGCGTCCGATCCGCGTGGACGGGCACAGAGATGCGCCGGTCGTGGTCAAGCTGGACAACCGGTTTGCGATCCTGTACGAGCGGCGGCGGTATGACCTGTATGTGAAAGGCACGCTGCCAGCAGCTACTGCGCGGCTGGTCGATGCGCCGATCGTGCCGGATAACTCGCCGGAAGGCGGCCTGAAGTATACGTTTGTCAGCCCGCTGGAAGACAGCGAGCCGGTCAGCCTGCGCGAACTGGCCCACCAGCGCGGCCCGCAAAGCGTCAGTGACCTGATCCGCGTGATGTTCGACGTATTTGGCCCGGCGTGGTGGCTCCAGCGCCAGCCGTACCGGTTTGGCGTGTGGCGCGAGTACGAGCACGTGTTACCGCCTGCGCTGGTGCTTGAGGCGCTGCCGGACGCTCATTTGGGCGCGACGGGGCATGTGCTGACGCCGCTTGGGTCGTGGAGCCGGACTGACGTCGTGCTGCCGGGCGAAGTGGTGGCGCTGAACGGTTTTGTCGTGCAGAAGGTTGACCGCGAGCGCGACGTCGTGCACCTGGCGGCGGGCGCGCAGCCGGAAGCGATCAACCGTTCGGGCAAGGTCGAGATGCGCGGCCTGGGTGTCACGGCGACGTCGTTCTTCCGGGGCGAACTGGTCGATCAGCTCGTGGGCCGCGTGATCAGCACGCGGGATGACCTGCTGCTGCGAACGCTGCAAGACCTGGAGCCTGATTTTGACCTGCTGGGAAGTGTTATCCCGTCCGAACATGACCGGCTGCCCGACCTGCCGAATCCGCTACGCAAGATCACCGATCTGCTCGACCGGCAGGTGAGCGGTTATCTTTCCACGATTCACGGCGATCTGCACCTGGGGAACATCCTGGTAGGGCCACATGGCAGCCCCTGGCTGATTGATTTTGCCTGGACGCGCGAAGGGCATACGCTGTTCGATTGGGCGCTGCTGGAAGCAAGCTGGCTGGTGGAAATCGTCGCACATCTCGCGCCGCCCGGCTGGGAAGGCATGTGGGGCGTGATCGCGCTGCTAGACGGCATTAACCGGGGGGATGATCGCGTGCTGCGCGAGCGTCACGAGGTGGGCCGGGCGCTGGCCGTGATCCAGACGATCCGTGACATCGTGCGGCAGTGTTTGATGTCGCGGGATCGCTGGAACGAGTATTACGTCGCGCTGGCGCTGATCGGGCTGCGCCTGATGGACTGGAAATCTGAATCAATGGATGGCCGCCGGTTGGCGTTCCTGCTGTCGGCGCTGGCCGTTGCAGCAGTCGAATCACCGCGCGACATGCTGTCAACGAGTGAACGCGGCGGGGTTGATACGGCGACGGATATCGACGTCGACAAAACCGACGTACATATGGACGATTAGCCGGTCGCGGCTGGGCAATCCAGCGGTTCGATGCGGGCGATCCCCTCGCTGCTGATGGTTACGCGCCAGCAGGGCGTGACCGGCGTGTAATCGGACTCTGGCAGTTGGATGCTGATGCTGGCACCGTCGAACGGGGGATCGGCGTTGGCGAAGTCGTACTCGACCGTGCCGCTTGACTGTGCCAGCGTGAGCACGTACTCGCGCTCGAACTGGCCCGAATCAAACACGTGGCCGAGCGTCGTCGCGCGGCGGTACGCGGCCACCAGCGTCAATTCCGCCGGGCCGGTCATTGTCGCGCGGCCATTGTTGAGGCCGAAGCGGATGACTGCCATGCCGTCCGGCATGACTTTCAACGTCTGGCCGGGCTTGAGCAGCGGCGTTTCATCCCTGGCGGGATCGAAACGATCGGGCGGGTCATCGGGCGAGCGCAGCTCGACGTCCCCGGTGTACTGCTGAACGGTGGCGGAGCGGTTCACGTCAAACGGGACGACCAGCGAGGCGGCCAGGACGGCCACGGCGAGTCCCACCACGCCGACGAACGAAAACAGGATGGTACGGCTGTCGCGGTCCATGCGGCGATCTCTCCCGCGTCATACAAATCCGGCCAATAGCGTTCATGATAATGCATTCTGCTCGGAAATGAAAAGCGGAGCGTTTGGCTCCGCTGACGTGTAGCGTCTGACGCGCTTTCTAGCACTCCCCGGCACAAATACACGGGGTCGGTTTTTCGCAGAGATGGGACAAACGCCGCCCTAGTGCAGATTTGAGACACGTCCTCTGAATGCTGGGCGTGGCAAGCAGTGCCCCTACGGAAAAACATTCAAACTATCAGACTCATGCGTACACTGGGCGCGGCAAGCAGCGCTCCTACGGAAAAACATTCAAACTATCAGACTCATGCGTGCACTGGGCGCGGCAAGCAGCGCCCTTACTGACCCCGCTGATTAACGACGCGCCCAGTTGGGCAGGTCCGTGCGGTAGGTTCCGCTGCTGTAGACGTACACCCAGGCATTTTGATACTGCTCCGGTGCCGTCCACTCGAACAGCCACCAGGCGTCCATGATCGACAGGTTGACGCAGCCGTGACTCTGCCGGTAGCCGAAGCGGTCGTGCCAGTACGTGCCGTGCAGGCCGATGTCACCGTCGAAGTACATGACGTAGGGCACTTCTTCGATGAAGTAAAAATCCGGCTGACCGGCTGCGCCGCTCATGCGGGTGGTTTCGTACCGCTCGTAAATCTGGAACAAACCGAGGCGCGTGCTCCAGCGCGGCAGCCCGGATGAGATCAGGGTCGCAAAGACCATTTTGTCACCTTCGTAGGCGACGGCAGTCTGTTCGTAGAGATCGACCGCTACCCAGTGATCGTGCGGGCCGACGCCTTCCGGGCGCTCGATTGCCTTGACCTTAGCGACGCGGATTTGTTGAATCCACTGGTTGGGGCCGATCAGGTACCATTCCCAGCCGTCGACATATTCCACGCCATAGATGTTCATCAGGCTGTAGCGCGGGATGATCTCGGCGGATTCGTCCTGAGGCGCGCCAGGGTAGCGGCTGGGGCGCGCTTCGGCCAGCATCCAGGCGAAGGGGCGGGTAGGCTGGCTGCTGATCTCCACGCCGGAGAACTCCGACACATCCGCCCAGGTGATGTGGTCTTCCGAAACCCACTGGCCATAGTTGATCTGGACAAAACCATCCTTGACGCTGATGATCGTGACGTAGTTGTACCCGGCGTCCAGCTCGCCAATCTGGTTACCGTTGGGCGCATCGTAAATGATGACGTGCCCGGTCATGCGGCGGTAGGCACGCGTCCAGACGACGTCTTCGTTGTACGGCACCTGGACGACGTCCGGGGCAGGTTGGGCAGCCATTTCGGCTTCGGCGGCACGTAACTCAATCGCACTCATGCCGGGGTCCGCCACGCAGTCGCTGGGAAGCTGGGGCGTCTCGCCGTCCGGCGTGGCAGCCAGCACGGCGGCGATCCGTGCGGCGCACTGTTCGTCCCGCTGGTCGCCGGGAAACGCATAGGCCGGGATGGATGCCGCGAACTGAAAGCCAATCACGCTAAGGGCTATGATGCAGGTCAGGGTTGATTTGCGGATAGACATAAAACTCGATACCTCGTCTCGCACAATAACTGAGTAGAGAATAGCAGCGAAGCGGGTCATGGTCAATATGCCGATGCGGCGCGATGAATAATCGCAGGCTAATAAGTGGTTTGGCGGCGTGACGTGTATTTATTGTTTATGAGGGATTTATGAATTTGCCCCGCCAGCGCACAAAACAGCGGCTGATTTGTGGTAGAGTTACGATCGGGTGATGCGCTTAGCAGATAGGATAAGTGTTATGACGGTAGCACAAAATGGACGGCGCGTGGTGCTGCGCGCCACCAACCTGACCAAGGACCTGCCGCTGGGTGCGGTAGTGGTACATGCAGTGCGTGGGGTGGACCTGGAAGTACACGACAATGAGATGGTCGGCATCGTCGGCCCATCGGGCAGCGGAAAAAGCACGCTGCTGGGTTTGATCGGTGGGCTGGATACGCCCACGACAGGCCGGATCGAGATCGACGGCGTGGATATCACCAACATGAGCGAAGGCCGTTTGACCGAGGTTCGCAACGAGAAAATCGGCTTCGTATTCCAGTTCTTTAACCTGATTCCGACCCTGACGGCGCTGGAAAACGTCGCGCTGCCGATCCAGTTTGCGCAGAAGCCCAAGTTCAACCCGGAAAAACGCGCGCGCGA
>CAYMTN010000108.1:0-17190 GCA_964393335.1 uncultured Anaerolineaceae bacterium
ACGATGGCGGCGGCCCAATCGTGCGCGCCGCGCAGCCCAAACCCGACCGTGTCGTGCCCGCCGCCCGGCGCGCCGTCCGGCGTGACGTATTCGACGCGCAGCAGGTCCTCGCGGAAGGGGAGCAGCTCGTCCAGGCCGCTGCGTGCGTACACGTCCAGTCGCTGGATCGTCTCCAGCGGGATGCTGTCGCGCCAGTTGAAGATCAGGCGATCCGGCGCGAGGTACAGATCGGCTTCGCGGTCGGGCGACCAGTCGCCATAGATGTCCTGGATCAGCCGCATGGCGCGCGCCGGGCCGAAGTCCTCGCGTCGGCTGCCGGAATCGTGGACCGGCAGGCCGTTTTCGGCGCTGATCGCCTGCGCGATGGCCTGCGGGGCGTCGGCGGCGAAGGTTGCCACACGCCACCCGTCCGGGCTTTGGTAGTGGACCGCCAGCGCGCGGCGGCTGACCGGCGCGCGCCCGACCCGCGCCGTGATCGTCGTCAGGCCGAGGCGGTGGATCGTCTCCAGCGGCACGCGCAGGTTCGCGGCGCTGCTGCGATACCCGTCGAAGACCAGCCGCCCGTCCGTGATGCCGAGCGCCCCGAAGGTGCCCTGCCGGTACGTGCGGCGCGGCGTTATACCAAAACACACCGCGCCGACCGGCCCGAAGCGCACGACTTGCCCGGCGCGCACCCACTCGGTCCGCACCTGGACCACATGGCGGCGCTGCGCGCGCCGGACCCACCACAGCCCGCCCAGACCGCCTGCGCCCATCAAACTCGCCACCAACAGTAGAATCTCCGGTCCCATGCGCCCCTCGCCGTCTAATGCCGCGCCATGTTTCGCTCGCCGCGTCTATTCTAATCTTAACGCGATCCGCCGCGTTCGTACATGGGGGTCACTCTCGCAATGGGGGCGACGAAGGAAGAGTCCTGGTAGGGACGCTGCTTGCTGCGCCCTGCAAAATCCTGGGCGGAGGCGAACCACTGGTTTGACGCGCCGCCCCTACTTGAAAAATCGTGGCCCGAAACCGGGATACGCCCGTACACGGCCCGCCTGTTGTGCGAATCTCCAAAGCCGCTATACTATGCAAACACGGCAGTGAGTCATAGTACCACTGTGTCTACGCTGTGGATCGCGCCTGACATGGCGCGTCCGCCAGTTTTGGGTTCTTTATTTGAGTATCAAAAAGGAAGAAACAGCCATGAAAAAATGGGGATTAGCCCTGATGCTGGTTGCCATCCTGGCAACACCGATGCTGGCTTGCGGGTTCCCACTGCCTGCCGGTACCGAGATGATGGCCGTGAGCAAAGCAGTGTGTGCTGATGACGAGGCACCTGAGTCGTGTCAGGCGCGCCAGGATGCGTACCAGATGATGAGCAAGCTCCAGTCGGCAGCCGTGGAAGACCTGAGTGTGAGTCTGTATATCGACGACGGCGAGTCCGTAACCGAGGTCAACCTGACCGGTTCGTACGAGTACGTCGTGACTGATTCCACCGAGGGCCTGGGCGCGGACATACACGCCATGCTGGAATCGGGTGAAATGACCGCGTCCGGTGAGGATCAGTCGTTGGGCGGGATGGAATTCATCGTCGTCGGTAACACGGGCTACACGTCCAGCGATGGCGGCGAAACGTGGGTCTATGAAGAACTGGACCAGAATGCGCTGTTGGGCCTGGGCCTGCTGCTTGGCCTGAGCGGCCCGACTGGCACCGGCCTGGACCTGTTCGCGGACCCCAGCATTTTCACCGTCACGACGGGCGAAGGTGAGGCCATGATGGGGCAGGCGATGCAGACCCAGACGCTGACCGTCGACCTGACCGCGATGATGTCGAACGCCGACGTGCTCTCCGTGCTGCTGCAAGAAGGCGTGGTGGCGGGCGGCGATTCGTTGGGCCTCAACGCCGATGAACTGGGCGACCCGGCGGAATTCGCCATGATGGCGGGGATGCTGCTGCCCTTCCTCAGCGGTTCTGAGTTCAGCACCACGATCTATATCGGCGCGGATGACGGGTATATCCACCGCGTCGAAGATCACTACGTATTCAACATGGACCTGAGCGCGTTCGATCCAGAATCCGCGCCGATGAAGATGGCGTATGATCTGTCGGGTGACGTCACGCAGCACAACGGCGCGATCACCATCGCCGCACCGGAAGGCGCGACGGAAGGCCCCGGCTTCTTGAGCGAAGAAGGCGGCCTGTTCGGCGGCAGTGGGCTGGGCGACAGCCTGTTTGGTGGCTAGGTCCGGCGGTTAATCGGGTATCTAACAGGCCGCCCGGCTGCCGGACGGCCTGTTTTGCGTGGAATTGTGACGGGATCGACTGCCGGCTGATCGGTTTTCTCCCTGTTTGGGATTCTGGTATTGCAGACAATACCTGATTGTAACTATACTCAATAAAGATGGCGCGTGCATTGCGCCTGTAGAAGAAAGCGTATAAGGAGAGAAATACATGAAGAAGATAGTCTCGCGGTTTGTCCCCGTGTTGGTCGTGATTGCCCTGCTTGCGTTCGGGCCGCTGCTGTCCGCATTCGCGCAAGATGGCGCGAATCCGCTATGCAACGGGCTGGCCGATGCCGACTGCCAGCTGATGCTGGCCGGAGAGGCTTCGCTGACGGGTGTGACTTCGTTTGCCGTGCCGTCATACTCGCTTGACTTCAATTTCAACGATGGGTCGCAGACCACGACACTTACCGCGTCGGGTTCGGGCGAATTCTCGCTGCCGGTGAACGGCGACGTGACCAGCATGGTCATTCACCTGCTCATCGATCAGGTGTCGATGTCTGACGCCAGCGGCCCGCAGGCGATCAGCGGTCTTGAGATCATCATTGCCAACAGCATGGCCTACATCAAGTACAACGACGAATGGTACGGCGAAGCGATGACAGAATCGGACCTGCAAAGTTTTGCCGATATGGGCAACGTGGTCGATCTCAGCCAGCTTAGCGGCGGCGCTGATACGGGCGGCCTGGGCCTGGACCTGACCGGCGTCGTCACTACGACACGCGGCGCGGACGAGGACATGATGGGCCAGTCGATGGCAGTGTTCACGTCCAATCTCGATATTGCCAATCTGATCACGGCTCTGCTGTCGTCGCCGATGATCGGCCAGTTGTTGGGCAGCGCGATGGGTGATACGACCGGGACCCAAATGACGCCCGCCGATATGCAGATGCTCGGTGCCATGATAGCGCCCATGCTTGGCAATACGTCGTTGTCGTGTGGGCAGTGGGTCGGCGTGGACGATATGCAGCTTCACAAAGTTGCGCTGGACGTCGTGTTTAGCCTGGATGTGTCCATGTTCAGCCCGGATACGCCCCCGATGAATGGCGAGTTGCACGCGGCAGTTGAACTTGGCAACCTGAACGAAGCGGTCAGCGTGACGCCGCCCGAAAGTTACAAGCCGGGCAGCGAGTTGGACCTCAGCACGAACAGTTTGCTGGGTAGTTTGGGCATGTAAGCCTCTCCTGGCGCGCCGTCTGGCGCGGTAGGCCGGGGCCGATCAACAATCTGCCTCGCAGCAGCACACGTGCAGGGCCGGGTTTCGAACCTGCCCTGCGCGTTCTTTTTTCCGTGCCGCGTGTGGCTGCAACGATTATTATGGGTCCGCGTATTACTAATGGAAGAAACAAGACGAAGTCGCTCAATAGAGGTTGGTTTTGAGTGATTAGTTGTTGGTCAGACCGGCTACTTTCATACACGCTTTTGCCACCAACCAACAGCTAACGACTGACAACTCCTTTTCCCACGGTGCGAGTTCCAAATGATTTCTCCATGCGTGGTGCGCCGTGAAGTCGCTCGCCGCCAGGGCAGGCGACACGCGCCATCACGGGTTATTCAAAAATCGTGAAATGAGGTGATATGATGAAACATGCCACACGTTTGTTCGCCATCCTGACGCTGGTCGCGCTGCTGGTTACCGGGCCGCTGCTTACGGCGTTTGCCCAGGATGCGCCCAACTGCACCGGCCTGAACGACGCCGATTGCCAGGTGATCAAGGATTCGATGGCGGCTATGCGGCTCCTCAAATCGTTCAGCGTTCCCGCGTGGAGCCTCGCGTTTGACGTCCAGGCCGGTGAAGAGAGTATGGCCCTGGCTGCGAGCGGAAGCGGCGCGGTCGTGCTGCCGCCGTCGCTGGTCGCGTGGTTGAGCGACATGCCGCCGGTGACCACCCCGGCCAATCTGGACCCCGTGATCGCGCAAATTCAAGCGCTCGACAGCGCGATGATCCAGCAGGCCCTGGCCGAATTGGGCTTCTACCTGGCGATTGAAGAAGCATCGCTCGTGATGCCCGGCCAATCGGCATCCGGCAGCGCGGACATTCTGGTGAAGGATAATGGCCTGTACCTGCGCTTCGAATCCCCGGCGGGCACCGATGCGTGGTTTGGCAAGCCGTTCGACCTGAGCGAGTCCGACCTGAGCGACATCGACGATACGCTCGCCGAAGTGGTTACGATGCTGCAAAGCGATGACACGCAAGCCGCGCTCGCCCAGGTGTCGGAGTTTTCCGGCACGATAGCGGGTTTGCAGGCGCTGGTGTCGCAATACGTCGTGACGACGCGCCAGCCGGATGTCGAGATGATGGGCCAGTCGATGAGGGTCTTCGCCACCGACTTTGACCTGACCGGTTTTTTGAGCGATCCCGCGCTGGCGGACCTGCTGCATAACCTGCTGCAAAATCCGGCGTTGGGCGAGCTGGGTGTGGACCTGGGCGACGTGCAAAATGTGAACCAGACGCAGATCCAGTTTATGCTGATGACCGCCGGTATGCTGCTGGGCGATACGTCGATTTCGATGGAACAGGCCATCGGCACGGATGATTCCGTCGTGCATCACGTCGCGTTTGATGCCAGCGTGGCTGTTGACCTGTCGCTGTTCGGCTCAGGAGCCGATTTTGACACGGTGACAATTGCGGCATCGTTTGAAGCGGATATGGCCGACGTGAATACCGCCACCCTGGACGGCGTAGCAGTCCCCACCGATTATTACAGCCTGGACGATACCGGGAAGTTTTTGGTCGGTTCGCCGGACATGATCGACGCCGCGCTGCAAGTCGGCCAGACCTACAGCGCCGCGTTCCAGGGCGACGGCGACGATCAGCACATCTATGCGCTGGCCCTGAACGCCGGGGATACGGTCCAGTTTGAGCTGGCTTCCGATGATTACCCGTACCTGACCCTATACGGCCCGGACGGGTTCGAGGTCACCAGTTTTGATACCTACTACGACGACCCGATGATCGTCACGGCGGAGAGCGGCGGGCAGTATCTGGTGGTCGTCGAGGCGTCGTGGAGCATGAAATACGACCTGACGATCCGCCGGTCCTGACATCAGGCCGGATTTCAGACCGGATCGCAGGCGGTCACGCCATCGACAGGCCGGTGGTACCGGAAACGGTGCCCCGGCCTGTGTGGTTGGCGGGGCGGATAAAATCTTAACAACATTTTTATGTCGTTTTTAGTCCAGCTTGATTTTGCTGCGGCTAAATAGAATCAATACTCGTAGTTGGCCGCGCCAGCCCATTTGCCCAGGGATCGTCAAACGTCATGAAGACTGAGTGGGATCATGTAGTTGCGGCAAGTGATGACCAGATCGTTGGGCTGTTCGCTCAGTTCACCCGGCTGCGCCAGGCCGGGCAAAACCGTGATGTGGCCTGGTCGAGCATTGAGGACGCGCTTCACCGGCTGCCAGGGCCGGACTACCAGCAGTTGTTATCGATGCTGCGCGGCTGGGAAGCCAAAGAGGGACGATATTTTCGCTCGGATGGTGATGATCCGTTCAAAACGCAATACATAACGCCAGATGTGCTAGCGGAGGTGCGCCAGAAAATGAATGCCTCCAACAACAAGAAGGTCATTCGACGCATAAAACCGGTGGTTCCGCCGGTTACGGTCGATCCCGCCTCGAACGGGAGGGGTGAGTGTCCAACCTGCCACGCGCACAATTCGAGCGATGCCCTGTACTGCTCGAATTGCGGCCACATGCTGCCCGTGAGCCAGCCGCGCGATACCGGCGAAACACGCCCCCTGTCGGATGCCGGGCAGCAAGATTCTTCGTATTTTGCCGAGGGGATGCTGTTATATATCCGCGTGCGCGATGCCAATGAGTCGCTTCGCGTGCGGCCCGGTACCAACGAGATGATTATTGGGCGGCACTCGCCTGACAGCGTGATGCTGCCCGACATTGACCTGTCCGCCTACCAGGCCGATATTAAAGGCGTTTCGCGGCTGCACGCCGGGCTGCGCCGTCACGGCAACACGCTGGTCCTGACGGACATGGGCAGTCTGAACCATACGCACGTGAACGGCCAGCGCCTGCACGCGCATGAAGTTCGCGCGCTGCATGACGGCGACGAAATCCGGTTTGGGCAGTTGACTATCAACGTCTATTTCCGGCAAGAATAGATTCGACGACAAAAGGACCAATCGGTCTTTTCCCTCCCCTATCTCCTAGGTGGCGGAACTCTTACTGGCGCGAGGGTTCCGCTGCCGCTTTTATGGGGGGCAGCGTCGGGCGCGGAGTGGGGCAGAGCGCTGAGAATCACAACCGGGCACGGTCGCGCCGCGCCCGGTTGTGTTCAGGTGCAGAATGCCGCGCGGTGCTTACGCTTTGGCGGTTTGCGGTTCGAGCGTGGCGTCGGCGGGGATCAGGTCCAGGTTGTGCCCGACCTTTTCGAGCGCCTTGAGCGCGCGGTCCAGGTGTTCGGTGGTATGCGTCGCCATGTAACTGGTGCGCAGCAGCGCGCCGTTCGGTGGCACGCCGGGTGATACGACCGGGTTGGTATACACGCCTTCTTCGATCAGCGCGTGCCACGCCAGCACGGTGCGGTAATCGTCGCGGATGATGAGCGGGATCACGGGCGTGTTGCTGGGGCCGGTATCGTAGCCCAACCGCCGCAGCCCGGCCCGCATGTACGCTTCGTTATCCCACAGGCGCTGGACGTGCTCCGGCTCCGTTTCGATGATGTCGAGCGCGGCCAGGGCTGCCGCCGCGTTGGGGGCGGGCAGGCTGGCGCTGAACATGAACGAGCGCGCGTGATGCTGGATGTAGTGCATCGTATCCGCGTCCCCGGCGATGAACCCGCCAATCGACGCCAGCGACTTGCTGAACGTGCCCATGATCAGGTCCACTTCGTCGGTCAGGCCGAAATGCGCCGCCGTACCGTGCCCGTTGGCCAGCACGCCGAGGCTGTGCGCGTCGTCGACCATGATACGCGCGCCGTACCGCTTGCAGATCTCGACCAGCTCCGGCAGCGGTGCGATGTCACCGCCCATGCTGTACACGCCGTCCACGATCACCAGCTTGCCGCAATCGTCGGGCAGCTTTTCGAGGGCATCGATCAGGCTGTCGGGATCGCTGTGTTTGAAGCGGCGGACATCCGCCTGGGACATGCCGCGCGCCATGAAACAGCCATCGACGATGCTGGCGTGATCGTCTTTGTCGAGCAGGGCAAAATCACCGCGCTGGACCAGGGCCGAGATCGTGCCGACGTTCGTCTGGTAGCCGGTCGAGAAGACCAGCGCCGCTTCTTTGCCGACGAATTTGGCCAGGCGGTGATCGAGTTCGAGATGAAATTGCAGCGTGCCGTTGACGAAGCGGCTGCCGGTGCAGCTTGTGCCGAACCGCTCGATGGCGTCCTGCGCGGCCTTTTTGACCTTGGGGTGCGTGGTCAGGCCGAGGTAGTTATTCGATCCGATCATCACGACTTTTTTGCCCTTAAAAATGGCCGTCGTCGCGTCGGAGTCTTCCAGCGGTTGGAAGAATGGGTACAGCCCCATTTCCATCGCTTCTTTTGCACGCGTAAAGCTGCGCGTCTTGTCAAAAATGTCCTTCATGATGGTAACGATTCCTTCTCTGTTTCGCCGGGCATGATGGGGCGCGCCCTCTGCGCGGACGGTCACTTCACAATGGGCGGTCAGAACGTCAAACGACAATACGCACCGAAGTGCGTGTCTCCGATTCTCAACCTTTCGCCCATTTTATCCAACAGGTGAGAAGTTGGCGACAATCCGTCGAGCGTTCAGCCGGGCAGGCGGGTCACCATTCCAGGTTGGTGGCTGGCAGGTCGGCCTCGTCGCCGGGGTCGTCTTGGGCGCTGGGTGCGGGCGGCTCGTCCTCCCACTGTTCTTCCGGCGCATCCGGGATGGCCGAGCGCAGCGTCGGAGCCGTAGGCATGCCGCGCGGGGGACGTCTGATCCGCGTGGGCATGCGGTCCCAGCCCGGCGTATCCGGCTGGGTATCGACTGCCGGTCCGGTGCGGGCGGGTTTGGCCTGCCGGTCAGGGAACCATAGCTCTTCCAGCCAGTCCAGCAGGCCGCTGATGATGTCGGGCGTCATACGCGCCGCCGCTTCGACGCCATACGGCGCGAACGCGTACAGCCGCACGAAATATTCACGCACGACGAAGATCAGGTAGGGCTGCTCCCACCGCGCGCGCGTCCACAAAAACGCGATGCCGTTTTCGCGCCGCATCAATTCCAGCCAGCGCGCCCGGTCGGGGGCTTCGAGTGGGGCCAGTCTGAACCGCAGCGCAAGCGCGCTGAACAGGGTGAACGTCACTTCGAGTGACGCCTGGGAGTCGCGCGGCAGCGGCGCATCGAAGCTGACCGTCGTCGAATCGTCGTTGCTGCTGAGCATGGCAGTTGCCTGGCGGCGGATCGGCTCGCCGGGGCCGGGCGAAAACCGGCCATGTGACAGCAGCGGCGCGTTGCTGAAACGCCGTGCCAGGTCGGTATCCAGGTCGATTTCGCCGGAGAAAAACTGCTGAAGCGTGATCGGCGCGGTGATCTGGATCGTGCGCTGGTGGCCGGATTCGCGCAGGCTGAGCGATTCGCGCTGGCGGTCCTGGTTGGTGATACGCCGCGTGAACTCGCGCGTGATGCGAATCAGTTCCTCGACCGGAATCTCATCCAGATCGCCGGACGTGAGTCCCGGTGTGGGCGGACCTGCCGGATCAGTCATGCGTCTATGTGCTCCCTGCGCGAACCAACACCGTCCCGATTATACGGCAGGGTGGGCAAAACTGAAAATAGCGGCGGGCACCGGCGCGCGGTGTGTAGGCGAAGGTTGTCCTTCAATTACCTGACAACGCGGGCGATCTGCGGTCGAGCCTCACCCCCGCCTCGGCCTGTGCGCGACTCGACTCCCCCTCTCCACGCCGCGTGGAGAGGGGGAAGGGCCGAGCGCCCGACAGCGTCGGCGTGAGGCCAGGGGGTGAGGCTCCCTGCCCAAAAATCAATTGACATGTTCGGCGGGCACCGGCGCGCGGCGATCCTATCCGCTCGCTGGCAGGTGCGGTACACTTGGGCGCAGGGGCGAGGCCGCCGCACAGAAAACAGGAAAGAGGACAGCGTATGGAACTGCTGGTGCTGACGCTGCTGCTGGTCATCGTGGCCGGCGCGTTGATCTGGGATCGCCACACGCAGCGCGAGTACGTGGCGCGCGTGCAGGCCGACTGGCAGGACGCCGGGCGGTCGATCACCGCCGGGCCGGTGGGCGTGATCTGTCACGGCAGCCGCCCGCCGGGGATCACCACCGAACGCCTGCTCGGTGCGTTGGGCGTGGCCGGGGATCACCTCCTGTTCACCGGCAACCGGTCTGCCGCGTTCGATCTTGACGCGCCGCTGGCGGCCATTCGCTGGATCGGGCTGCGCACGCACGTGAAAGTGAGCTGGAACCGCCGCATCGAGTCGCGCGTGCTGCGCGTTCACCTCGAACTGCCGGGCGGCTGGCGCGTGTACACGTTCGCCGATGGGCCGGTCGAGGTCTTCGCGCAGCAGGTCGCGGACGCGTGCGGCCTGCCGGTCCAGGACGTGGGCGAAGGCTTCGAGGATTTCGGCCCGGCCCCGGCGGTGTACCTGGTCCATGATGCTGCCGGTGACTGGGTGCCCGCGCTGGCCGGATCGCTCGATCTGACCACGCCGCCGCCGGACTGGGACGGGCTGCGTCACACGCTCTATCTGGCCCCCGACCGGCTGTTGTTCGACTGGGCGCACGCCATCCCGCTGGCCGATGTCCGGCGCGTGAGCCTGTACGCCCAGGGCGACGCGCTGAACCCGTTTGATCACAGCCTGCTGCGCGTGGATTACACGCGGGGCGGCACGCCGCGCGCCGCCGGGTTTTTGCTGCATCACGGCGGCGACTGGGCCGGGATCATCGAGCAGCGCACCGCGATCCCCGTCACGCGGCGCACGGTCAACGTCAAGCGGGGAAGCTCATGACCGCGTCCGGGGAAGGTGATCAGGCGCTGGCCGACCGGCTGGTGATGGACCACGCGCGCCCGGTCGTCGTGGCGCTGCTGCGCGACCTGGGCCTACGCGAGCAGGCCGCCGAGTTGGCGGGTGCCCCCTCGCTCGGCGCGCTGCGTTTTGCCGCTGCGAGAGCCAGCCACGCCGTGCGCCGCCGCGTGCGGTTTTCGCCGCTGCGCCGCGCGACGGCTGGGGCGGTGAGTGCGCTGCACAGCGCGGCCCTGCTCGGCCTGCACAGCGATCCCGACAGCGTGGCCGTGATGGCGTTGGGCACATTTGCGCACGCGGCACACGCGCAGGCGTGGCGGCGGCGCTGGTGGCAGCTTCTGCGCTGGAAAACGGTCCGGGCGCAGGTGCTGGCCCAGGCACGCGCCAAGCAGTTGGCCCTCTTTGGGGATACGTCCGGCGCTCAAATTGATAAAAATTTCTAAAAACGCCCCCGACATGGTTGAAATTTTTTCCCGAACGCGGCACAATATCGACAACAACGACGCGCGCTCGTGGTGGGAGGAGCAGTTCATGACAGAGCAGCCCAATATTCCAGGTCCAGGTGAGGATGAAGACCCGGCTAACCGGGAGATGGAGGGCTTCAACGGCCCGGTCCCGGTCGGGGAGATGCCGGGCGAAGCGCCGGATCGCCGCCGCACGCTTGAAATGCGTGCTGTTGACCTGGCTGGCGACGCGCCGGACGTCGATCATAACAGCATACAGCGCCGCACCGGCACCGAGCGCGAGGGGTACGCACTGGTACATACCGGGCACGGCCCCACTGAAACACGCCTCGACGACAGCGCGCGTGATCTCCAGCGCGAGAGCGTGTTCGACACCGTGCCGGATGACGCGGGGCCGCAGTCGGATAAATGCTGAGCGCGCAACAGGCTTGATTCACACGCCGCGCCGGATACGCTCCGGCGCGGCGTTTTTTGGTCTGGTGAGCGGGGAATCGCGCTGGCGGCTGGTTACGGCATGGCGTAGCCGGATGCCTTCACCAGCACGCCGGTGACCAGTTCCGGCTCGACGGCGATGAAACCGACTATGACCTCAAAATCGGCCTGTTCGCCGGGGGCCCACGTGCCATTCGGCGCGCTGAGTTTGATGACCGCGTGATCCAGCCCGACCAGGTTGTCATCCGGCCCGATCAACACCACGTCAATCACCGGGAAGGCCAACGTCACGCCGCTGGTATTTTCGGCGGTGCCGTGTACGGCATAATGCCCTTCGCCGACGACCGCCTGTGACGTCACCGCCGCCGGCAGATCGAAGTAACCATGTAAGGAGGGTTCTTCGGTGGGCGAGTACCAGATCCAGCGCTTCGAATCGACGTACCCCTCCGGCGGGTTAAAGGTCGTGCCCACGTAGAACGTTTGTCCCGGCGGGATGTCGGTCAGCAGTGGGTTGGCGGTGGCCTCGCCGACCGGGTAATGGCCCGCATCCAGCAGGTAGAGCACGGCATCGACCTGCGCCAGCGTGCTTTCCGAGTCGTTGCGCACCTCGGCATAAAAATACCCGGTATTCTGGCGGACGCCTTCGCTCTGCCGGAGCACGGTCAGCCCGCCGCGAACTTGCAGCCCCGGCTCAACCGGCTGCGCGAGCACGTCGGAGGACGGCTCCTCGGTTGCGTCACCTTCCGGCGCGATTGTGGTTTCCGGCGTGGCGGGCTGGTTGTCGTCCTGTTTGTCCTTATCGCCGCCGCACGCCGCGAGCGCCAGACTCAGCGCCAGCGTGATTCCCACCAGCAGCACCCATCGTCGCATTGTGTCCTCCCACAGTATGTTACTGATACTCGCATTGAGAGCTAAACTTTTGAGCACTGGCAGCAAGCCTCACCCCTTTGCCCCCGGCCCCTTTTCCCCTCTCCATCAAAATGGAGCCGCCATTCGGCCAGGGGTGAGGCTAACCGGCGAGCCTCTGCCACGTGATCAGTTTAGCAAGATACATCAGGCTCAGTAAGTCGAGGCAGATAACCGCGTCAGGTATCCTGCGCGGCGTCGTGTACCTGCTCGATCATGCGTTTGCGCTGGAGCCGCAGGGCGTAATCGTAAACCTGCCGCTCGTACCCCTGATCCATCAGCGGCGACGAAAAGATAAAATCGGCGGTCGAGCGGTTGGTCGCTACCGGGATATTTTGCAGAACTGCCACGCGCAGCAGCGCCCGCACGTCGGGATCGTGCGGGTGCGATTCGAGCGGGTCCCAGAAGAAGATCAACACGTCGATCGCCCCCTCCGCGATTTTCGCGCCGATCTGCTGGTCGCCGCCAAGCGGCCCGCTCATGAAGGGCGTCACATCCAGGTCAAGCTCCTGCATGAGGATGGTGCCGGTCGTGCCGGTCGCGTACAGGCGATGGCGGCTCAGCTCCGCCCGGTTATACCGCGCCCATTCGAGCAAGTCGTGTTTGCGGTCGTCGTGCGCGATCAGCGCGATCCGTTTTTGAGCGGGCAGGGGGGCCATTGTTTCGGTCATGGTATCTCCTCGGTGCGGCGGCGCGTGATCAGAACCACAAGAATCCCCGTCTGAGCGCCGCGCCGCCCTGTTTGCGTGCGTGGCGGTTTTCGGTGGCTGTGGCCTGCCGCCATCCGATCTGTGATGGATCGGGTTCGTCGTCGCGGCCCAACAGGCTGCTCAGGAACCCGCGTTTTTCTTCGGGCGGTGCAGCCAAAATCATCTGCTCGTTCTCTTTGTACATGACACGTTTGCCGCTGTCGGCATCCAGTTTGGAGACTTCGTCCTCGCGCTCGACATAATCGCCATCGGCGCTGACGCGAATCGCGCGCGTATCGCGGCCCCGGTCCGTGTAGCGCCGCTCATAGGTCCAGCGCTGCGATCCGTCCGCATAGGTGATCGCCTCGCGTTTCACGTCCTGCACCAGCCGCCCGGCCAGCGAGGGGCGATCCGGCTGGAAGTACTGCCACGTCTCTTTGATGCGCTGGCCCTGGTCGTTTTTGAGCGGTTCCTCGATGCGCACGTAGCGCACCTTGCCCTTGAGCGGTGTATCCGGCGCGGGGGCGGTATGCTGCTCGGCGGCCAGCGGCAGGCTGCCAGCCTGGGCGATACTCGTGATGTGGACTGGCGCGGCCCCGGCAGTCACCGCCGACTCGACAGGAGCTTGTGCTCCGGCGGAAACGGCTGCCCTGGCCGGTGATGCCGCCTCACCAGCCGCCGCCGGTGAGGCGGGCGTGCCGGTCTGGGACGCCGCTTCAACGGGCGCGGCAGATTCACGCTTCTGGCCAAACAAAACCGCCGACAGCTCCGGCGAGAGGTCGTCGTCCCACTCTCCGGCTACGTCTGACGCCGCCTCTGGCGCATCGCGCTCCGCCGCCGGTTCCGGCGGCCTGGGCGTCGTCGGGCGGAATGGCCCGGTCGATCGGATAGTCTGCGCCGGGGCGGGCGGCTCCGGTCCGGTGTCCTGGATCGGCTCCGCCGCCGTCGCGCTTTCGACCTCCTCGGAGACCTCCTCGGAGGCCTCCTCAGAGACCTCTTCGGACGCCGCTTCGGAGTCCGCTTCGGCGGCGCGGAGCATGGCGCGCACCTCAGCCGCGCTCAACGAGCCCGGCAGCGTCGGCGCGTCGGGATTAATCGCCTCGACGGGCGGTTCTGTGCGCACGGCGAGTCCCGGCGCGGGCTGGTCTGCTCCGGTGACCTGCGGCGCGGCGACTTCCGGCGCGGCGGATTCCGCCTCCGGCTCCGGCTCCGCCAGAATCCGGCGGGGCATGGGTGGCGCTTTGCCGCCGATGGGGGTTTCGGCCACGATGCGCGGCGCTGGGGGTGGCTCGTCCGGTGGTTCATCGGCTTGCGCCGGTACCGGCTCCATCACCGCCGTATTCTGGCCGGGCTGGGTGGCTTCGGGATCGAATGGCTCCGGCTCCGGTTCGAGTTCGGTCTCATCCGGCAGTTGGCCGGGATCGGGCGTGGTGGGGTGTTCCTCAGGGTTCATGATCAACCGTTATCCTTTGCTGCAATCCGGTTCTTTCTATTATACCGCGCTGGATGGTTTCGCAGGTGGGAACAAAAAAGCGGGGGCGGCCCACGATGGTCGCCCCCGCCGAGTCGCAACATGTGCGCCGCAACACCCGCGCCGCAGCATCTGCGCCGAGGTCAGTTCGTTTTTTCCAGGTACAGGGCAAACGCCCCGTCTCCCCCGACGCGTTCGAGCGAGATCGTATACAGGCCGCTGGCAGGCAGTTCGAACCCGTCGATCAGCGGGTTCAGGCCGGGGCCACTGTCGTCGTCGAAGGCGACCAGCGTGCCGCCCGGATCGAGCAGCGAGAGTGTCAGGTCCAGCGCGGTGTTGCTGCCGGACTGGGTACCGATCGTTACGACATCACCGGCCACGCCGTTAAAGACCCAGTTGATCGTCTCGTCCGGCTCGATGCTGTCCTGGACGGTCTGCCCATACGCGATCAGGGAGGCGGTCGGGGGCAGGGTCGCCGCCGGTGCGGTCGGTGATGCGCCGTCCTCCGGCCAGACGACCGGCCACGCCACGACACGGATGCCGGGCGCGCTGGCGTCGAGGATCGGCAGGGCCTGCACCGCGAGCGGTTTGCCGCTGCGGGCCAGCGTGATGTCCCGGCTGGCTACCCAGCCGGTCGCGCCGCGCCCGTACCCGTACAGATAGGCGTTATCATTGGTGCGGGCCAATGCCACGAACTTCTGGTTCGGCGTCAGCGTGAGCAGGCGTTCGGCGCTGGCATTTGCCGCCGCCAGGACATCCGCCCCGTTTCCTCCGGCGCTGGCAATCGCCACAACCCCCTGCTCATCCAGTTCCGGATTGCCGGTGATCGTCAGCGGCAGGTAGGCGAAGTTGTCAAACGCGGTCGTGACGGTGCTGTCAGAGTCGGGATAGGTGTACGACGCCAGGGTTACGCCGCCGCTCGTATGCGTGGCGTCACGCACCGTGCCGACGATCTGGTTATTCAGGTACAGCTCGATGTAGTCCCCGATCACCAGCACGCCGAAGGTATGCGGCTTGTTCGGCCCGACCTGGATCAGCGGGCTGACAGTGGCCGGGATGAGCGTCGTCACGTTGCCATCCGTGAAGTTGTACAGCCCGTACTGCTGGGCGTGGTCGATCACGAAGTAGTAGAAGTTGTTGTTATCGACCACGCGGAACGCGATGCCATACTGGTAATAGTTGGTATTGCTGACCATCTCCCCGGTGGCCTGGACGTAATAGGCCTGGCCGCTTTCGAGCAGCGTGAACGGGAACGACCAGCGCAGGAAGTCGAGCTGGGGCGTGTCGATGATCAACTGCCCGTCGATGATATTGGCGTACCGCCAGTCGTTGTTGTTGTTGTCGAACTGATCCAGCACCGGGTCGCCCAGTTGCAGCGGCAACGTGCTGAGCGTGTTGGTATTCTCTTCGCTGCCAGGTGTGGCCGCCGGGACCAGTGGCTGCCCGTCGATTTGCGCCGTGTTGAGCAGCCGCCCTAACACGTCGCTGCCAAACGCCTGGTCGTAGTCGCCGCTTGGCGCGATGGCGATGATGTACAGCCAGTCGGTATCGCTGATCTCAAACAGCCACGCCCACGCGTGCAGGTCGGTCGTACGCTGATCGAGCGTGTACGTGGGATAGCTGAATGTATCGACACGCTGGCTCAGGCCGCTGAAATCCACCCCGAAGGGGCGTTCCACCGCGCTAACGGGATCGCTCGCGACGTCGGTTATGCCCTCCGCGACGAGTTGATCGGGCGTGCCGCGTGCGATTGTAATCGACGGGTACGCATTGGTCAGCGGATCGTCGGAAGTGACCGGGGACATCAAGTACACGAGTCCCATATTGGACGGCGCTAACCAGTTGGCCGGGTAATCCAGCGTGACGTGGATCGCGTCCAGCGCGACGGTGTCGAACTCGGTCGGCACGAACAGCGCCGGATCGACCGCAGCCGCAGCGGGCGGACCCGCCGTGATCGCTGTGCCGTCGATTTCCAGGCTGTGGACCATCGGGTTTAACGCGGCGCTGTAGAATTCCTGGTCATACTGGCCGAGCGGCACATGCGCGATGATGTAAATCCAGTCCGTATCCGAGACGACGATCACCCACGCCCAGCTATTCTGCACGTCCGTTTGGGTGTTCATCATGTGGGTTTCGTAGCCGAATTCATCCAGCACGCGCTGCGCGCCGTTGACCATGCCGGACGTGTTCTCGACGGCGAGGCTGGGGTTGGTGGTGTTGCTGGTGAAGCCACGATCGGCCAGCTCGGCGGGCGTCCCGCGCGAGATACGAATCCAGGGGTAGCGGTAGGGGTCGAGGTCCCGTTCCGGGGTCAGGGTGTAGTAGGCCAGGCTTTCCAGGTAGAGCGGGCTGACCCAGTTCGACGGGTAATTCAGCGACAGGTTAAAGACGCTCAGCGTGATCCGGTCGAATTGATCCGGCAGGAAGAGCGCCGGGTCCGGGGTGGGCGTATCGGTCGGGGTCGGTGTGGGTGTGATCGTCGGTGTGGGTGTGATCGTCGGTGTGGCGGTCACTGTCGGCGTATCGGTCGGCGGCGGCGTGTTAGTCGGCCACAGAACCGCCGGGATGTTCGTATTGCCGGAGATGCGCACGGTTTCGGCGCTGATCCAGCCCAACTGTGGCCCGTACACGATCTGGTACCAGCTATTGTCTTCGCTGATGCCGTTGACCAGTGCTTCGTCGTCGCGCACCAGCGAGCCGACGACCGCGTAATCGAAGCCAGGTCCGCTGCGCACGTTGGCGCGTTCGGCCAGGACCGTCGCCGTAGTCGTGCGCGGCGTGGCGGTCGCCGTTGGCGTATCGGTCGGTGTGGCGGTCGGCGTATCGGTCGGCTGCGGCGTGTCGGTCGGCGTTGATGTGGGTGTATCGGTTGGCGCGGCGGTCGGCGTCAGTGTGGCGGTAGCGGTCGGCACGGCGGGGACCTTCTTGTTGCCGCCACCGCCCAGGGCCAGCACCGCGATCACGGCAATCACCGCGACCACGCCGACGACGGCCCCGCCGATCACCAGCGG
>CAYMTN010000109.1:0-17150 GCA_964393335.1 uncultured Anaerolineaceae bacterium
GTCACGCAGCGCGTCGAGGAACGATTGCAGGATGACGGCGGCGGCCACGTCGTCGATGCGGTCGGGGCGCTCGCTGCCCGCGTCAATCAGCAGTTCTTCAGCATCCTGCGACGAATACCGCTCGTCCCACAAATAAACCGGCACGGGGATCGCGGCGGCCAGCCGGGACGCCCACAGCCGCACGCGGTCCGCCTGGGTGTAGGTCGTGATCTCCGGCGGTGATTCCGGCAGGCCGACGATCACGCCGACCGGCGCGTGTTCCGCGATGAGGGCGCTGATCGTGGCGAAGTCGGCGCGCTTCGAGGTGCGGACCAGCAGCCGCAGCGGGCGCGCGATCAGGCCGGTCGGGTCGCACACGGCGAGTCCGATCACCTTCAGGCCGTAATCGATGCCGAGCAGCCGTCCGGGGAAGGGCGATCCGGTCACGGGCTTTTGACGCGCACGGTGATGCGCACCGGAAGCACCGGCAGGCGGTGGTACCAGCCCGGCCACGTCTTGATCTCCGGCGGGCGCTGCGGATCGAGCAGCAGTTCGCGTTCCAGGCGGCGGTACGCTTCACTCACGCTGACGCCGGTCACGCGGTCGCGCACGTAGTCCGCGCTGATCGCAACCGCGATGTTGCCCTTGACGACCATCAAAAACGTGACGCGCCCGTTCGCTTCGATGTTCACGATGTCGCCGCGTGCAAACGTCAGCGCCTGGGGTGAAATCTCCAGGCCGGGGCGGATGTAGGGGGCGAGGGCCGAATACGCCACCTGCCGCGCCTGTTGATCGTCCACGATCACGGCCTGGACTTCGGCGCGCAGGTCCAGGCTGACGCTTTCGGCGGCGTCACCCACGAACGCGCTGAAGACAGTCCATTCGGGACGTTCCTGAATGATCGTCACCGAGCCGGGGACCAGGAACTGCTCGCCGGAAAGCTGGTGCAGCAGCAGATCACGCGCGTTCTGCAACACCTGCTGGCGTCCCAGGACGAGCAGGCGGTCGTGATCTTCGGCAGTGACGGTGCGGCGTTCCTGCACCGCGCCGCCGTAGGTCGCGTTGGGATTGGTCACGGTCACCCAATCGGCGAAATCACTCTCCACGCGGTTGATCGCGCCGGGATCGACGTTGCCGTCTACGCCGGCGTGCGCGTCCAATGCGCGAACCGGCACCTGAATCGTCGCCGTATCCCCGGCGGGCAGGGTTGTTTCGACCAGCGTCTCAAAGCGTACCGGGTAGGTGCCGCTCGTGGCGACGACGGTGCGCAGCGGGATCAGGATCGGCTGGTCGGTCGTGTTGGCGAACGTGACGAGACCCTGCGCCAGCGATGCGCCCGCGTGTTCCAGCCCGGACGATTGGACCGTGACGCGGCTGGTCGCTTGCAGCGACACGACGGCGGCGGGCATGCGGTGATTCTCGATATCGACGTCGGTCAGAGCGGGATCGGCCACGATGGACACGGTTTCGTAGACCTGGCGGCTGGCGGGTGTCACGGAGACGGTCGCGCTGGGAGCCGTCACCAGGAACCCGATCACCAGCGCGGCCAGCAGCCCGGCGAAAACGGTCCAGCGCAGGTAGCGCCAGCCCAACACACCCGATGATGACCGCCGCTGGCGGTAACCGGCTGGCCCGGCATGGGCGGCAAAATCGCGCGTTGGATCGCGCGGCGGGGCGAAAATCTTGTCGCGCGGGCGTTTCCAGCGACCCGTCGCGGCGGCCTGTTCGTCGGGAAATACCGAGAGGTTCAGATCGTGGGCATGATCGATCACGTCCTGGTCGTGCGTGATCAGCGCCAGGCGCATGCCCAGCCGCGCGGCCTGTCGCTGCACCAGCAGCAGGTCCAGCTTGCTGCGCAGGATGCGGCCTTCGGACGGCCACAGCAGCGCCACGTGACGCGCATCGACAAACGTCAGGTGATCGCGCACCGAGATGGCGTCGTCATACGGTTCAAGCTGGAGCGTGTACAGGTCGGTTGGCATTGGTTTATGGCAGGGACGCGGATGGCCGCGCCCCTGCGGATTCCTGGTACGGAACACAAACGAGTCTATTCGAGCGCCGCGTCGATCAGGTCGGCGGCCTGACGCAGCGCCTCGTTGAGCTTTTCCGGGTCTTTGCCGCCCGCCTGGGCCATATCGGGACGCCCGCCGCCACCCCCGCCGACGATCCGCGCGGCAGCTTTGATGATGTTGCCTGCGTGAACGCGGTTCTTCAGGTCCGACGTGGCCGCGACGACAAGCTGCGGCCTGCCATTTTCCGACGACACCGTACCCAGTACGACCACGCCGGATTCGAACCGATCTCGGAACCAATCGGTCATCTCGCGCAGCGTGTCGGGCGTGGTCGGGCTGACGCGTGCGACCAGCACGGCCACATCCGCGATATCGTACACGTCGTTGAGCAGGTCCTCAAATTCCAGGTGGGCGATGCGGCGGCGCAGGCGCGCGTTTTCGTGCTCCCCGTCTCGCAGGTTTTCTTGCAGCGCGGCGAGACGTTTGGTGATCGCGTCTGGCGCGGTGCCAAGCTGGGCGGCGGCCTGGTTGAGCCGGTTCAGGCTGCGGCGAATGTGCGCCTCCGCGCCGTGCCCGGTCAGCGCTTCGATGCGGCGGATGCCCTGCGCGACACTGCCTTCGGACGTGATCACGAATGGGCCGATGACGCCGGTCTGCGCAACGTGCGTGCCGCCGCACAGCTCGTAGCTGTAGCGCGACTTCGTGTCTTGCATGATGTTGATGGTGCGCACTTCTTCGCCGTATTTTTCGCCAAAGAGCGCCATCGCGCCTTCTGCGCGGGCGGTATCCAGGTCTTTGATCACGGCGATCACGGGCATGTTGGCCAGGATCGCCTCGTTGACGTTGCGCGTGATGGCGTCGAGTTGGTCGGGTGCCAGCGGCTCGTCGTGGCTGAAGTCAAAGCGCAGGCGGTCCGGCGCGACGAGCGAGCCGCGCTGCTGGACGTGCGTGCCGAGCACGGCGCGTAACTGGGCGTGCAGCAGGTGCGTCGCGGTGTGGTTGCGCATGATATCCAGGCGGCGCTCGCCATCGACGGACACCGTGCAGGCCGCTCCGGCGACGGGCTGGCCCTCGACGACCTCACCCAGGTGGACGATTAAACCGCCGACAGGCTGGCGCGCGTCTTCGACGTCAATCGCCCAGCCGCCGCCCTCGATGACGCCGGTATCGCTCACCTGGCCGCCTGATTCGACGTAAAACGGCGTGAGTTCGAGTACGACCTCGACCCTGTCCCCGACTCCGGCCTGTTCGACCATCTGACCGTCGCGCAGGATGGCCAGCAGCCGCGTCTCACGGGTGAGGGGGCCGTATTGGTCCTGCTGGACGCGATCCGTGATCGCGCCTGACTCGCGCAGCGTGTTCAGCACCGCCATGTACGCTTCGCCCATGTCGATCGTGCTGAACGCGCCGCCACCGGTGCCCCGGCTGACGGCTTCGTGCTGCTTTTGCGCCGCGTGAAAGCCGACCTCATCGACCGAAAAGCCGCGTTCCTGCGCGATATCACGCGTGATCTCCAGCGGCAGGCCCTTTTCGGCGTGCAGGCGGAAAGCCTGGTCGCCGGGCAACTGGCCCATCATCGCCAGTGAATCGCGCACCGGGCTTTCAGGTGGCAGCGCGGCGATGATGTCGCTGAGCCGGACTCCGGTGCCCAGTTGGTCAACCAGGCTGCTGATCGCATTTTTCGCGCCGGATTTGGCGATCCCGGCATCGATCTGGTCGATCTGGCTCTCGATGGCATCCATCGGGGACTCGTTGGCGGCCCTGGATTCGAGCGGTTGGACGTCCGCCGGGCCGCCGAACATCGGCGCGAGTATCTCGCCCAGGAACGTTTTGACCTGCTGGCCGAGATCGTCGAGCATGGTGTCCAACTCGGCCAGGGCGCGATCCATCGCGCGGCGGAAGCGAACCTCTTCGTTGGTGATCGTGCGGCGGATCGTGTCGCGGCTCTCAGCCAGTTCCGGGTACGGATCGCTCATCGTTTCGATCACGGCGTCGGCCACGTCTGCCAGGAACGGCTCCTCAAAGCCAAGTTTCGTGCCGAACCGCACCGCGCGCCGGATCACCATGCGGCAGATGTAATCCCGCCCGGTTGCGCCGGGACGCACGCCGTCCGCGATCAAAAACGTGGCCGCCCGCGTGTGGTCCGCGACCACGTGGTAGGGCACGATGTTCGCGTCCCGTTCGGCGTCGCTGTGCCCGGTGAGCTGCTGCACGCGGCGAACGATGGGCACGAACAGGTCTGTTTCGTAATCGGTCTGCGCGTGCTGCACAATCGAGACGATGCGCTCCAGGCCCGCACCGGTATCCACGCCGGGGGCGGGCAGCGGCTCATCCCATTGGCCGGAGTTATCGGGATCGGGCTGCGTGCGGTTGAACTGCATGAACACCAGGTTCCAGATCTCCAGGAACCGCTCGGATTCGACTTGCAGGGCCTGGATGATCGTCCCGGTGCCGTCTTCCGGGTGCAGGTCCCAGTGAATTTCGCTGGTCGGGCCGCAGGGGCCGGTTTCGGCCATCTGCCAGAAGTTGGTTTTGGTTCCCAACCGCGCGACACGCTCCGGCGGCACGCCGATCTCGTTGACCCAGATGTCGTACGCCTCGTCGTCGCTCTCGAAGACGGTGTAGGCCAGCCGGTCGGGCGGCATCTCGTAGACTCTTGTCAGCAGGTCGTAGGCGTAACGGATCGCGTCGCGTTTGAAATAGTCGCCAAAGCTGAAGTTGCCGAGCATCTCAAAAAAGGTGTGGTGGCGCGGCGACGGGCCGACGTTTTCCAGGTCGTTGTGTTTGCCGCTGACGCGCATGCACTTCTGCGACGTGGTCGCACGGGTGTAGGGGCGCTTGTCCAGGCCCAGGAACACGTCCTTGAACTGGACCATGCCCGCGTTGGTGAACAGCAGGGTCGGATCGTTGCCCGGTACGAGCGACGAGGACGGCACGCGCTTGTGGTGCATTTCCTCAAAAAAATCCAGAAACGCGTCGCGGACTTCGGCGCTGGTCATTTTTTTCATGGAGTGTGCGTCTCTCTCAGTGAATAACGGGTTGCCAGGTCGTGATTATAGTAGACGGGTGAATGCTTGGCAATGCTGGCGCGGTCCGGTTCGCCGGTCAGGCGATGCGCTGGCCTTCGAGCTTGCTGTGAACGTTGAGGTGGTGCAGCCACGCGTAGACCGTCAGCTTGCCGTACTGGTCGTGCGGCACGGTGACCGTCGTATCCAGCCCGGCGCGGTCCAGTTGGTACGCCAATTCGAGCGTCGCGGCGCGCGTGGTGCGGAACATCTCTTGCAGCGCGGCCCAGTCGAGGTCCTCGGCGGGGTGGTAAGCGTCGGAGTCGTCCTCAGGCAGCGGATCGCCCAGCGCCACCCGCAGGCGGCTTTGGCCCCAGCGCTCGATGCCGATGATGTGGCGCAACTGCTCGCGGTTGGCATCCGTGCCGGGCGCGGCGGCGAACTGGTCCATCAGGTCGCTGCCGGACTGCGCCAGCGCGGCGGCCAACTGGCCGATGGTGAGTTTTTGGGCGGGTCGTTCGAGCAGCAGGCCGGTTACGGCGCTTTGAATCCAGTTTTTCATGGTCAATTCCCCGCTGATTTCGGATAGTCCTTATGGTATTATAATGCGAGTTGTTTCGCGGCCGCACCCGAATTGCCGGTGAAAGGATGTAATAAGCTCATGCCAAGCATTGACGAACAGGTCGAAGTTTTGATGGCGGGGACCGAATACGGCGATCCCCAGACCAAAGTCACCATGACGCACGAACTGCGCGCACGCCTGGTCCAGGCGGAAAAAGAGGGGCGGCCTTTGCGGGTCTACTGCGGCTACGATCCGCGCAAGCCCGATCTACACGTGGGGCATACGATCACGATGCGCAAGCTGCACCAGTTTCAGGAGTTCGGGCACGACGTAACCTTCCTGATCGGCACGTTCACCAGCCTGATCGGGGACCCGTCGGACGTGGACAAAGCCCGCGATCAGCTCACGCTGGAGCAGGTCGAGGAAAACGCCCGCACGTACCAGCAGCAGGCGTTCAAGATTCTCGATCCGCAGCGCACGACCGTGCGCCGCAACGACGAGTGGCTGTCGCCGCTGGATTTTCGCGACATTATCCGGCTGGCGCAAAACTTCACCGTGCAGCAGTTTCTCGCGCGGGAGAATTTTGCCAGACGGCTGGACGCAGGCGAGGCGATCTACCTGCACGAGATGTTTTACTCGCTGATGCAGGCGTATGACGCCTACGCGCTCAAGGCGGACGTACAGGTCGGCGGGCAGGATCAGTTATTCAACATCCTGGTCGCCGGGCGCAAGCTCCAGCAGGCGCTGGGCGATCCGCCGCTGATCGCCGTGATCATGGGCGAAAGCCTGCCGGGCACCGACGGCGTGGTCAAGATGAGCAAGAGTCTGGGCAACGATATCCCGCTGATGACCACAGCGGAAGACATGTACGGCAAGGTGATGAGCGTGCCCGACACGGCCATGCCGATCTACCACAAGCTGCTGTTCGGTTACACGTCCGCGCAGCTCAAAGACCTCGACGCGCGCCTGCAGGCCGATCCGATGGGCGTCAAGAAGGCGCTGGCCTACCGCGTGACCGGCGAGTTTTACGGGTCGGACGGCGCGGAAGCGGGCGCGAACCACTTTGCCACCGTGATCCAGGGGCAGGGCCTGCCGGACGAGATACCGGATTATGCGATTGCCGCCGATACGCCGGTCGCCGACATCCTGGCGGACGCCGGGCTGACGCGCAGCAAGGGCGAAGCCAAGCGCCAGATTCAGGGCGGCGGCGTGCGCCTGGATGGCGAAAAAGTAGCCGATTTCGACGCGGTAGTCGCGGTCGATTCGCTGCCCGCCGTGCTGCAGGTCGGCAAGCGTAAGTTCGTACGCGTCGTACTCAATCGGACGGTTTGATACGAGGTGAGATCGGACACGGGCCGATGCTGGTTGTATTCGACATAGACGATACGCTGATCGATCACAGCGGCGCGGCGGCGCAGGCCGCGCGGCTGCTGTTCGAGCAGTACCGCGACGTGCTGGCGTTTGCCAGCAGCGAGGCGTTCGCGGAGGCATGGATCACCGCCTCGAACCGGCATTTTGCCGCGTACAACGCCGGGGAATGCAGCTACCAGGAACAGCGCCGCCGCCGCATCCGCTCGTTTTTTGGCGCGGACCTGGACGATCAGGCCGCCGACGACCTGTTCGCCGTTTACCTGGTTGGGTACGAGCGGAGTTGGGCGCTGTTCCCGGACGTGCTGCCATGTCTGGACGCGCTGCGCGGTATACCGCTGGCGGCGCTCTCCAACAACGACAGCGGCCCAACGCGCCTCAAGCTGGTGCGGACCGGGATCGCGGACCGTTTTCTGGACGTGATCACGCCGGATGTGGCGGGCGTATCGAAACCGGACGCGGGTATCTTTCAGGCGCTCTGCGCGCGGCTGGACGT
Source organism: uncultured Anaerolineaceae bacterium (assembly GCA_964393335.1). Lineage (GTDB taxonomy): Bacteria > Chloroflexota > Anaerolineae > Aggregatilineales > Aggregatilineaceae > CAYMTN01. The sequence continues at coordinate 7,423 of CAYMTN010000109.1, forward strand.
CGATCCGGCGGCGTGTATCTACGTGGGCGATCAACTCGTATCCGACGCACAGGCGGCCCAGGCCGCCGGGTGGCGCGGTATCTGGCTGGACCGGGCGGGCGCGCGCAACGGCGACCACGGCCTGACGGTAATCCCCGACCTGGCCGCATTAGCGGACGCGCTGGCGGGCGTGTTGTAGGGGTCCAGCATGGCGCTGGAAGTGACGTATCACGGGGCAGGGGCCGAGGCGCTGTTTGGACCGTATGCGCGCGCTTTCGTCGCGTCGTTTGGCACGGGGCACGCCGTCGAGAACGTGACTCCCGGCACGATCACCGGGCGCGTGCTGCGCGGCGTCACCGGGCCGGATTTCAGCACGTTGAGCGCCGATCCCCGGCGGCATATCGTGTTTTTGCTGGATGGTGACGCGCTGCGCGACCTGCTGGGACTGACGGGCCTGGACGTGCTGAAACACATCGGCTACGACGCGGCGTTTATCCGGCGGCTGCTGGCGCATGGAACCCGTTTCCGGCTGGCGCTGCTGCCGCAGGTCGCCATGCAACCCGGCACGTGGGATCACCTGCTGGACCTGGTGCAGATCGTGTACCCGGAATGGCAGGCGGGCGTCGCGCAAGCGCGCGCGGCGCTCAAGGCGCTGCATTACGACAAGGTGATGGCCAGCGCGGGCGTACCGGCGGAACTGCGCGCGTTTTTGCAGGACGTGATCAACGTCAACCGGCTGTACGCGGGCGACGGGTACACGCGGCGCGAAGGGTTCCCCGACCAGCGCGTCTATGCCGAGTACGTGTGTCGCAACCGGCCCCTGGCCGATTTCGCCGCGACGTGTTTGATCGCGTTCCCTGTAGACGATCCGTAATCGGGCGAGACAGGCCCGCCCGGCTGTTTATTCATCCGATTTTTCGTCCTTAGGCGGTCGTTTGTCGTCGCCAGCCGGCAACTGGCTGCGAATCTGATCGCGGCGACGAGCCAGATAGTGGCGCGCGCCAATGATCCACGTCGTCGGCGAGAGCAGCATCAGCCGCCGCCACCAGCGAACCAGCGGACGGCGCACCCCGGCCAGCGCGTATTCCCCTTTTCGACGTCCCCAGGTGATCGAGTATTGGCTCTTGGCGGGCAGCGCGGTCCATTCGATGATCATCGACGCCCACGACAGCCCGCCGCCAAACCCGACCAGCCCCAGGATATCGCCGGGGCGGATGAGGCCCGCGTCGGCGGCTTCGGCCAGCGCAATCGGGATCGATGCGGCGGACGTGTTGCCGTAGCGCTCGATATTGCTGTAGACGCGTTCTTCGGGGATTTTCAGGCTCTTGGCGGCGTGCAGGATGATCCGCTGGTTGGCCTGGTGCGGGATGACCATGTTCAGGTGTTCAGGCGTCAGGCCGACGTTTGCCAGCGCGTCCCTCAGGCTTTCCCCGATGACGCGCGTGGCGAACCGGTACACGCCCTTGCCGTCCATGTAGATGCGGTGCATTTCGTGCGACCCGTCTTGCAGGTAGGTGTCGCGGCTGCTGATAGTCGGCAGCGTGAGCATGTCCCAGCCAGAGCCATCCGAGCGCAAGACGCTGCTCAGTATGCCGCCGGGCGTGTCGCCGCCTTGCACGACCACCGCCCCTGCGCCATCCCCAAACAGGATGCACGTACCCCGGTCGGCCCAATCCACCACGCGGCTGAGCGTCTCCGCGCCGATGACGACGGCGGTGTTGATCGAGCCAGTCCGGATTTTGTTGGCGGCCATATCCAGTCCGTACACAAACCCCGAGCACGCGGCGCTGAGGTCATACGCCCCGGCGTTGGATGCGCCGAGAAGGTCCTGCACGAGGCTGGCTGTGCTGGGGAACATATGCTCCGGCGTGGCCGTGGCGACGATGATCAGGTCGATTTCGCTGGGCAGCACGTCGGCCACGTCCAGCGCTTTTTGGGCGGCGCGTGTGGCGAGGCTGGTCGTCGTTTCACGCTGCTCGGCAATACGCCGCTCCTTGATGCCGGTGCGAGTCATGATCCACTCATCGTTGGTGTCCACGATCGCTTCCAGGTCCGTGTTCGAAAGCACCTGCGACGGCACTTCCATGCCCCACCCGATGATATGCGCGGACCGCAGCGCGCGGGCGCGGTGATTGGGCAGCGCCCGGCCTGGGAACAACCGGCGTGACTGTGCGTTGTTTTCGATCATGACTACCCTTTGATTGCCAGTTCCACAGGCGGTTTTGCCCGGCCCCGGTGCTGGCAATCTTCATCAACCGGCGTATTTGCTGAAGATCAACACCGCGTTATGCCCGCCAAACCCGAAGGAATTCGACATAACGTGGCTGATCGTGGTGGGCACGCCGACGTTCGGCGTGTAGTTCAGGTCGCATTCGGGATCGGGCACATGCAGGTTAATGGTGGGCGGGACGAACTGCTCATCCAGCGCCTTGACGCTGAAAACGGCCTCTACCGCACCCGCCGATCCCATCAAGTGGCCGGTAACCGACTTGGTGGAGCTGATCGCCAGCCTGTACGCGTGGTCGCCAAATACGCCCTTGATGGCGCGGGTTTCGCTCACGTCGTTCAACTGTGTGCTGGTGCCGTGCGCGTTGATGTAGTCGATGTCAGTTGGCTGGAGACCGGCGCAGGTCAGCGCGCGGCGCATGGCTTCTTGAGCGCCCTCGCCGTTTTCCATCGGCGCGGTGATGTGAAAGGCGTCGCACGTGCTGGCATAACCGGTCAACTCGGCGTAGATGCGCGCGCCGCGTGCTTTGGCGTGTTCCAGTTCTTCGAGCATCAATACAGCCGCGCCTTCTCCGACCACGAATCCGTCACGGTCCGCCGCGAATGGACGTGAAGCCCCCTGCGGATCGTCGTTGCGGCGCGAGATCGCGCCCATGTTCGACAGGCTGGCAATGGTCAGGCTGAGCAAGGCGGCTTCCGAGCTGCCGGCGAGCATGGCGATGGCCGATCCCCGGCGGATGATCTCGAAGGCTTCGCCGATGCTGTTATTGCCGGTGGCGCAGGCGGTGCTGATCGACATGTTCGGGCCGCGCAGGCCAAGATCGATGGCGATTTTGCCCGCCGGGCTGTCAGGCAGCATCATCGGCAGCAGCAGCGGGCTGACCGTGCTGTGCCCTTCTTGCATGAATTTCTCGATGCCGTTATACAAGGATTGAAAGCCGCCGATGCCGGTGCCGATCAACGCGCCCACGTCGTAGCAGTTGGCGTCGGTCACTTGCAGGCCGGAGTCGTCGATGGCTTGTTGGCTGGCATACAGCGCCACCTGGGTCAGCGGGTCGGTGCGGCGCAGATCGCGCCTGTTCATGAACTCGGCGGGATCGAAATTTTTGACGGGCGCGCCAAAGGTCACCTTGAGGCCAAGTTCTGCGAATTCGGGGATATGCTGCGCACCCGATACGCCGTTCGCGGCGTTCTGCCATGCTTCGTCTGGTGAGTTGCCAACAGGGCAGATAATCCCCAGGCCGGTGACAACCACTCGTTTTAACTCCACTTGATCTAACCTCCGATTCGTCATTGGTGCTGCTCGCCACGAGCAGCCCTTCCTGGTTGCAGGCTGTGATCGCGTGCGGGCCGCACGCGAAGGATGATTTCGAGAGATTATACCGTTTGATGCGTGTCTCAGTCTATAACCCGTTGGAAGACAAAAGGTTACACGTGCTGGTATAATCGCGCGGCGGAGGGAGGCAGTCCACCATGATACTAGTGACTGGCGCAACCGGGCTGGTGGGGCGTGAACTGGTGCAGTACCTGGCAGCCGAGGGCTGGTCGGTGCAGGTGTTGGTTCAGCCCCGGCGAGGCGGGCGCGGCCAATGGCCGGACGGCGTGACCGCGCAGACGGGCGATATCGACGATTCCCAGGCGCTGCACCAGGCCATGCAGGGCGTGCATACCGTGTTTCACCTGGCGAGCGCCCAGTGGTGGGGCAGCCGCCGCAGCCTGGAGCGCATCGACATGCAGGGGACGCGCAACGTCATCGCGGCGGCGCGGTCGGCACGCATCGGGCGGCTGTATTACCTGAGCCAACTCGGCGCGGAACCGTCATCTGCGTACGCGTTGATGCGCGTCAAGGGGCAGGTCGAGGCGCTGATCCGCAACAGCGGCATCGCCTATACGATCATGCGCTGCGGCGTGATCTTCGGCCCGGAGGATCGTTTCGTGAACGGAATCGCCATGCTGCTGCGGACCAATCCGCTGTTCTACTTTCAGCCCGGCGACGGCGAAAGCCTGCTGCATCCCCTGTACATTCACGACCTGGTGAAAGCGCTCGGCAACAGCCTGCAAAACATCGACCTGGTGGACGCCACCATCGAGATCGGCGGCGCGGAATACCTGACGTACAACGAGATGATCCGCACGGTGATGCGCGTTTCCGGCGCGCGGCGGCTGATCGTCGGCGTGCCGCCGTACATGCTGCGCAACGTGAACAGCTTCGTCAACCGCGTGGTGCGCCGCTGGCCGATGACGCCGCAGTGGTTCGACATCCTGGCGAGCAATCGCACCGCCAAACTGGGCAACCTGTTCGATTACTGCGGCGTGCGTCCGGTCCGGTTCGAGGACACGCTGCTGACATACATGCCGCAGCGCCATTACCTGGCGGAACTGCTGCGCTTTTTGTGGCAGCGGTCCCGCTAGCGACGTGGTTGACCGCGCTCAGAACCTCCCGGTATGGGACGCAAACCGGCTGTTGCTCGAAACGCAGCTCGTGGCTACAGTAGGGGCAGCGTTTGCGGGTTCGATAGGGATACACCATGCTGCCAACGTCTCACGGATCGATGATCACCACTGTCCGGCGACTCAACGAAATGGACGTGATCGAGGGGCTGGACGAACTCGAAGTGCTGACGCGGCGCGAACGCGGCGAAGGCAACGACTGTCACCTGCCTTCCAGCCGGACGCTGTCCGACATCATGCGCCAGAACATTTTTACGCTGATCAACATGGTGCTGTTCACACTCGGCGCGGTGATGATCTCGATCGGGCGCGTCAGCGAGGCGCTGACGACGGTCAGCCTGATCCTGATGAACATCGTCGTCGGCGTGGTGCAGGAACTGCGTGCCAAGCGCAAACTCGACCAGATCGCGCTGCTGACGCGGCCCAGGGTGACCGTGTTACGTGAGGGCGCGGAACGCACCGTCGATCCTGCCGAACTGGTACGCGGGGACGTGGTGGTGGCGCATCCCGGCGATCAGATCGTGGTCGATGGCATCGTGGTCGGCGAAGGTAAGATCGAGGTCGACGAATCGCTGCTGACCGGCGAATCCGACCACATCGCCAAGCGGCAAGGGGATCACGTACTCTCCGGCAGTTTCGTGGTGACCGGCACGGCGCTGTACGTGGCGCGGCGCGTCGGCGACAGAAGTTTCGCCAACACGGTCGCGTCTTCCGCCCGTACGTACCGCATCGTGCGCACGCCCTTGCAGCGCGACGTCGATTTTGTGATCCGCGTGCTGATGCTGATCGCCATGTTTTTGGGCCTGCTGCTGGCGGTGTCGGCGGTGCTGTCCGATATTCCGTTGATGCGCGGCGTGCAGACCGCTACGGTAGTCGCCGGACTGGTGCCGAACGGGCTGTTTTTCATGGTGATCGTGACGTATGCGGTCGGCGCGCTGCGCATTTCCTCGCGAGGCGCGCTGGTTCAACAGTCAAATTCGGTCGAGTCGCTGAGCAACGTCAACGTGCTGTGCATGGACAAGACCGGCACTCTGACCGCCAACCGGATCACGTATCACGCGGTATACCCCATCGGCACCAGCCAGGCGGCGCTTGAGCGGCTGCTAGGGGATTTCGCCAGCACGGCGACGACGACCAACCGCACGACCGAGGCGCTGCTTCAGGCGTTGGACGGGACGCGGCGGCACATGTTGGACGAGGTGCCGTTTTCGTCGGCGCGCAAATGGAGCGCCCTCACGTTCAACGACGACGAGGTGCGCGGCGTGTATGTGCTGGGCGCGCTGGAAATGCTGACGCCGCATCTTGAGCAGCCGCTGGACGTTTCCGCGCAGGTCCGGGTGTGGACCGACGCCGGGCTGCGCGTCGTGCTGTTTGCGACGAATCCCGAAGCGGTGTTTTTGCACGATGCGTCGGACCAGCCTGTGCTGCCGCCGCTGACGCCGCTGGGGCTGGTCGCGTTCAGTGACGTGTTGCGCCCGGAGGCGCGCGAAACGCTGGCGGGTTTTGCGCGGGCCGGAATCAACCTGAAGGTGATTTCGGGCGACGATCCACATACGGTGCGCGCGCTGGCGACGCAGGCCGGACTGCCCGCCGATCTCAAGGTGATCTCCGGGCCGGAGTTGCGCGAGATGGACGACGCGCAGTTTGAGCAGGCCGCCGAGACGGCGAGCATTTTCGGACGCATCACGCCGCTGCAAAAAGAACGGCTGGTGGACTGTCTGCGCGCACGCGGGTATTACGTCGCCATGATCGGGGACGGCGTAAATGACGTATTGTCGCTCAAAAAAGCGAACCTGGGCATTGCGATGGAGAGCGGCAGCGGCGCGACACGCGGCGTAGCCGATATGGTGCTGCTCAACGATTCGTTTGCCGCGCTGCCCCCGGCGTTTTTGGAGGGACAGCGCATCACCAGCGGGATGCGCGACATTCTGCGCTTATACCTGGCGCGGGCTGTGCAGCTCGTGCTGATGATCCTGGCGGTGTCGGTAGTGGGCGTCGGCTTCCCGTACATCCCGAAACACGTGACGCTGGTGGCGGGTCTGACGATCGGCATCCCGACCTTTGCGCTGGCGCTGTGGGCGCGGCCTGAACCGTCGCGCCAGGGGCTGATCGTGTCCGTGCTGCATTTCGCTTTTCCGGCAGGGCTGACGACGTTTCTTTTCGGCTTTTTGCTGTACGTGTTTACGTTCAACGCCATAGTGAACGGAGGCCGCACCGTCCCCGTGCTGCGCGAAGATATCCGGTCGTTCCAGACCTACGCGGGCATTGATTACGCGATCTACACGGAAGACCAGTTTGTGTACGAGGTGGCAACCCTGTTTTCGCAGTCCGTACTGACGGTGTACTCGGTGCTGGTCGGGCTGATGCTGGTTCTGTTCGTCGAGCCGCCGGTACAGTGGCTGGTCGGCGGCGACAAATACAGCGGCGACAGACGCCCGGCGGCGCTGGCGCTGGCGCTGCTGGGTGTGTTCGCCGTGATCATGGCGGTGCCGTCCCTGCGCCGGTTTTGGGAGCTGCTGCCGCTGGAGTGGATCGACTGGGTGGCCGTGATCGGTGTGGTCGCGGCATGGGCGCTGGTGCTGCGCTTGGTGTGGCGCGCGCGCTGGTTCGAGCGTTTTTTGCACCTGGAAGCCGTCGTTGATCTGTCGGATGATTGGATGCTGGAGCAACTGAAACACCAGTGAGCGCATGGCGGTCGTGCCTGCGCAGCCGGCATGGAAAACATACCCTGTGACGGGTATGTTTTTCGTTGAGGCTCCCGGCGACAAGCCGAAAAGGCCGCGTTTTGGCCGTTAAGCAGATGCATCTGGGGCGCGGCACGCAGCGCCCCTACCTCCACGCCCTGTCACCGAATCTGCCAACACCATCGAATCGCGCAGACCGTGCCACCCATCCCGGCTCGACGCTGTGGTGATTGTTACGGCTGGAAGCGCGCATCCGGGCTGATCGTCGCCCAGATCGGGATCGGCAGGGGATCGCCCAGGCCGAAAAACTGCGCCCAATACGTCTGGTAGGTGCCGTCACGGGCCATGTCTTGCAGCGTGTCGTTGACCAGCGCGCGGAAACCGACATCATTACGCGGCACGGAAAATGTGATCGGCAGGTCGTCGCCGTAGGGCGTCGATAGCAGCAGGTTCACGCTGTTCGGATCGTCGGCCTCGCGTTTGAGCGCCAACAGCCGCAGGCTGTCGCCAAACACGGCGTCCACGTTGTGCTGGACGATCAGGGTGTAGACTGCGTCCTGCTCGCGCTGGATGGTGAACGGCTCGTTGATGTTCTGGCCCACGTTGAAGATTCCCGCGTATTTTTTGATCAACTCGGCGTCCTGCGGCTCGTCGGCGAAATAGCCGATCCACCAGCCGGTGCCGAGCATGTCCACAAAGCCGGTGCTGATCGATGAACCGGCGGGCACCATCAGCCGGTCGCCGTGCCGGATGTACGGCTGCGAATAATCGACCCGGTCCGCACCATCCCAGCGCGGGTTGATGCCGACCGCGATATCGGCCTGTCCGGCGGCGACCATGTCCTCAGCCGCCAACGCCGAGTCCGGCACGATCTCGATCTGCACGCCCCAGCGGCGGGCCATGTCTTCGATCAGCGCCTGGTTCAGCGCGTTGACGATGCGCACCCGCGCGGGCGCGTCCTGCCCGTAGGGGACCAGCCCCGCCACGCGCAGCGGCAGTTGTTGGTCGATGCGATCCTGTACCGGGTGGGCGGGGTAGGGCATGTCGGTCGGGAAGTCGTCCAGGCCGCGCTGGTCGTCGTACAACATTTCGTAGACCGGCACCAGCGTCGTGAAGTCGATCGTTTCGTCCGGGAACCAGTCCCCGGCGATCTGCTTTAGCCGCCCGCTGGCCTTCAACCGCTGCAACGAGCGGTTGATCAGGTTGCGCTCGTTCACGTCCCAGCGCCGCATCACGACCGCGTACGGCTCTTCGAGGACCGGCTGATCGATCAGGCGCATTTGCTGGCGGCCCGCCCGCCGCAGGCTGTCCAACTCGCCGAGCATGGCCTGCACCTCACCGGCTGCCAGCGCGTCGAGCGCTGAGCTTTCGGTGAAATAGGTGCGGATGTCGAAGGTGATGCCGCTTTGGGCGCTCCAGTTGCGCAGGGCGCGTTCGCTGCGGCTGCCGATCTCGACGGATACAGGCAGGCCCGCCAGTTGGGCCAGCTCCGTGTAGGGTGCATCGGTTTGCACGACCATACGTTCGGCGTTGACGTAGTATGGGTGTGAGAAGTCGAACAGCTCTTCGCGGTCGCGCGTGTGCACCTGCTGGCCGATCAGCAGGTCAACTTCCTGGGCGAGCAGCATCTCGTCGGCGTTTTGCCGCGTGACCTGGATGAAGTCGACGTCTACGCCCAGTTCGATGCTGATCGCGCGCAGGATATCGGCCTCGTACCCGACGATGTCGCCCTGTTCGTTCAGCCAGCTAAACGGGAAGGCGTTGTACAGCGTGCCCACGCGCAACACGCGGTTTTGTTGCGCATACGCCAGCCCTGATTCGGACGCCGGTTTGACGGGCGTGGGCGTCATAGTTGGCATCGACGTCGGCGGGACAAGCGTCGGTGCGGGCAGCGTTGGCGTCAGCGACGGGACGGGCGTGTTGGTCGGCGGCGGCGTGAGTGTCGCGGTCGGCTGGAGCGATGGGGTCAGCGTGGCACCCTGAAAGGCGGCAGTCGGCGTGCTGCCCGGCGTCATGGCGGCCAGGACCGCGACGACCAGCGCCAGCAGCGCGATCCAGGGCAGCGGGTAGCGTGTCAATCGTTTCATGATCACTTCCTGTACAAGTCATGGTCGGTGATGTAAGCGCGTACGGCATCCGGTATCTGGTAACGGACGCTGCGCCCGGCGGCGATATGCCCGGCCAGCGCAGTCGAGGATATTTCCAAACGCGGCGCGTCGATCCACTCGATCCGCGCGCCGATTCCCGGAAGCTGCGCTTCGAGGCTGTCCAGGTCCGGGTGGGCGTCGGTGCGGCGCATCACGCCGAGGGTTGCCAGCGTGAGCAGTTCTGCCGGGCGCGACCATCCAGGCAGGTCGCGCAGCGAATCCGCGCCAATCAAAAAGACGA
>CAYMTN010000110.1:0-16963 GCA_964393335.1 uncultured Anaerolineaceae bacterium
AGAAATGGCAATGGGTATCACCCAAAAGCGTGCGTCGCCGTCGAGAGCGGCGATGTGTGGTCTGTGGTGTGGTGCTGCCGGAGCCATCGCCACAAGGCGGGCGTCGGCGCAAGTATTGCTCGAATAGATGTCGGCAGTGTGCCAAACGCGAACGGGATAAACAAGCTGTATTCAACCCTGGATAGCCCAGCCAGGGCTGATTCTTGGTACTCCAATGAACAGCGACATCTTCCCTCAAAATCGAACGGATGAGCAATGCAGCCGGCCTCGGCACTCATTCGCACGAAATGCCAGAGGGGGTGTTCTCAGCCATCAATTGCAGCACAGCCCTGTATTGTTCGATGTATTCCGCAGGAGCGGAATACTCTATCACATAGCCACCTGTTACCTTTACCCATCCTGATGCCCCTTCAGGATGCTCCGAACTGAACGGCAAGGCCTGACCTTCGCACTGTATCGCATGACGCCATTCAGCCTCGCGTTCATCATCTGGCAGGTTATACGCTTCCCATAACCAATCTAAGGCTTCATGTAACACCTCGCTGCCTTCAGCGTATACAATCGGAGCTACGACCTGCCGTAGGGGAATCAAACGCACGTAGGGGATATACTTTTCGCCAATAAACCTCTGGGGTTTGATCAGGATGTTACTTGTTCGCTGTTTGGAAAGAAGTACCTCCCAGCCCTCCGGGTATGGCACCTGGACGCTGGCGGTGTAGACACTCAAGCCGTACCCGTCAAGAAAGAGAGTATACCGCAGATCTGGGGTGCGATAGAATTGGTAGGCGCGCGCATAGGCCAGCATCGTTTCATACAGTGGGCCATTAACTGCCCAGTCTTCCTCGCTGGCCAGCATCCCCAATAAGACCGCCGGAATCTCATTGGACCATCTGGAGTCGCTCCCCGGTTCTTGTGGGTAATAACGGACGTAAATGGGTACGCGTCCTTCCTCAGACAAAAGGTCATCTTCAGCATAGGGCAGATCAAAAAGACTCCGGAATGCGTTCCGCTGTTCCCACCAGGAATCGCTCATTTCGTGCTTGTAATACAGGTTCTCCGCAAACACGAACATGGGGGGCGTTGTCGCACCTGCGAAAAAGGCATTGAGCGTGGCACGATCAACCGGTTCAGGAGCATAGATATAGGCGGGTGATAATCCGGTTTCCGGATTGGTTTCAATCGTGCTCAAGACCCAGTCTGCCGGGCGCACGATGTCGAGCCGCAAATCAGCAAAATAGGAGTGTTCCTCAGGCAGCCTCGCCCACTGCTCGTCACTCAAGACCTGCGCAGAACTGCATCCCCAGTATTCTAAGGGATCAATAATCTCACTCAAATCAACAACCTGGCTGACATCTTCGGCCAGCGAACTGGCGACAAAAACGGGGTCGAGCGTCATCTGTTCCGGTGACATGCACGTCCACAGAGAAGTCAGGTATGGAAAGCGTGTGATCAGATCCATCAGAAACTTATCCTCACGAACCAGTTCCCCGGTCGGTATGTCCCCAAAATACCGGTCATCCAAAAGCAGCGTAGCAGATGGTCCTGCGAACCGGGTAAAAAACACCTGTCCATCGTACAACGCTTGGTGGCGCTGCAATTCATCAAAATAGCCATACGCTGTCGCATCGTTTTGGCTATACCGGTATCCAACGTTAGCCACCCGGCTTGCAGCCCGAAACCGACTGAAGTCCGGGGTGGGATGGGCGTAGTTGTTCGGTGCATACTGCTTGTCCGCGAAGATCCAGATATTGATCGGCATGTCTTCGACTGCGGCGGCTGCTGTCAGCCGGATGGGGAAAATAACCTGATCAGCCTGATACGTGATGACAATGGGCCGGATGTCCTGTGAGGAGGAATCCTGGCGGAGTCGCATTGCCAGGAAATACATGCCTTCCTCGACATAGGCAGTAATGACCGATTCAATTTCCTCCGGCACTCCGTAACCATTCTCGCGCAGCCATGTTACCAAAGCGCCTGGATCGTCTTCACCCCCCAGCACAATATAGTCATACGGGCCAACTGCCCCCACCGACATGATATCCGGCCCGCCACCGCCACCGCCACCAGCCATCCGCAGGTGCTCGCAATAGTATGGCGGATACTCCATCCGAGGAGTTGTCGCCGCCTCCAAAATCTCCAACGACTTTGTCTCCGCGACATCCAGTTCTGGCAGCGACGGCACCGGGAACACCCAACTGAATTCCTCCGCTTCACCCTCGTAACTGATACCAAGCACAATGGTGATGGTCCCATCCCCATTGACGGTAAAAATCACGCGCTCGGCGTTTTGATAAACGCCAAACTCGCTCGGCCAGAAAAAACCGCCATCAGATGCGGCGTGCGGGACGGCGATCACCAACAGGATCGTCCCCAGACTCAATGTCACGACTCCCCATCGTTCTGGCATGAGGTGCCTCTTTCCAAAATTCCTTATCGTCATTTATATTGTAGAATCAAATTTCCGAACAGATGTACAATTCGGCTGGTACAGCGGTAGGCTGGCATTTACGCCAGTGCTACGGCACCTGGGCGCGTTTGCGTTCCAGGGCGCGTTTAGCCAGCTTCAGCCGGAAATGATCGGCGCGTTCGCGCTCATCAAGCGTCATCTGGATATAGCTGGTTTCGGCTTCGAGCTGGGGGATCAGGATGTTCTTGAGTGCATTGACGCGCCGCGATGTGCGTTGAATCTCCCCGATGAGCCGCCGCAGGCGCAGTTCGCTTTCGGCAAGCTGCACGATCATATCCACTTCGGCTTCGAACGCGGCGGCGGCTTCATCCAGCGTGGTGGATGTCCCGATGACCGAATAGCCGCGATCGTATGCAGGCCGCGTGACGCGAGTCTGCTCGATCACCGGCACGGTCACGCCCATGACATTGGTACTGCCGATCCGCAGGGGGAGAATGTCGCGGCTGACCAGTGCCACAGATTTGACAGCTTCTTCTCCGGCGGTGGCACAGGCCCGGGCCAGCGCGCGCTGGGCTGCTGCCGCAACCTGATGCAAGGCTTCAGATTCTTCCATCACCACGCCGGCTACCCGCAGCAGTTCTTCCATGAGCGCGCTGCGTTTCTGTTCCAACAGCTCGTGGCCTTGCCTGGCCAGTTTGATCTGTTCTTTGCGCGCCAGCAGCGCCATGCGCGTGCTTGAGATGTTCCGCATCGGGTCCTCCCGCGGGCTACTGCTCCTGGCGGTGGTGCTGCCGGATCAGGTCTTCGGGGATGCGCTTCAGCATATGGGTCGGCATCGGGGCGAGCAGGTCCCAGGCGAGATCGAGCGTGTCATCGATCGTGCGGTTGGTCCGACCCTGGCCCACGAACCGCCTTTCGAAATCGTCGGCAAAAGCCAGGATGCGCTGTTCCTCCGCCGATAAGGCCGCTTCGCCGATGATGGCGACCAGCCGCCGCAGATCGCGCCCGCGCGCGTACAGCGCGTAAAGCTGATCGGCCATAAAGCGGTGATCACCGCGTGTCTTGGCTTCCCCGATACCGGCCTTCATCTGGCGCGATAGCGACGGCAGCACGTCGATTGGCGGGTAGATTCCTTTGCGGTGCAGGTCACGGCTAAGCACGATCTGGCCTTCGGTGATGTAGCCGGTCAGGTCGGGGATGGGGTGGGTGATGTCGTCGTCAGGCATGGTCAGGATCACAAGCTGGGTGACCGATCCGCGATTGCCCTGAATGCGTCCGGCACGCTCGTACAGGCTGGCGAGATCGGAATACATATAGCCCGGATACCCGCGCCGCCCCGGCACTTCTTCACGGGCGGCGGCGACTTCGCGTAGTGCTTCGCAGTAGTGGGTCATATCCGTCATGATGACCAGTACGTGCTGCTGGTGGGTGAAGGCCAGATATTCGGCGGCGGTCAGGGCGGCGCGGGCGGTCAGCAGGCGCAGCACGGACGGATCATCGGCGTGGTTGATGAATAACACGGTGCGCTCGGTCGCGTCGTTGGCCTGGAACTGGTCGATGAAAAACGCGACTTCGCGGTGTGTCACGCCGATCGCCGCGAAGACGACCGCGAACGGCTCCGTATCGCCGCCCCTCGCGCTGAACACACGCGCCTGGGCCGTGATCTGCGCGGCTAACTCGTTGGCGGGGAGTCCCGCGCCGGAGAAGATCGGGAGCTTTTGGCCGCGTGTGAGCGTGTTCAGCCCATCGATGGCTGAGATGCCGGTCTGGATAAACTCGCTGGGATGGGTGCGCACGGTCGGATTGATTGGCGCGCCGTTGATGTCGAGCGCCGCCTCCGGCACGATCGGGGGGCCGCCGTCGACAGGCTGACCCGTGCCGTCCAACACGCGGCCCAGCATCGACAGTGACACGTCCAGCCGCGCGACGTCGCCCCGAAAGCGGACGCGCGTCGATGTCAGGTCCAGGCCCGCGGTGCCGATGAACACCTGCACTACCCCGTGATTGCCGTTGACTTCCAGTACGCGGCCCAGCCGCACCATGCCATCCGGATCGATGATCTCGACCATCTCGTGATAGGCGATCCCCGACGTGCGCTCGATAAAAATCAGCGGCCCGCGAATCTGCGAGAGAGTCCGGTATTCTTTGGTGATCAGCCGGGGCTTGGGCACCTCTTGATTCATATCAGCGCGCTCCGAGGGTATTGAATGTGTCACGCAGGCGGGCATCCAACGCCTGCAACTGCGCGACAGCGTCCGTCGGCGGGATCTCCTTCATGCGGGCTAGCCGGTCAACGCCGGGCAGATCGTGCAGCCGTTCGAGCGGGATCCGATCTTCCAGCGCATGCTGGCAGGCGTGGTAATAATTGAGCAGCATTTTCAGCATCCAGAACGTCTTATCCAGCGGGCTGAACCGGTCGTTTTCTTCGAACGGCGACTGCTGCAAGAAGTCCTGCTGGACCATCTCCGCGATGAGCAGCAGCAAATGCTCTTTCTCCGTCAGCGCTTCGGGGCCGACTAACTGCACGATCTCTTGCAGCTCGTCGGCACGCTGCAGCAGCGCCATGCTTTCGCGCATCAGGTCGTTCCATTCGCCGGTCATGTGTTCTCGGTACCACTGCTTGAGATCGTACAGGGTATAGCTCTGTGTCCAACTGACCGCCGGAAAGTGGCGGCGGCGCGACAGCGTGTAATCGAGCGCCCACAATGCGCCGACGACGCTCATCGAGCTTTGCGTGATCGGTTCGGAGAAGTCTCCGCCCGGCGGCGATACTGCGCCGACCAGCGTCAGCGATCCGACACGCGGCGCGGGATCGGTCCGGTCGCTGGCTCCCGGAGGGCGGCCCAGGCAACTCACACGCCCCGATCGCTCGTAAAACTCGGAGAGACGCGCCGCCAGATAGGCGGGATAACCTTCTTCGCCGGGGATTTCCTCCAGACGCCCGGAGATCTCGCGCAGCGCTTCGCCCCAGCGCGACGTGGAGTCGGCGAGCAGCAGCACGTCATAGCCCATGTCGCGGTAGTATTCGCCGATCGTGATGCCGGTGTAAATGCTGGCTTCGCGCGCGGCGACCGGCATGTTAGACGTGTTGGCGATCAGCACAGTGCGGTTCATCAGCGGTAGACCGGTGTGAGGGTCGGCGATCTGCGGGAATTCTTCGAGCACGTCCGCGATTTCGTTGCCGCGTTCGCCGCACCCGACATAAATCACGATGTCCACATCGGCCCAACGTGCTAGCGACTGCTCGAGCACGGTTTTACCGGTCCCGAAGCCGCCGGGCACGATCGCGGTGCCGCCCTTCGCCACCGGGAAGAAGGCGTCAATCACGCGCGTTCCCGTGATCAAGGGTTCCTGCGCGGCCAGCCGTGACTCAAACGGGCGCGGCTGGCGCACGGGCCAGGTTTGCACGAGCCGGATCGCGTGATGCTGCCTGGCCCCGGTCTGGTCCGTTTCGATGGTGGCGATCACGTCGTGGATCGTGAACGCGCCTGCGCGGATGTTTGCGATCCGGCCTGCCATCTTCGGGGGGACCATGACGCGGTGCTCGATGGCCGGGGTTTCGGGCACAGTGCCCAGGATGTCTCCGCCCGCTACCGTATCGCCTGCGCGCACCTGCGGCGTAAACGCCCAGCGCGTGTCTTCGGGCAGGGGGAACGCGCTCACGCCCCGGTCGATGAAATTACCGCTGAGCGTTTTCAGATCGGTCAAGGGGCGCTGAAGCCCGTCATAGATCTGGGCCAACAGCCCCGGCCCCAGGCGTACTGCGAGCGGTGCGCCCGTGCTGTGGACCGGCTCGCCGACGTGCAGCCCGGCTGTCTCTTCGTAGACCTGGACAGTCGTCAGGTTGCCGGAGAGCCGGATCACTTCGCCCACCAGCCCCATTTCACCCACCTGGACCACGTCGAACAGGCGCACGTTTTTGAGATTGAGAACGCCCACGACCGGCCCGGCCACGCGGATGACTTCTCCCCAATGCCCGTCTTGATGGCTGTTTGGATGGCTGTTTGTTTGGTATCTCACGTGTCACCCTGGTTTTTCTCGTTGCCGATGGCGATATGTACTCCGATCGAGCGGCGGATCATACGGGCGATGCGCGCGCTGCGCGTCACGTCCTGGCCGGTGGGACCGCCGCTGGGAATAGCAAGGTACAACAGGCTGTCGGACCCATCCAGGCGCTGGATGAGCGCTGGGTCCAGGTGCGCCAGCAGGCTGTCATCCAGCGCCAGCAGGCACGTTTCGTTGGCGTCGAGCCACGCGGCGATCAGCTCTTCCGCCGCTTCGACATCTTCCGCGCCGTATGCCTCAACGCCTGCCAGTTGGAAGCCTGTGACCAGGTTGGGTCGCACGACGGCGCGCAGTGTGCTCATAGGATGATCTCCACATCTTCGATAATGCTGCCCGGCGTCAGCCCGGTGTTGATCCCGTGGGCCACCCAGCGCAGGTTGCCGGTCTCGTTGATCTTCAGCGCCATGTAGCCCAGCAGCACGCCGATCCCAAGCGGGTCCTTGTGGATCAGCCCGGCGCGCCAATGCAGGCGGTAGCGCTGCAAGTGCTGTTCGAGCGTGCTAAGCCGGTTCGACCGGTGGTAGGCTTTCAGCCCGGCGGCCAACGGATCGCCGTAGGGTGTCGCTTCCAGCGATTTGATCGCCGCTTCCAGCGACGGCTGGTGCGCGGCCTGCTCCAACGTATCGAACGACAGGCGGCCCGGCCCGACGAACAGCGCGTGCACGCTGTCCACGCGGAAGCGCTTGATATAGATGGGCTGTTCGGCGGGCGTTTGTACCAGGCGCAACAGGGTCAGTAAGTTCATCAGGTCTGCTTCCAGCGCCAACGCCGCTTCGAGCCGGTCCGAGGCTCCCGGTGCAGCGCGTGCCAGGGGCATCGTTTGTTCGAAATACCAGTGATCGAGCGCCAACTCAAATTCCGGAATCGCGACATTAGGACGCACGGAGCGCAGCCGGACAAGCGGGCGTGCCAGCGGCAGACCCATACTCGCCATGAGATCGATGGCCGTACGCGGATCAGACGCCTGCGCCAACTGCGCCAGAATAGTCTCGGAGAGATCGCCGATGGGCACCTGGGCAGCCCTTATCTCGCCGGGCGACACCTTATTTTCCAGGCCGCGCAGGATCGTCTTGATATTGTGCACGTCGTACATCTGGAGCAGGGCCGCTGCCAGGTTGAGTTCCGGCGCGTCGAAAAAACGGCGGATCTTGCGAAATGTCGCCGCGACGTGGAGGCTGAGCGCCGCGTTGATGGCTTCCAGTTCGTCACCCCGGCCGAATGTCGCCTGAACGGACTCTTCGTACACGGTGTGCGAGAGCAGGGTCAGCAGGTGATCGAGAGTCCCGGCGGCAGCCAATATCTGGTAATCCGCCCCGGTCAACAGGCGAGATTTCATCGCACGCAGCCGCGCGTTGCTGTAATCGTAGCCGCTCATCGCGTGATCCCGGTGTTGATCTCAGTCGTTCAGCGTTCTTTGCTCATCCAGTGTGACCTGGCCTCCGCTGCGTACTCCGGCAGTCTCGGATGCGCCGTTCAGTGTGTGCTCAAGCAGGGTCGGCAAAAACTGGTAGAGATAGGGGGCTGCGCGGACCAGCCGGGTTTCGAGCGCATTGTCAACCACGATGCGCTCGTCCGGGCTGGTCACACAGACACCGCCCCAGTGCTCCAGTGCATACGACACAGGCAGGCTCAACGACATCTCGTGCAGGACACGTTCAAGCACTGTCCGGTCGCGCGGGTCGGCCTGCACGCAAGCCTGCTCGTTCTCGTTCAGCGATCCGTCTAGGGCGGTCAGTGCTTCTTGCAGCAGGCGGCACAGCAGGTCCGGATAACCGGACTCCGCGCGGAGTGATTCCAGGCGCAGCCGCACCGACTCTAGGACCCGCTCGACGATCGCTTGCTGGGCATCGCCCACAAGCTGCATCGCTTCCAGCCTGGCCCGATGGATGACGCGCGCCGAATCGGCTGTCATCGCGTTGGATGCGGTCTTACGCGCCTGCTGTTGGATCACGTTCGCCTCCTGTTCGGCCTCTGCCATGATCCGGTTGACTTCGGCGTGTGCCCGTTCTTCAATCGCGCGCACGCGCACTTCACCCGATTCACGGATGGCGTGCAGGATGGCATCCAGGTTCATTTCTCAGCTTTCCAGCAAGAGGATCATCGCCGCCGTTGCGAAACCGAGAATGACCATCGTTTCGGGAATGGCGATCAGCAGAATGATGACACCCAATAGGTCAGGTTTTTCGGCAATGGTTCCGGCACCTGCTGCGCCAATCCGTGACTGTGCAATGCCGGTTCCAATCGCCGCCAGTCCGAGCGCGAGTCCCGCGCCGATGGCTGTCAGGCCAGCATCCATGAGAGACCTCCTTCCATGTTTATTTTCGTCTCACTCGCGTTGGGGTACACGCAATCGATACGGTTGGTAAATTCTGCCGCCGCCCTGGTAGAAATTGCGGAAGAATTCGACGTAGTGCAGGCGTAGACTTTGAATCGTGGGGCTGAACGTGCCCAGTACCAGGTTCAGCGCGTGCAGCAACACGGCGATGGTCACGCCGATCACGATGCTGCCGACCATGCCCGCAAGCTTGCTGGCGACGAGTGCCAGATACACCGACGACAGACCGATAGCCGCGATACGCAGGTAGGACAGCACGTTGCCCACCAGCCCGATCATCTCGATGGGTGCGATGATCACGCCGATTTTGCCGAGCGACCACGCCAGAAAGATCGTGCCTACGATCAACAGGGCAATCGCAGGCGTCATGAAGCCGTTGGGCAAGAAATCAACCAGGATGCCGGTCAGCAAAAACAGGGCGATCAGGCCCAGCAGCCGTCCCCCGCGCTCCAACAGGTGATTTTTGTCTTTCTCTCTGAAGCCTTCCCACAGGCCGAGAATCAGCCCAAGCAGAATATGCGCCGCGCCTGCTGCGACCGACAGCGCCAGCAGATCGATCAGGTGATCGGAGCTGGCCCGATCAAACAGGACCGGATGCAGGCCGATCTGCTGGCCCATCGTGCCGAACACCTCCCCGAACAGGACGCCAAACCCGATGGCCCAGCCCGCGCCCATCACTAGGATCGCCGTGATGTCGCGCGCGATGCCGGGGGTGCGGAACCGGCGGCGCAGCCACAGCATAAGTCCGAGCAGCAGTATGCCATACCCAATATCACCCAGCATCATGCCGAAGAAGATCGGCATAAAGAGCGCCATGAGCGACGTCGGATCGATCTCGCCATAGCGCGGCGTGCTGAAGAGATGTACCAAGCTCTCGAAGGGCCGCGCCACGGCGGGATTCGTCAGGGCGACAGGCGCGCGTTTTTTCAGCGCGTCAGTCAGCGGCACCTCAAACACGAACAGGCGATCCCCAAGCTGATCGCGCAGGGCTGCTTGCAACCGGGGAACGTCGGGTACCGGCACCCAGCCCACTAGCACGAAAGTCATCTCAGTGTGCCCCAGGCGCGGCAGCACGTCGTAGGTTTCAAGCTCATTTTGCAGCATGGCACGGCAGACGCGCAGCCTGGGTGCCCACGCTTGGGCGATCTCCTCAAGCTCGCGCGTGATAGCGGCGTCATCGGTGGGAATCGCGTTCAGCCGGCTGTACAGCGAAGCGATGGCTGCATCTGGCGATTCGCTATCGAATTCCGGCGGCAGGCGCAACCGCGAGACATCGTGCCGATCGAGCATCGCGCTGACGACGTCCGTGTACGTCCGGGGAACGGAGATCAGCATCGCCTGGGTCGCGGAATCCACCGGACCGGTAGCGGTCTGGGTGCGCCCTTCGGTGATGCTGTCCACGTGGTGAGCGATGGTATCCAGCACGTCCGTATGGTCGCGGTTGACCAGCAGTCCGAACGATACATAACTGGGATCGCGGGCCAAGCTGAGGAACAGCGGCATCAGCTTGCGCAGCGTGTCCAGAAAGCGGGGCAGCAGTTCTTGTTCGGCGCGCAGTTTTTCGCGCCGGTTTGCCAGGGCTTGCACTCTCGGCACCAGATCGGATACTTCCGCTAGCAGGCGCTCGCCGCTGGCATCGTCGTGGGGAAGACTGTCAGCCGCCAGTTTTTTATTGAGGCCCAGGGTGTCAATTGCGCTGTTGACCTGGAGCAGTTTGAGGCTCAGTTCTTCTTGTTTGCGGACCATCGCGGCGTCAATGGTGAGCGGTGTGATCGACAGCTCCGGTGTCTCGGAGACGCGGTCGATGTGGATGCAGCCCAGCTCGCCCAACGCGTGGATCGTCGCCTCCAAATCGGACTTGAGGCCGATGATCTGCAGGAGGCTCATTTTATGACTCATCGACGCCCCCTGCTTCGGGCGGCGGTATTCCCAGGATGACCGCCAATGCCCGATCTACCATCTGGTCGAGACAGGCGTCGCTGCTGCGCGCGAGATCGTCAGTGTGAGCCTGCGCCTGTGCGACGATCTGCCGGGCGTCGCGTTGGGCAGCCGCTAGCGCCGCCTGATAGTCTTGTTCGCCCTGCTCGCGCCCGGCGGCGACGGCGTCACGTTTGAGCGTGGCCGCCTGCTTGCGGGCCTGCTGGATGCACGTGTCGGCGGCATCCTGAGCGACGCGAATCTGGTGCGAGCAGTCACGCTCAGCCTGCTGGATGCGTTCCAGCGGTGTCAGTATCAGGTCGGGTGGGGAGGATGCCATCATGTGCGCCTCTCCATTCGTGTTCGTTCACAAACCGGGGGTTAAGCTATCCCCTTTACCGTTTGGGGCACAGGGGCCAACTACCGCATTTCGCTTGTTATGTCCGGCTCAGCCTGCGCAGCTTTCAACACACAGCCTGAGATTGGACAACCGGATTGAAGAGAACCGGACAGGTGTTTGCCTGCCTGCGATCGATTACGGACGGAGTGAAGCGGTGACAGCCTGCGCTCGAACACTTCGTTCGGCGTGCCTTAAGTGAGAGCGAAGAAATTACCAAGTATCAGGATCAGATGATGTTGTGCGCTATATATCTCAGTATATCATAGAATGAACGCGGCTTTTGTGGGTGAATAGTGAGTATTTCGGTATGATGAACGGTACAGTTCATCAGTCGGATAGACATATTAGGCGTGGCAGCGATTGGGTGTGTTGCCGTCGATGCTCGGCGGTTCGCCACTGGCAGCAACTTGTTTGTTGCGGACGTGGAAGAGCATTTCCTGACTCGTAGGGCTACCTCAACATTGATCTAATATCGTATCAACCGTAAGTGCCAGGTCAACCGTGTCGGCACGCTGACAGGCCTCGAGAAAGGCGGGCGCGTCCATTTGTTGTGTGATCTCATCGAGGTAGCTATCGACCCATTGTTGGAGGCTCCACACATTGGCGTCAGCTTGTTTCAGGGCCGACAACCATTCGGCAGCGCGAGCAGTATTACCAGCACGACCTGCCAGCAGCGCGTGTCCGATAGCAGCCGATAGTCGCGTTTCGGGGTATTTGCCGGTCTGCAGCGCCAAACAAAACTGCCGCGACGCCTCCTCCGCATTGTGCTGAGCAATAGCGATGTGACCCAGCTCGGCATGGATCAGATCGACAAATGAATCGATTCCGTATTCGGTGTGCAGGTCAAGGCTTTTGTGCATGGCCTGGCGAGCCGCATCATAATCACCGGTGTTAGTCAATATTCTGCCCAGTGACCAGTAATTCTCGACCTCATTTCGGCGCAGTCCGGCAGCCTCCGAAACCATAATCGCTTGCCGCGTATACTGTTCGGCCGAATCGTAGGCTTGCCGGGAGACAGCCGCCTGCGAGAGCATGGCAAGTGAATAGTTGATCCCGCTATGATTGCCAATCGCTTGATCGTATGCCAGGGCAGCCTGCATCCGCTGCTCGATTTCATCAAGCCTGTTTTGCGGAAAAAGAACCACCAGGGTGCGTAATTTCCAGCCGAGCTGAACACCCCATTCCTGGCCGATTTCCTCGAAGATGGCGATTCCCTCCTCGAAGTAGCCATCACAGGTTTCGACGTCGTCGCCGCAATAACCGGATGTAATCAGGGCGATAGCCAGTTCGTAGGGAGCCTGGATGGCGCGCAGCAGCGCCCGACTTTGCTCCAGGCACCGCTTGCCCATGACTGAATCGCCACGGCGATAGGCAAAAAACCCTTGATAGGCCAGGGTTAAGCCCAAGGCTATCTGTTGGGCGCTCCCTGGCTGCGGAATGCGCCGTAACGCTTCGGAAGCTGCTGTAAAAAACGCAAGGCCTTCGGCCTCCATTGCCCGCCGTTGACAAAGCCAGTTGATACTGGTGGCGGCTATGTGAATGGCGTGGTGGTTGGCTGTTTTCACGGCGTAAGCCCACATCGCGCGGATATTATCCAGGTCCGTCTCTACAACGTGCAGGTTGCCGTGCCGGATGTCTGCCTCTCGCTGATGAAGGAGTTCAGCATAATGGGCGCAATGGCGATCCTGCGTGGTCTGCTGCATTTCGGGATCGTCTGCCAGCTTTTCGTCCGCGAATTGGCGCAGTAGTTCATGTATATCGTAGCGGCTGTCGGGACGGCGGCGCACTAACGACCTGGAGACGAGTCGGTTTAATGTACGGAGTGATGCCCCAGTAACCTGCTGAGCGGCTGCACGCGAGAAACCGTTACGAAATACGGCAAGCCTCATCAATGCGTCGCGTTCGGGATATTCCAGCCGCCGCCATGACGACTCGAAGACCGCGCGCAAACTGCGGTGCCGGGGTGGGATATCGCGCACATCCGCTGCCAGAAAATCCAGACCCGAGACGATTTCGTGGGCGATCTCTTCAAGGCTTAATGTGTTAGTCCACGTCGCCGCCAGCAAAATACCGAGCGGCATACCGTCCAGCAAGCGGCAGATTCGTGCCGCCGTCACCAGGGCGTCAGCATCCGAATCACTGCCGTGCTGGACCTGCCACACATGCTCAAAGAAGAGCCGCACGGCGTCATGTTGGAGCAAGTCGTTTTGCGCGTCGCTTTCAGGTAATTCAAGCCCACCTAGCAGTATGACGGCCTCGCCACTCAGGGAAAGTCGCTCACGGGATGTCGCCAGCACCTTAACATCTGGCGCGGTACGCAACAGATCGGATACGAGAATCGCGGAATCCAGCAAATGCTCGAAGTTGTCCAACACAAGCAGCACGTGACGGTGCCGCAGGTGGTTGAATAACTGAACCTGAGGGCCATCCGATCCGGCTGCGAAACGAAATCCGACGGCGTCAGCGATGGCTGGTACGATTTCTGCACCTGATCCCAGGCCGACTAGCGGCACGAAAAACACGCCATGCGTGAAGTGCGCCGCCTGAAGAGCGGCGGCTTCTAGCGCCAGACGGGTCTTGCCAATACCACCCGGGCCGATGAGTGTCACAAGCCGGCGCTCGGCCAACAATCGGGATACTTCAGCCATCTCGCTTTTTCGCCCGACGAATGACGTGAGTTGGGCCGGTAGATTGTGGCGCGGCGCAGGCACGATGTCCGCACCTGTCACATCGCCGGACTGGATGTTTTCGAAAAGCTGTGTCGTTGCCTCGTCAGGTTCTGCGCCGAGCTCGTCAGCCAATATACTCTTACAGGTTTGATACTGGGCTAACGCGGCATCGCGCTGGCCGGACGAGGCAAGGCACTGTATCAAGTGACGATGGCCGGGTTCGTGCAGCGGGTCCAATTGCAGCAGACGTGAGGCGTGCTGAATGCCGGCTGACCAGCGTCCTGTGCGCAGGTCGTAACGGATCAGTGCGTCCAGGGCGTGCGTCACCAAACGTTGGAGCCGCTCGCGTTCCTCCAATGACCAGCTCTCAAATGCCGGGCAGCCTCGCACATGAAATCCAGCCAGGAGGCCTCCTTGATAAAGATCGAGCGTCTGCTCCAGGGTCTCTGCGTCGGCCTGCGAAAGCAGTCGAAACTCGTCAGAAGATCGCGCTAGGAGGTCGATTTGATCGTCGAGTTCCTGTACGTCCAACCAAACCGGCCTGTCTGGATGGATGGCGAGTGTCTGACGGGTTACGCTGATGTAAGGCGCAAGTGCTTTGCGCAGATGCGTCAACGTGACCCGCAGGCTGGATAACGAACGTGTCTGAGTACGTTCGGGCCAAAACATCTCGGCCAGGATGTCACGTGGTTGTGGTTGGCTGGTGTGCGCCAGATAGATCAGCAACGCCTCAGCTTTCCGCGAGGAAATGCCGGTAATGGGATGATTACCGCAAACAATCCTGAGGCCGCCTAGCGCATATATCGACAGAAGGTCATTCATCGGTACGCAAGCTTCCCTGAAAACGGACTTTAGCGATTTTTTAGCGGTCTGCCCTGTATTCTCAAAGAAGATACGTCGCTGGCCTGGGCCAGGCAAGTTCGGGGTGCACAGGGCTTCTGAATGTCCGCATAGTTCATTATACAGTCTACACCATCACTTAGAGAGGATCTCCCAAAATGAATTCACGTGCGAAACTGATCGTTGTTTGTGTGCTGGCTGCTGTGTTGATCGTAGCCTCACTGGCGCTAGCACCGCTCTCCACCGCCCAAGAAAGCGAAGAGTTCCCGGCCTACTGGGAATACATGATGGGCGCGTGGGACGACGGTGTACTGGAGGGAATGGAAGACTATATCCACGAGGACTTCCTGTGGTATGCCAATGATACTCCGGCGTTCGAGGGCTATGAAGGCTGGCAGTTTGCCATTGGATACTGGCGCGGTCTGTTCCCGGACCTGGGGACCGGCGTTGAAGGGTTTATGGCGCAGGACGATATGTTTGCTTTCTACGGCACGTTGACTGGTACACACACCGGCGAAATGGCGGGTATCACGCCGACCGAAAATGAGTTGTCATTGCGCTACACAGCCGTGGCCTATCTTGAAGACGGCAAAGTCAAGACGTTTTATATGGCGTTCTCCGACGTGAACTGGAATACGACTCTGGGACTACCATTGGAATAACATCTGGAACGCCTGCGTCTATCGTGCTCGCGCGAACAGGCAAGAATTATCGGTTGCAGTGGGCGGGGGGCAAGGTCCATGTGGCATCTACCCCTGCTCATCTGCTGGATTAGGATAACAAAGAAGCCCAGCTATTACTGGGCTCTTCGACAGTTTGACTGGGCGGGAGCGACGGGGCTCGCTCGATTGCGTGTATACACCCACTCATCTTTGTTGCCAAGCATATGACTGGCGAATATCTGCGCCCCGCAAAGGCAGCCTGGCACACCGTACAGGAGTTTTCCACGAAGCCCGACTAAAGAGCCGGGCTTCTCGTTTTCTACTCAAGTTTTCGAACGATCAGGGCCCCCTCAGGCCTAACAAAGGGCAGCTTGACTGAAGAATCAGCTTCGGGCCGTCTTTTTGGCCCCCACAGCTGCTGGATGTGTATGATACGTGGGCCGGGCGGTTGGATGGTTGATCGCTCAGTCGCCGGTCTGCGCCCGTACAGTCGCTAACAGGTCGGTCAGATTGTAGGGTTTGGGGAGATGGGCGACTGCGCCTAATTGCAGCCCTTTTTGAACCGTGGTTTGATCTTTGTGCGCAGACAGAAAGATTACAGGAATATTGCTGGTTTGTGAGTCTTGACACAGCGCAGCCAGCACACCGGACCCATCCAGCACGGGCATGGTGATATCGCAGATGATCAGATCGGGCAGTTGTTCGCGCGCTGATAGAATTCCCTCGTGACCGTTTTCGGCTCCAAGCGCTTTGTATCCTTCGAAACCGAATATTTCAAGCAAATCGGGCCGCGGGCGTTCATCATCGTCAATGATCAGGACTTTTTTCATTTATCCTCTCATCCCTCGTGTGATATTTGAGGAATAATGACGTTGAACGTTGTTCCGCGTCCCTCCTCACTTTCAAACGTGATCGTGCCACCGTGCAGCTCAACCGACTGTTTGACAATCGCCAAACCCAGACCAGTGCCGGGTATTTGCCTGGCGTTGCTGGCCCGGTAGAAGGTTTCAAACAGCCGTGCCTGGGCGGCTTCCGGGATGCCGATGCCCTGATCTTGGATACGGAACGTGACCTGGTCCGGCTCACAGTCTACAGAAAACATCACGGTGCGGTCATCGGGGGAATATTTTATGGCATTCGAGAGCAGGTTCATACAAGCGAGCGTTCTGGATGGCACTCGCGGCTTGATCAGCGAAAGCTTGCAGCTTGGCGGCATGAGCGGGGGTGAAAAACTCGGGGGTGGCACTGTCAAGGTTGATGAAACCGATGGTTTCTTCATTAACAAATATCGGCGCTCCGAGATAGGAACGCACCCAGCGTGTCTCTGGAATGTCAACTCCACCGGGGTATTCTCGTGTATCGGGGACAATAAACGGCTGCTGGGTCTCGCACATTTTCTGTAAGCTGGGCGAGCTATCTACAGGAAAGCGAATCTTCAATATCATTTCCTGGCTTGGGCTAAATGTTTCATTATCTTGGCAGGCGACGATCTGTACAAAACCCTCCTGATCAATTTGCCCTGATCATCTCGCAGAGGTACTTTGGTCGTCAGAAACCAGCGGGGATTTCCCTCTGAGTCGATATTCGGTTCTTCCCGGTTGATTAAGGGCTGGCCTGTACGTCGTCGAAATCTTTGGGACAAAACCTCACTAAAAATAAAGGAGACTC
>CAYMTN010000111.1:0-16817 GCA_964393335.1 uncultured Anaerolineaceae bacterium
GGGTACTGGGACAGGTCGATGGCACGCGCCTGCATGTCCAGTTCGCCGGCGACACCCATCAGGTTCACACCGGCGGTGTCTTCGACCATGTGATAGTACTGGTAATCAATGTACGGGAGCTGCTGGCCCTGGCTGTCAACGGCGTAGTAGTACGGGTTGCGCTCAGCGACCATCAGCGTCGTGCCCGGTTCGTATTCCGTGATCTTCCAGGCGGTCATCACCGGGCGATCTACGTTGTAGTCGAGCGCGGCGGTTTCAAAGTCTTCGTAGGTGGCCGTGTCGGAGTAACGCGGGTGGAACTGCTCCAGGTAGTGGCGGGGAGCATAGAAACCAAAACGCTCGAAGCCCAGCGGCCACTGGTTGCCATGGAAGGCCAGACCAACCGTCTCGGCCAAGCCATTTGGTTCCGAGAATTTCAGGGTGATCGTGTACTCATCAACCTTGATCAGTTCTTGCAGGGTCTTCCATTCGGAATGCACCGCGTTGGTGATTTCCGGGTCATTCTCGATGTCTTCCCACCAGAAGATCACGTCATCGACCGAGAAGGGAACGCCGTCCGACCACTTCAGGCCGGTGCGGTAGTAGAGGGTCAGTTCCGTGTTGTCTTCATTCCACTCCCAACGCTCGGCCAGGCTAGGCTGGACCGGGTCGTTCGGGTCGCGCGGCCAGCGCAGGGTCGGGTCGTAGTTCACGCGGCCAAAGCAGTGGAAGTCGGAGATACCGCGCCAGGCGCGATGCCAGATGCCGCCGTAGACGCCGATGCTATCCAACGGCTCGACTACGCGCGGGTTGTCCGGCAGACGTTGTTCAACCGGGGGAAGCTCACCCGCAGCTACCTTCGCGGCCAGCATGGGGGCTTCTGTGTACGTCATGCCTTGCTGGGCATGCGTTGACCGTGCGCTGGACATCGTCGGAAAGACAAACGCTGCCACCAGCATCACGGTAACGATCATAATGAACACACGCTTATTAGACATCATGGCTCCTTATCTATTTTTTAACAAGGCTAACTTGCTTACGATTGTCGGAGCAGTTTGCACCGGCATTGGTCCCCGCAACACCTCCTTTCCTGTCGTGACGAATGGATCGGGTGCAGTGACCCGCTACTATCATGTTTAGGACCGGCTCAGGGCGCGCTGGCCCGAATCACCAGTTCGGGCTGAAACATCGGATGTTCGCGCCCGCTTACACAGCCACTGATGCGCTCAACCAAACGCCGCATCGCGGCTTGACCCACGTCGTACATCGGGACGTGGCAGGTTGTGAGAGCTGGCGTCACCAGGGCGGCCAGCGGAATGTCATCAAATCCAACGATGGCAATATCATGCGGCACGCGGCGGCCCAGTTGAGCACATGCCTGCATCGCGCCGACAGCGGTCAAATCGTTGTAACAAAACAGCGCTGTCAGATCAGGCCGGGCGCACAGCAGGTCATAAGCCGCCCGCCGCCCTGATTCAACGGTCGGCAAACAATCGGGATTCCAGGCATCCAGGGGCGTGATGCCCGCCGCCTCAAGCGCCGCCCGGTAACCTAAGGTGCGCTGCTGGCTGCTGAACGACCGCGCCGGACCTGCCAGCAAGCCGATAGCCCGGTGGCCGCGCACCAACAAGTGGTTTGTGGCAAGGTGTGCACCCTGCCGGTCATCGACCAACACTGTCGCGTACTGCTCATCATCCAGGCGGCGATTGATCAGCACCGCCGCCGAATGACCTTCCAGGGCGGCACGTAATTCGTCTGAATCCAGGCGCGAACTGCACAGCACAATCCCGTCAACGCGTTTTTCTTCCAGCGATCGCAGCACGTCACGTTCGCGCTGGGTATCTTCTTCGGTATTACACAGGAAAACGCTGTACCCGGCATCATACGCCGCGTGTTCAACGCCGCGTGCGACCTCGGAGAAAAACGGGTTAGCGTTATCGATGACCACCAGGCCGATGGTGCCGGTCCGGTCGGTGACGAGGCTGCGCGCGATGAGGCTGGGACGGTAGCCCAGTTGTTCGGCAATGTCCTGAATGCGCCGGCGCGTGTCCGCGTTGATGCCGTCTTTGTTGTTGATGGCACGCGAAACAGTCATCAACGAAACCCCGGCCTGGCGGGCCACATCGGCCATGGTCACACGTTTTGACATCGTGTACCCTGCTCCGGGGTTAGCGCTAACCTTCATTCAATCAGGCTTGATCAATATGTGTATGTGCTGCGTGCGAAGATGGTTTGATACACACTGAAAAAGGGTTATAGTGCCGCGATCTTCAGCAAACAAATATTGTCTCAAAACCAAATCGAAAGTATTATGTCCATCACGTGAGGTTAGCGTTAACCTCAAACACCGTAAACAGAAAAACCCAATCATCGTTAGCGTTAACTATCGCTAAAACCACTGTACGATAATTTTCCTCAGATGTCAATAGGGGGGGCGGTTGGCAAACAAATCACGCGTGACACTTGAGGACGTGGCCCGCGAAGCTGGCGTTTCGACCATGACCGTCTCGCGGGTGGTCAACAACACGGGCAAGATCAGCCAGGCGACGCGCGAACACGTTCAAACGATCATCGCCAGACTGGGGTACCGCCCCAGCCGCGCCGCGCGTGCGCTGGTGACCAACAAAACGTATCTGCTCGGCGTCACCGTGCCGGATATCACCAACCCATATTTTTCCACGATCGTGCATGGCATCGAGGACGTGGCATCGGAGGGCGGCTACAGCGTCCTGCTCGTCAATTCCAACGAGACTCCGGCGCGCGAGCAGGCCGCGTTGAACCAGATCGACGATTCGACCATCGACGGTCTGATCGTGTGTAGTTCGCGTTTGCCTGAGGATGTATTGCTCCCGCTGCTGGAACACCACCGCGCGGTCGTGTCTGTCAATCGCCCGTTTCCCAAACACCTCGCCAGTTGCGTCCTGGCTCGCTACCGGTACGGGTACCGGTCCTACCTGGCGGCCCGCTACCTCGCCCAACACGGCTACCAACGAATCGGATATGTCCATCTCACGCGCAGCTTTATGGCGATGCAGATCGACGAACTCATCACGCGGCTGGCAGCCGATGGCATCGCGATCAAAAGGGAATGGACGACATCGCGCCTGCCCACCTGGGAAGCCGGTTACGCGGCTGGCAAAGAACTGCTGGCCGACCACCCCGCCCTGGACGCCATCATCGGCGGCAACGATCTGGTGGCCCTGGGCGTGATGCATGCCGCTGTCGAAATGGGGCGGCGCATCCCTGAAGACCTCGCGCTCATTGGGGGTGATGATATCCTGCTGGCCAGCCAGGTAACCCCACCGCTGACCACGTTCCACGTGCCAACGTATGAGATCGGGGTCATGGCGGCCCGGCTGTTGTTCGCACGGATGACGGGAGACACCCAATACCGCGAACACATCTACGATGAGACGCTGGTCGAGCGCGGCAGCGTGTTATGAGTGACCGGACCGCACGCAGCAGGCTTATCGTTTTTCTGTTATGAGGTCGATGATCCGGTTGCGCGTCATGTCGACGAACTGGCTGTACTCCTCGTCGGTGGGCTTTTTGCCAAGATAGTCTTGCGGATCGATCAGTTCCGTGAAACGGATCTTGACCTTACGCGGTCTGGGAAACGTCGTGTTCCTCGGCCACGCCTTGTAAGCGCCAATGATCCCGATCGGAACGACAAGCGCATTCGTTTTGACTGCCAACCTGGCGAAACTGTCTTTGAACGGTTGGATTTCACCGGTATAGCTGCGC
Organism: uncultured Anaerolineaceae bacterium; assembly: GCA_964393335.1. Lineage (GTDB taxonomy): Bacteria > Chloroflexota > Anaerolineae > Aggregatilineales > Aggregatilineaceae > CAYMTN01. The sequence continues at coordinate 3,724 of CAYMTN010000111.1, forward strand.
GTCCCTTCCGGTGACAAAAAGATACCTCTCCCTGCATTCAGCACCTTCAGAATACCGCGCACAGCGGACGTGTCGGCGATGTCCCGATCCACCGGAATCCCGCCCCCACGCCGCATCATCCAGCCGGTTCGCCAGTCTTCAAAAAGCTCTTTTTTCGCCAGGAAATTCATTTTGGGGATGATCCCGATCCGCAGGCACAGCGCGGCAACCATGACGTCCAGGTGGCTCGTATGGTTGAAGATGACGATGAAGGATCGTGTCCCGGTCATCAGCCGGTCGATGGCCTGTTCATTTCGCTCGAACTCCAGCCGGCAGTACAACCGGACAAAATTGCCAGGTCCCCAAAACATGAACCGTGTGAATCCTAATCCAGCTTGTGGTATATCTGAGTTGACAGTTATCGCAGCCATTGTCGTGAACACCTGTATTCTAAGGTTGACCAGTAACAAACCGGCAGGCGCATTCAGCCGGAAACCCGGACGTGGTCCGCTGATGGCAGACCACTATACCCACACGCGCTTATTTTGGCACATTCGGGCTGGATTGCGTCTGCTTTTGCCCAATGCCGGGCAATTCCCAGGCACGCCTGTTTGAACCATACAACCACGCCTGGTGAACGGCGGCCTATCCCGCCGTGCTGTGGCGGACGATCAATTCAGGCGCAAACACGACCTGGCGTTCGGGCAGCGGTTCCTGGTTTATCTCACCCAGCAGCATGTCGAACAGCGTCTCGGCGATCGCGTCAATCGGTTGGCGAACCGACGTGATACCCAGGAACTCGGCGGTTGGGTTGTCGTCGTAGCCCGTCAAAGCCACGTCGTCGGGTATCCTCAGCCCGGCTTCGTCCAGGTACGATTTCGCGCCGACCGCCATCAGGTCGTTGGTGCAGACCAACGCGGTAGGGGGCATGGCAGCGGTCATCACCGCGTGGGCTGCCCGTGACGCCGAGTGCAAAATATTCGGCGTATAGGCGATCCAGTCCTCACAGACGCGAATACCGGCCCGCTGCATGGTATCCCGGTAGCTGGCCTCGCGTGCGTCTCCGAACGGCAGCCCCGGATGCCACGTGATCAGCCCGATTCGCTCGTGTCCTTGCTCAAGCAGGTGATTGACCACCAGTTCGATGCCGCGCTGGCTGTCGACGTCCACGTAGGCAAAATCAGCGCCGGGCAGGTACATCCCGCCAAAGGCGGCCATCGGGGCGTTCATGGCCGAGAGCCGCGCGATTCGCGGATCGTCGTAGGCCACGTCGGAGATGATGAACCCATCGACCCGGCTGGTGGAGATCAGGTTTTCATACACCTGATCCGCGTTTTCGCGCGGCTGGATAAACGTCAGCAGGTGGTAATGATGCGCTTCGGCGGCGGTGGTGACGCGGTAAATGAAGCGGTCCAGCAGGTGATTCATCCGGCTGGGATCGTCGGCCACGTGCCAGGAATAGCCCACGATCCCCGCCCGGTTGGTTTTCAGATTACGCGCTGTGATGTTCATCCGGTATCCCAGCGCTTGAGCGGCATCCAGCACTTTTTGGCGCGTCGCCGGTTTGATCAAATCGTTGTTGTTCAGCGCATAGGACACCGTCGCTTTGGCTACACCGGCAAAATCAGCGATATCGATCTGCGTGATCTTCAACGTATAGTTCAAATCTTCCGCAGCCTGGAGCACGCGCCGTTCGCTGTCGGCATCGGCTGACCCGATCTGGCTGAGCGCATGAAAGGCTGTCAGCATGGGTACCTGGGCCAGTTCGGCCACGTCTTTGAGTGTCGGCATCAGTTCTCCCCTTGAGGTCCGGCCTGTGATGGATTGTGAGTATAGTATGCAAAGCTGCGCGGTTTTTCCCAAATCGAGTTTTCCGCGACTTGCTTGACAAACCATCAGACTCATAATACCATAATTTTGAGACGTCTCAAAAAACAAATATACGGTCCTATCCAGTCGCGCTGCCCGGCCACAAGCCAGACACACGATGCGGTGGCAGTTCTCTAAGGAGAAAATGAAAACATGAAAAAGAAAGTGGCCCTTTTTTTAGTCGTCATGCTGGCTCTCGCCAGTCTGCCAGTGGCAACTACTTCAGGGCAAGGCACGATTGTTCCGCAGATCCTCAGCATGCCGGAGCAAATCGCCGGGGGACGTGACGTCTCGATCAGCATCAGCGACAAACCCACCCCGGACCAACCGGAAGAACTCGCCATCTGGGAGTCGCAGGTCGAGAAGTTCCAGACCATGTATCCGAACGTGACGATCAAGGGGTTAGAGATACGCTACGACCCCACCGCTTTCATCGCCATGATCGCAGGCGACCAACTCCCAACTATTTTCAGAACCTACTTTACCGAACCTGAAAAATTCATTGGGCAAGATGCCGTGTCTGATTTGTCCCCCCTGTTCGAGCAAACGGGCCTGGTCGATGTCTTCAACCCGAACGTCCTCGCCATCGCCAGCCAGGACGGCAAACTCTACGGTATCCCCGATTTCGCGTATTCGCTGGGCCTGGCCTACAACATCGAGATGCTGGCTGCTGCCGGTTTTGACGCGCCCCCGGCGACCTGGCAAGAACTGGCCGACATGGCTGTCGCACTCACCGACAAAGACAACGGCGTGGCCGGTTTTGCCTTTATCAATGATGGCTCTGCGGCGACAGGCTGGCACTACACCAACATCGCCTACGGTTTTGGGGCAACGCCCAACGACATTATCCAGCCGAACGGCGATGGAACCTATACTGCCAAGTTTGGTCACGGCGCGACGGTTGACGCGCTGCAATACATTCATGACCTGCGGTGGACATACGACGTGCTGCCCGGCGCGACCCTGGACTGGGCCAACATCACCGAAGCGCTCGCTTCTGACCGTGTCGCCATGGTGATCTACGCGGGCGACCAGTTCAGCTTTATGAAAAACCAGTTCCCGGATGCCGACCTGACGAAATACGGTTACGCGCCGGTTCCCGCAGGCCCGACTGGCCGCTCCGCCCTGACCGGCGGCAGCCTGTGGATGGTGGATTCTGCCGCTTCGGACGACGAACGGGAAGCCGCTTTTTACTTCCAGGTCTGGCGTCAGCTTGACCCGGTGGAATACGAAGAATCCATCGTCACGCAGTACGAAACCGGGCGCGCTGTGGGCCAGCCGGTGCTGCCGCTCTACGTGGGCGACTACCAGGCCAAAATCGAAGAGTTCCGGGCACAGTACGACGTGCTGCCGGTTGAAAACTACGTGCTGTTCAATGACGCGGTCAAAAATGGCGACCTCTTGCTGCAAGCCGAACCGCCGGCCAATGCGCAGGATTATTACACCGAATTGGGCGTTCTGGTGAGCGACGTGCTCGCCAACGAGAGCACCGACCCCGCCAGCCGCCTCGCGGCGGTTGAGGAAGAATTCCAGGCCTTCGTGCTGGATTAATACGATCTCCGGTATGAGCCGGGCGGCATATCACCGCCCGGTTTTTTTAAGGGAATGCAGCGAATGGCTTACCGGATGAAAACGTTTAGCTCCACCCACAGCCTGATGGATCGATTCCTGTTTCGTCTGTCAAACCAGACCGCCGCCTGGTTGTTCTTGCTGCCCGCGCTGCTCGTTTTCGGGCTGGTGGCCTGGTACCCGATTGTCCGCGCGTTTCAGATGAGCTTTCAAGATGTCAGCTTGCGGGGCGGTTCAACCTGGGTCGGGCTTGACAATTTCGAACTCATGCAGCGCGATCCGGCCCTGGACATCGTCTGGCGAAACAGCCTTGAATTCGCCTCGCTCAGCATCTTGATGGGGTATTCGCTGCCGGTCATCCTCGCCATTTTGATTCGTGAAATGCGTGTCGCCAAGGGGTTTTTCCGGATCGTGTATTTTTTGCCGACCGTCGTCCCGGTTTCGATTGCCATAATCGTCTGGCGTTTTATCTACGACCCGGATTCCGGGTTTCTGAACGGGATTCTCCAGTTGGTCGGCATCGAAGCGCAGCGCTGGCTGCAAGACCCGGCGCTCGCCAAACCGTCGATTGTGCTGGTCATGACGTGGGGCGCATTTGGAACCACCACCCTGATCTATCTTTCCTGCCTGCAAGAAATCTCGGCGGAACTGTACGAAGCCGCCGAGCTTGACGGGGCCTCGCCTTTGATGCGCGCGCGTTTCATCACGCTGCCGCACCTGGCACCGACGATGTCACTGCTGTTCGTGCTGCAAGTATTGGCGGTCGTGCAGGTGTTTACCGAGCCGTTTTTGCTGACCAATGGCGGGCCGGGCCGCTCAACCTTGACTCCTGTGCTGCACATCTATAATCGCGCTTTCATGCGCGCGGATATGGGTTATGCGTCGGCGTGGAGCGTGATGCTCGTCGTCGTTTTGATGGTCTTCTCGACGGGTTACCAGGTGTTCAACCGGTACGTCACCAGACACCAGGGGGCATAACGCGATGGATCGGGGAATTTTATCGGATACTGAGCGCCGCACGCCCAGCGGGCGCATCTATTATTTCTTCTCAATGACGGTCTTGTTGATCCTGGCCGCGATAGCCTTGTTTCCGTTTGTGTACGCGTTCACCTCCGGCCTCAAGGGCAGCACCGAAATCTTCAGGTCCGGCTTGCGGCTGATACCGAAAAACCCGCAGTGGGGCAATTATCGCGAAGCGTGGGACAATTTCGAGATGCTGGACCTGTTCTACAACTCGTTCGTCATCGTCTCGATGGGCGTGTTGCTGCGGCTCGCCATCTCCGCGCTGGCTGCTTTCTCCCTGTCCCGTCTGAAGCCAATTGGCAGCAGCCTGATCACGATGGGCTTTTTCATCACGTTGATGATTCCGGCGATTGCCTTCCTGGTGCCGCTGTTTGTCACGCTCAAAGACATCCCGATCCTGCACATCAGCTTGCTGGATTCCTATTGGGGATTGTGGCTGCCCTATGCGACCAGCGCGTTTGCGATCTTTGTCCTGAAGACGTTCTTTGACCGCATCCCGTCCGAAATCATCGAGAGCGCGCGGATGGATGGGGCTTCGCAACTGCAAATTTTCGTCCGTATCGTGCTGCCCCTGTCACGCTCGATTCTGCTGATCCTGGCGATCTTGACGTTTATGGACCTGTGGAAAGACTATCTCCTGCCGTTTCTGATTATCACCGATCCGCAGCGCCAGCCGATTACGGTTCGCCTGTATTACCTGGCCGACAATTATTACGGCGTCAACCTGCAAATGGCTGCGGCGTTCATTGCTTTGCTGCCGCCGCTGCTGGTCGCGATTGTGCTGCAACGATATCTACGAACGGGCCTGACAATGGGGGGCGTCAAGGGATAACCGCCAGCACAAACGAGCCGATTCGACATCACGGACTCAATTCATTACCATATCACGCCATCTACAGCAGCGCGTCTGACGCGCCCTGGATAGGCACCATTCGCCAAACGGGAAAAAATCGCTATGTCCATCTCTGCAATTCCTGAGCATTTTAAGCTGAACACGCGGCCCGTCGCTGCCGCCGAAGCAATCGTACACGCTGGCTGCGCGCGTTTCACCGTTCTGACGGACCGGCTGATCCGTCTGGAATTTCGTCCCGACGGCCAGTTTGAGGATCGCGCCAGCCAGGCGTTCTGGTTCCGCGAGCAGCCCGTACCGGCGTTCAACGCCAGGGCAACCGGCAGCGCGATTGACATCGAAACCGCGTACGTGCACCTCCGTTATCGACCGGTGGCGGGCGAAGGATTCACGCCGGAAACGCTGTCTATCACGCTGAAAGCCAGCGGCGTCACCTGGCATCCGGGCGATACGGCGGAAGACAACCTGCTGGGCACGACCCGCACCCTCGATGGCGTCGACGGCTACACGCCGCTTGAGCCAGGGCTGATGTCGCGCGCCGGGTGGGCGGTGCTCGACGACTCGACCACGCTGGTCCTCAACGCCGATCACTGGGTCGAACCGCGCGCGCAGGGCGGCGTCGATTGGTACTTTTTTGGCTACGGGCACGCCTACAAAACCTGCCTGCGGGATTACTGCCATGTCAGCGGGCAAATGCCCCTGATCCCGCGCTGGATTCTCGGCAACTGGTGGAGTCGCTATTGGGCGTATACACAAGACGACTTCATGCGGCTTATTCACGATTTCGAAGCCTACGAACTCCCTTTCTCGGTGTGCATCATCGACATGGACTGGCACCTGACCCAAACGAACAACGCCAGCACCGGCTGGACGGGGTATACGTGGAACCGCGAGTTATTCCCTGACCCCGAAGGATTCATCCGGTTCCTGCACGACAAGGGGCTGAAAACCGCCCTGAACCTTCACCCGGCAGAGGGCATCCACCGCCACGAAGCGCAGTATCCAGACATGGCGCGCCGCCTGGGCATCGACCCGGCCAGCGGCGACCCGATCCCGTTCAACATCGCCAACCCGGAATTCGCTAATGCGTACTTTGACATCCTGCACCACCCCTATGAAACGATGGGCGTAGATTTCTGGTGGATCGATTGGCAGCAAGGTTTGACGTGTGACCTGCCGGGGCTTGATCCGCTGTGGCTGATCAACCACCTGCATTTCTGCGACCTGGGCCGCGACGGCACGCGCCGCCCGTTCATTTTCTCCCGGTGGGGCAATGAAGGTCACCAGCGCTACCCGATCGGGTTTTCGGGCGACTCGTACCGGACGTGGGAAACGCTGAGTTTCGAGTCGTACATGACCGCGACGGCGTCCAACATCGCCTACGGGTGGTGGAGTCACGACATCGGCGGGCATACCAGCGGCGTTGAAGACAGCGAGCTTTTCACGCGCTGGGTGCAGTTCGGCGTCCTCAGCCCGATCATGCGGATTCATGTCACCAAAGGGGAATATTACGATCTCCGGCCCTGGAAGTTCGAGGATGCCGAAGTGCTGCGCGTGCTGCGCGAAGCGCTCCAGCTCCGCCACGCTCTGATCCCCTACCTGTACACGATGGCGCATCGCGCCCACCAGGACAGCCAGCCGCTGGTCCAACCGATGTATTATGACTATCCCGACCAGGACGAGGCGTACGCCTGCCCGCACCAGTATCTATTCGGTTCGGAACTCATCGCGGCACCGTTCGTCACCCCGGCGGAACCCGACACGCAGTTGAGCCGCCAGGTAGTCTGGCTGCCCGCCGGTGATTGGTACCATCTCTTCACCGGAGAACGTGTCGCGGGCAACCGGTGGCATGCCATTTACGGCAGGCTGGCCGACATTCCCCTGTTCGCCAAAGCCGGTGCAATTGTGCCGCTCGGCCCGCAGGTGGGCCGGGGCGGCGTGGATAGTCCAGCGGAACTGCACGTGCACGTGTTTGCAGGCGCAGATAATACCTTCACGCTTTACGAAGACGATGGCGAAACCAACAACGACCGCTGCTGCCTGACGTCGTTTGCCCAGGCGTGGACCGGCAGCCGCCTTGAGTTCACGATCACGACCCCCGCCGACACGGCTGGCCTGATCCCGGACCGGCGAGAATTCCACGTATACCTGCACGGCGTCCGCCCTGACGCCCAACTCACCGCCGAGATGGACGGGCGCAGCGTGCCGGTTGCCAGCGCCTACGACGACACGACGGAAACCATGCGCATCGACGGCCTACCGCTGGGAGCCGCGTCGCGGTTGCGGCTGGTCCTGCGCTGCACCGGGGAGACGTTGTGCTCGCACCGCGACCGCAAACGTGAAACGCTGCTGCACATGCTCCGGTTTTTTAAGCTGCATACCGGGGTTCGCAACCGGCTGGCAGAAGAGATCGACGCCATCATGGCCGATCCGGCGCAGCTTGCGCCGTTCATCATTACCATGACCGCGCCGCAGGCCCGCGCGTTGTTCGAGGTACTCTGCGAAGCCGGTCTGCACGTGGTCCGCGATACGCGCCAGCCGGTTTTGATCGTCCTGTGGAACAATACCGAAAACGACCAGATCACGTTCCGCTACAGCGATGCGTACCTCCACTTTGGCGACCTGAGAGCGCCGCATCACGCGCGCGGCGTCTTGCCCCGCTTTCGCGCGTTCACGCCGCCGGTCAATGCGTGGCGGCGCGGCGCGTACCAGGAATACGTCCATCGCACCCAGTGGCACGCCCAGCTCGATTATCTCGATCTGCTGACGGTAAACGATGGTCACCAGGAGCAAACACCGTAGAGCCTGGCAGGCATGATGGTCACAGACAGAAAAGGAAACAGGTGGTGAAACTGCTGCATGGAATCCTGCTCGGCGCGCTGTTGGTCGCGTGTTTCGGGAAACAGCCGTCCGTTCCCACGCAGGCAGCCGGGCCGGTCAGGCAAGTGACTCACCAGCGCCCGCTGCTGATGGCGCATTACATGCCCTGGTACCAGACTCCGGCGGTGAGCGGGTTTTGGGGCTGGCACTGGACGATGGATTTTTTCGATCCGTCCCGGCAAGACGAGAACGGCCAGCCTGAAATCGCCTCGCACTTCACGCCATTGACCGGCCCCTACGACTCGCGGGATGACGCCGTGCTGGAATACCAGGTGCTGCTGATGAAACTCAGCGGGAGCGATGGCGTGATCGTCGATTGGTATGGCATCGAGGGCTTTCGAGATTACGCGGCGATCAACGAGAGCACGGGCAAGTTGTTCGAGTACGTCAAAAAAGCCGGGTTGTTATTCGCCATTTGTTATGAGGACCAGTCCATCAAACATATGGTGGACGAAAACCTGCTGACACGCGACGAGGTTCACGCACGGGGCCAGGCCGTCATGCAGTATATGCAAGACCAGTGGTTCAGCGACGACGCGTACCTGACACGCGACGGCCAGCCCGTCTTGCTCATGTTTGGCCCCCAGTACTTTAAGAGTTCGGGCGACTGGGAAACACTGCTTGCCGGGTTGGAAACCCGCCCCGCGCTGGTCACGCTGGACAAACACCTGTTTTCCGACGCGCTGGCGAGTTTTCCCTGGCCGCCCATGTTCGGCATCACCGTGAACCAGGCGGCCCTGGAAGCCTACCTGAACGAGTTTTACCGCAAGGCCCGGCGTTGGGATTATCTGGTCGCGGGCGCATTTCCCGGCTTTTATGACATTTACCAGGAGGCGGGAGTCCGCGCCAGTTATGGTTACCTGGATGCGCAGCAGGGCGAGACTTTCCGGTTTACGCTTCAGATGGCGCTCGATCAGAACCCGGACGTGGTCCAGTTGATCACCTGGAACGATTACGGCGAGGGTACGACAATCGAACCGGCGCACGAATACGGGTACCAATACCTCGAAATCGTGCAGCAGACCCGGCAGGCGATAGACGCCCCGGATTTCGCATTTACGCCCGATGACTTACAATGGCCGCTACAGTTGTATACGTTGAGAAAAGCCTATGCCGGTGATGAAGCGGTCAACGTGCACCTGGACGAGGCATTTTATGCCTTGCTAGCGCGTGATTTTGACACGGCGGCAGCCATCCTCGCCCGGTACCAATAGGCGCATTCTCACCACACGGCACGGAAAGGGTCGAACCATGTGGTATCTTGTCACCGGGGCCAGTCGCGGCATTGGGCTGGAATTCACCCGGCAACTCCTCGAACGCGGCGATCAGGTGTTTGCCGCCTGCCGCCAACCGGACGCCGCCGCCGGTTTGCAGGCACTCAAAGCCCGGCATGGCGACCGGCTCGTGATCATTCAGTTGGACGTCAGCGATCCGGCGAGCATCACGGCCAGCCACGACGCCGTCACGCGCCACACGGAAAGCCTCGACGTGCTGATCAACAATGCGGGCATTTCGGGCGGGGCAGAGCCGTTGGGGACGGTCACGCAAGAAACGTTGATCGCCAATTATAAAGTCAACGCTGCCGGGCCGATCCTCATGGCCCAGCAGTATCTTGACCTGATCAAAGCAGGCGAGGCCAAAAAGATCGTCAACCTGTCAACCGGCATCTCGTCCATCAGCCACCGGGAGTCGGGCGGCATGTACAGTTACACGGCCAGCAAAACGGCGCTGAACATGCTGAATAAAGACCTGAGCATCGACGTGGCCGGATTCGGCATCACGAGTATCGTGCTTGATCCCGGTTGGGTGAAGACCGATATGGGCGGGCCAAACGCCTGGATCACGCCAATGGAGTCAGTCACGGGCATCCTCAAGGTGATCGACAGCCTGACCCTCGAACAGAGCGGTAAATTCTTCCATTATTCCGGCTCGGAGATAACGTGGTAAAGGCGGCGGGCAGCGCCAGGTTGATCTGGCGCGTCAGGTGGAGGTGTCAAAGTCCGCCGGTGTCGCGTATTTTTCGATAATGCGCCACGTGCCCCAGTTGACGATCAGCGCCACTGTGGAAAACGTCAGCAGGACGCTCACCAACGGCGGCGTTACCAGCACCACAGCCAGCGGCAGCAGCGCCAATCCGAGCGTGAACAGCGACCACAGGGGGTGAGCGAACGCCAGCCGCAGCGACACCTCGACCAGCCGGCGTAAGGTGAGATCAAACAGCACCAGGAGCGGCCACGCGTAGAGGTTCACCAGCAGGGCCGTGAGAGCCAGGAACATATACACGCTGCGGAAAAGCCAAAACACAATTCGGGGTGGCCCCATCAGGTCCAGCACGTTGAAGTTAACGCCGATCACAACCGCCATGACGACGTCGGCGGCAGCGATCAGCGTGCTCTTGAACCATTGGCGGCGCATCGTGCCAAAAAACGTGGCGAAAAATTCGGCATCGGCGCCGCGTACCAGCGGCATCAACACGGCGAACAACCCGGCAGTCGCGGCTGGCAGGGGGACGATCAGCACGGCGAAAACAAACCACACCAGGTTAGCCAGGACAAAAGTAGCGATCCGGTCAAATAACGAACCGGGTTCCGGGATCAGGCCGGGCATCCGCATGAATCAGCCCACCTGAAAGAGACGAACCGGCGAGTATCGCAGCAACTTATCCTTTCAAGCCCGTCGTGGCAATGCCCTGCACCAGGTAACGCTGGAACACGACAAAAATAACGAACACCGGCACCAGTGATAGACTTGACATCGCAAAAATCGCGCCCCAATCGGTTGAACCGGATGGATCGGCAAACGTCCGCAGCGCCAACGAGACCGTATACAGCTTGGGGTTATTCAGATAGAGCAGCGGCGTCAAAAAGTCTTCCCAGGTCCAGTAAAACGAGAAGATCGCGGACGTGATGATCGCCGGTTTGAGCTGCGGCAGGATGATCCGGAAAAAGATTCCGCTCTTGCCGCACCCATCGATCAACGCGGCTTCGTCCAGTTCGTTAGGAATGCCCCGGATGAACTGGATGATCATGAAGACGAAAAACGCCTGCCCGCCCATCCTGGGCAGCAGCAAGGGATAAAACGTGTTCAGCCACCCCAACTTGCTAAACATGATGTACTGGGGAATGATCAACACCTGAATCGGCAGCATGAGCGTCAGCATCATCACGCCGAACCAAATCCGTTTGCCAACAAACTTCACGCGCGCAAACCCGTACGCCACCACCGCCGACGCGCTGACCGTCAGCAGCGTCCCCAGCCCGGCGTAGATAAACGAGTTCTTGTAAAACGTCGCGAATTTGATCCCCCCAAATCCATTCCACCCATTGGTGTAATTCTCAAAACGGATCTCCTTGGGGATGATCGCCGCTTGATTCGTCCAGATTTCACCGGGTCCCTTCAGCGAGCTGCCAAACAGCCAGAGAATCGGGTAGAGCATGGCAATCGCCGTCAGCGCCACAAAAGCGTGATAAAAGACCGTGCGCACCATCTTGCGCCGGTGCCAGGGAAGCGCGGGCCTGGTAGTGCTAAGATAGGTTGGCTGTACGGGCCGTTCCTTGACGCGATCCATCGTCTAGTCCCCTTCCTGCGATTCGTAGTATACCCAGCGCGACGAGGACCAAAAAACAAGCGCCGTCATGAGGGCGATGACCACCAGCATAACCCAGGCCATCGCCGATGCGTATCCCATTTCATACGTCTCAAAGGCGCGCCGGTAAACGTACAGCGCATAAAACAGGGTCGTGTCGAGCGGCCTGCCACCCGTCACAATGAACGCCTGCGTAAACGTCATGAACCCGGCGATGAGCTGCATGACCAGGTTGAAGAATATGACTGGAGTCAGCAGGGGAAGCGTGATCCGGAAGAATTTCTGAATCCCGTTTGCGCCGTCGATAGAGGCTGATTCGTAAAGCTGCTCCGGGATTTGTTTCAACCCGGCCAGGAAGATGAGCATCGGCGAGCCAAACTGCCACGCGGCCAGCAGAATCAAGGTCCAGATCGCGTAATCGGGCTGCCCAAGCCACCAGACGCTTTCTTGCCCAAACTGGCCCATGATAAAATTCGCCAGCCCCTCACGCCCGAAAATTTCGCGCCACATGACAGCCACTGCAATGCTGCCGCCCACGACCGACGGGGCGTAATACGCCGCGCGATAGAGCGCGACTCCCCGGTGCTTGGTATTCAGCAGCATCGCCACCGCGAGTGCAAAAACCAGCCGCAGCGGCACCGCAAAGCCTGCATATTTCAGCGTAGCATTGACCGAGCGCCAGTAGCGGCGGTCCTCGTAAAACATGCGATGGAAATTATCCAGGCCGATGTAGTTCCAGCCGCGCAAAATATGATAGTCGGTAAACGACAGGCCAAGAGAAACCACCATTGGAATAAAGGCGAACAAAAGGAACGCGATCAACCAGGGTGAGATGAACAGGTATCCCACCAGATTGTTCTGGCCAAATCGCGATCGTTCTTTGGGGGCCCCCCGGCGCTTGGGTAACGTAAAGGTTGTTTCGGCCATGCAATTTTCCTGGGAATGCCGTCAACTGGCGTCAGGCAGATGGGCGCTTGCGTCGTTGGACGATGGCCGTCGAGCAGAGAAGTACATTCGCCCGCTCACAGCCGTCTCGGCGCTCAAACCATTGGTTCATCGAAAAAGTATACCTTCAGGATCGATTAGCGTAGCAAGTGGGGCGCAGTGTGCTGCGCCCCTAACCGGACATAACTCACCAGCCGGGCGGTTCTTACTGCGCCAGGATAGCTGAGGCTTCTTCCCGCAGCATCTGCACACCGTCTTCGGGAGACAGAACCCCGTACAGGATCGGCTCGACAATCTCAGGAATGTAGACGTTGTTGTTGATATCCGCATGTGCGGCAGGATCGGGCGGGCGGATGGGGCTGTTGTAGCCTTCGACAACGCCCAGGAAGTTGA
>CAYMTN010000112.1:0-16761 GCA_964393335.1 uncultured Anaerolineaceae bacterium
TGACCCCATCCGCGACCATGCCGCCGACCGTGCCATCGCCGACCGTGCCATCGCCAACCGTGCCATCGCCGACCGTGCCATCGCCGACCGTGCCATCGCCGACCGTGCCATCGCCAACCGTGCCATCGCCGACGTCGTCGCTGCCGACCGTGACAGCGTCTGCAACGGCGCTGGCGACTTTCACCTTTACCCCGGTATCGCCCACCGCAACGCGGCTGCCGACAGAGGTCATCACCTCGGAGCCAACCGAGACGGTGCCGCCCTCGCCGACCTACACGTACACGCCAACGCGGCTGCCGCCCACGGCGGCGATCACGCTGGAACCGTCACCGGACGGCCCGACGCCGGACCTGTTCGCCAGCGCAACGGCGTTGGTCCAGCCGCAAGCGACCGCCACCTTGCGCCCGGCGCAGATGACGGCCACGCAGATCATCAGCGACGCCACCGCGACTCGTATCGCCCAATACACGCCGACGCGCAGCGCATTCGCCCAGACGGCGACCCAGGTGGCTGCCGAAATGACGCAGACCGCGACCTATTTTGTCACGCCGAGCCAGACGCCGCGCCCGACCTTCACGCCGACGCCGACCTTCACTGCGTCGCCTGATTTCCCGGCCACCGCGACACAGATCGTCAGCGCTGCGACGGCGACCGCCGGGGCGCTGGCGGCTGAATCGTTTGGCGCGGCAGTTGACGTGCCCGCCGGGTGGGACGCCTCACGGGTGGACGCTCACACGCTCTTCCTGACGGATGGCACCGCCCGCGTATTTGTTTACAGCGGTGATGCGGCGTACTTCGCGGCGGAATGGGCTATCCCGGCAGACGAGACCTATTTGCTGCATGCGGCGGCGGCCCTGCGCGCCAAAGTCGGCGGCAAAAAGTCGGCCTACAACGTCCAAAACCAATCGATCCTGATCCAGGTCGAGCGGCCCGATATGCCCGGCGCGGTGTACCTGGTTCAGCGCGGCGGCGCGTGGGTTATTCTCTCTGCCAGCGCCCCGGCAGACGTATTCGATACCTACCTGGCGGACGTATTCGATCCACTGGCCGAGTCGGTCAGCGTGCCGCAAGCGTCCCCGCCACCTGCCACCCCGCCACCGACCCCGGTCGCCTGGAAAACCTATACCGATGAGGCAACCGGATTGATAGTGGACGTGCCTGCCGATTGGTTTCCGTACACCGACGAAAGCATGAATGATCCGGAATATGGGGTCTGGGGTCTGTTCTTCTTCTCGAATCCCGACGATGCCGGGCTGTTAGACGGAACGGCGTCCTCACCGGTCATTGCGCTGATGTGGTTTGACCTCAACCAGGCGATGTTTGTTGGGCGTATCCGGTCCCCAGAGGACATATTGACGACTCTTTTCGACTTGAGTCCTGACCAGATGCGTGTCCTGGATGGGACTGATTACCCGACGGCGCGCGCTGTAGTGCATGCGGATGCCGACGGCGTGGTCTACGGGCTTCTGGCCAAGGATTACGCGGCCATTGCGCTACTGGCCGTTCCGGTGGGCGATAAGCGGCTGCTGTTGTTGGACGAAACGATTCTGCTACCGATGGTGCGGTCGATCAAACTGCCGCCGAAACCGGAGCCAACGGCGACGCCACCCCCGCTGCCGACCTATACACCGAATCCAACCTACACGCCCAATCCAACCTATACACCGGTGTCATAAGCCGGGATTTTCCCACCAGCCAACCATGCCCAGGCGATTCGTGACGAGCCGCCTGTGTTGGTTATGCGGGGACGGTCACGCCCCAAAGGCCAGGCATTCTTCACGGTGTCTGCGTGCTGGCTGTGTTATAATAAATGTTCACACACCGAGCCGCTTCAATCACGATCACCTAAGGGCGAGCCGTGCCGAAAAATACCCCGATTCCAACGTATGTGATCGCCGTCGTTGCAGTGGGTGTGTTAATCGCCTTGATCGGAACTGTTACGTTTTTTTCCTCTCGACTGGTGCGTGACACGGTCGTCGATCAATTCCGCTCGCAAGAACTCCAGCTTGCCAGTTCGTTGGCCCAGCAGACCGAAACGTACATCAACGGTCTGGCGGCTGACATCACGAGCCTGGCGTTGCAGCCGCCGGTGATGTCGTCGGCCCCCACCCAGGACGATGCTGGCCGCGCGTTGATGGCCGAACACGGCGAGGCCCGGTCGGGCATCATCCGCAGCATGATCTTGTTCGACCATCGCGGCAGCCCGGTTTATGCGTGGCCGGACGCGCTCAACAACGCACTTGCAGCCGGCGAGCGATCCCCGTATGCGCTGCCCTCGCGCTTGGTCGACCAGACGAAAAGCGGCACTTACGTGCCGCTGGATACCGAGTTGATCGCGGCGTCGCGCCGCGATAACCCGGCAGGCACCTTTTTGCTGGTGACGCCGGTCTATAACGACGTGCGCAAGACCGATTTTCTGGTGTACGAGCTGAACCTGGACGAATTGTTCCGGCAGATCATGAATTTTGTCGAGTTGGACAGCCGGGGCCAGGTGTGGGTGATCAACAGCGTCAACGAGGTGCTCTACCAGGCCAACGACGCCGTTCCGATCGCGTCCTTGCAGGCCAAAATCTCGCTGGCGTCGGTGTTCAGTTTCCGCGAGCCAAGCGTCGTGGCCTACACCGTCGGCGGCGACGATCGTATCGCCGTGATCGCGCCGATTCGCACCCAGGGCAACGATTTTGTCGTGATCCTCAGCCGCGATACCGGGGTTGCGCTGGAGGAGGTCCAGAGCGATCTCCAAACGATTTTCGCGCTGGCGGTGGGGGCCATATTGTTGATCGCCACGCTGGCGATGGTCATCATCCGCCAACTGGCACGCGAGGCCCAGCGCCGCCAGGACGAGGTCCAGCGCCGCCAGACAGCGCGCACCTTGCTGGAAATTTCCCGCGCGCTGAACTCGACGCTCAACCTGAAAGACGTGCTGCGCAGCATCATGGCCGAGCTGTCGAACATTCTGCCCTACGACAGCGCCGCCATTCTGCTGTTGGACCGCTCAAAACTGTCGGTGGTGGCCCATCGCGGGGCGGACGTGGCCGAACACGAGGCGAATGCCGAGTTCGAGCCGGAACAAGCGCTCGCCGCGAACACCGTGCTGCAAACGGGCCGCCCGCTGGTGATCCACGATACGCAGGCTGACGAGCGCTGGACGGCCATCGACCGGGACAGCGCCATCCGTTCGTGGATGGGCATTCCGCTGCGCGTGCGCGATAAAACAGTGGGCGTGCTGAACGTCAACAGCCACACGGTCGGGCACTTCAGCCCGGAAGCGATTGAATTGGCCGAAGCGTTTGCCGATCAAGCCAGTGTCGCCCTGCAAAATGCCCGCCTGCACGATTTTGAGGTCACGCGCATCGAGCAGGAACTGGCGATTGCGCGTGAGATTCAAACCAGCTTGCTGCCGTCTGCCGCGCCGGCGCTTGACCAGTTGGAAATCGTCACATATACGCTGCCCGCCCGGCGGGTGAGCGGCGATTTTTTCCAATATCTGCCCATGCCCAACGGCCAGCTTGGCATCGCGGTCGGTGACGTGAGCGGGAAAGGCATCCCCGCGGCGATCTTGATGGCCGTGATCACGACGGCGATGCGTGACGAGATCGGGCGCAACGCGCGGCCTGATGCGCTGCTCAACGCGCTGAATAACCGCTTGCTGGAACGTATGAAAGCGGCGCACGTCAACAGCGCGCTGCTGGTCGGCGTGTTTGATCCGCCCACGCGCCGCCTGGAGATCGCTAACGGCGGCATGGTGCAGCCGTATGTGCGCGACGGTCAGGCATGGTCGTTCGTGCCGGTGGGCGGCTACCCGCTCGGCCTGTCGCAGCGCCTGGCCTATGAAGCCAAAACGCTTACACTGGCTCCCGGTGCGATCATGCTGATCATGACTGATGGCGTGGTCGAGGCGCAGAATCCCGCCGGGGAGTTTTTCGGGTTTGAGCGTATCGAAGCGCTGCTCAACGAGATTCCGCCCGGCATCACCGGGCAGCAGTTGGTGGACCGGATCATGGCGGCGGTGCGCGAGCACTTGAAGGGCGAAGAGCCGCAAGACGACCTGACGATTCTGGTGATCCGCTCGTTGGAAACCGGACAGGCCCGCCGCCCGGAATCCAGCGCCGCCCAGGATGCGGCGTCAGATCGACCGCGGGAGCCGGACCCGTCCGCGCCGCCGGTTAGCAGGCAGTCGCCCGCCAGCGCCGGACCGGAGAAGGGGGATCAAACATGATGGTGCGCAGACTCGGTTTTTCATTTTCCCGGCTGGTGATCGTGCTGGTCGTGGTGGCCGTAACACTGGCCGCATGTGATGACAACCATAAGGACGGCACGACACGGGATACGCCGGAAGCGCTGAATCCCGACTGGAAACTCGGATTGGTGACCAACATCGGCGGCACGATCTCCGATGGCGGGTTCAGCGAGAGCGCGCACAAAGGGGCGCAGCGGGCCGTCGCGGAATTTAACCTGGGCTATGCCTATGCGCTCTCCAAAGACGAGAACGATTACGAAATCCAGCTTGACAGGCTGATCGCCGGGGGGCGGAATATTATCGTGACGGTTGGCTTCCCGATGGAAGCGGTCACGCTGCGTTATGCCCGCGCACACCCGGACGCGTATTTCATCGGCGTGGACCAGGGGTATGCCGGTGAGGCGATTCCCGCGAACCTGATCGGGCTGCAATTTGCCGAGGATGAAGCGTCGTTTGTCGTCGGGGCGCTGGCCGGGCTGATGACCGAATCCAACGTGGTCGCCGTGATCGGCGGCATGCAGATTCCGCCGGTCGTCAACCTGGCTGAAGGCTTCCGGGGTGGGGCGCAGTACGTCAACCCGGACGTGCAGGTTTTGATCACGTATACCGGCTCGTTCGACGACGCCGACCTCGGCACGCAGACCGCCGCCGAATTTATCGATCAGGGCGCGGATGTGATCTTCGGCGCGGCAGGCAGCACCGGTTACGCCGGAATCCAGTACGCGGCGCGGGAGGGTGTGTGGGTGATCGGCGTGGACCAGGACGAGTGGCGGACTAATTTCCGCGAGGGCAGCCTGGATGGTTCCGACCGCGTCTTGACCAGCGCGATCAAACGCGTCGATAATGGCGTGTACCAGGCGATCGCGTCGATCATGAATGGGGACGCGGCAGGTGGCGTCGTGGTGCTTGATACGGCTGACTGCGGCGTCGGTTATGCGCCGTTCCACGAAGCCGATTCCGCGATTCCCGCCGCCACGCAAGACACGGTGCAGGCCATCTGGCGCGCGCTGGCTGCCGGGACGCTGCGCACCGGTGTGAACGATCCGGCGCAGGTGCCCGATCCGCTGGCCCCTGGCGTGCTGCCGGATGTGCCGGATGATGCCCCGCTGCCGGGTGATTGTGGCACCTGACCAGGGGATTGATCGATACGTGGCGGGTGCACAACCCATTGATCCTATGCGGCAACACACGCTTCTACACGAGCTGAAAGAAGTGCCATGCAACCGGATAACGTCGAACTCTATTTGCCAAGCGTGCTTGGCTATGAAAAAATAGCACGCAGAGCCGCCGAAGCCCTCGCCGAGCAGATGGACTTCAACGAGGACCGGATCGAGAATCTCAAAACGGCGGTGGCCGAAGCCTGTGTGAACGCGATCGAGCACGGCAATAATCTTCAGCGCTCCGAGAGCGTGGCCGTTCACATGACCGTCTCGCCGGATAAGCTCGAAGTCCGCGTGGCGGATATCGGGTTTCAGGCGGTGCCGGATGAACTGCCCGCGCCCGGCAGCGGTGATATGCGCGGCTGGGGGATGTATTTTATCAAGAGTCTGGTCGATGAGATGGTGATCACGAAGTTACCTGACGGTGGCAACGAGGTGCGCATGACATTGTATCTCAAGCACGCGGTGCCCGGCGACGATGCGCCCGCGCCATCACCTGGAACAGCGGGTCCGGCGGCGGTGTCTGTCAAATCATTTGCTGCGATCCAACCGGTTGAACCGAAGCCGGGCGCGATCCAGCCCGCCGAGCCGAAGCCCAGCGCGATCCAGCCAGCCGAGCCAAAGCCCAGCGCGATCCAGCCAGCCGAGCCAAAACCGGGCGCGATCCAGCCCGCCGAACCAAAGCCCAGCGCGATCCAACCTGCCGAGCCACGCCAATCCACGCCGGACAACACGGCGTCGTCGCCGGGCGGTTCAACGCCGCCGTCAGAAAGTTGAGGTTGCCAGATGGGCAAAGAAGTAGTCCACCGCCTGAACGGCGCTATCGGGTTTTTGGATTTTCCGCGCGATGTCACCGCGCAGACGCGCGAAACCGCCTACAACGCCTATAATACGCTGGCGCGCGCCAAAGTCACGGCGATTGGGTTAAATTTCGAGGCCAGCGATTACCTGAACAGCGCCGGGATCGGGCTGGTGATCAGCCTGGTCGAAGATGCCACGCAGTCGGGCCGCCCCGTGTACGCCTATGGTTTGTCGGCCCATTACCGCAAGCTGTTTAGCATGGTCGGCCTGGCCGAGCGCATCATCCTGGTGACGGACGAGGCCGAAATGTTGGAGCAGTGCGGCCAGTAGGCCGCCGCCCAAATCCAGGCACAAACGGTACCGCTGGTGAGTGCCAGCGCCGCTTATTGGCCCGATCATCGGGCCTTTTTTGTCGTTGGGGTGTTATAGTACATAACCATTCGACGTTACGTCTGTGTCACGTTTGACACGATCTATTCGATCAGCTCGAAACAAGGAGACTTCAGTGACCAAACAACCTGTATCTTCTCATCCTTCGCCGGTAGTCGTCACCGACGCGGCCTGTGATCTGCCCGCCGACGCGATCGAGCAGTACGGGATCACGGTTGCGCCACTGCGCCTCCTGTTTGGCGACGAAGCCTATCGCAGCGGCATCGACATGACGACCGGGCAGTTTTACCAGCGGTTAGCACGCGGCGACGTGCACCCAACGACATCCCAACCCACCGTGCCCGAATTCATGGAGCTGTACCGCCGGGTTGGTCAAAGCGGCGCGCCGATCCTGTCGATTCATCTCAGCGAGGGCCTGAGTGGCACGGTCAACATCGCGCGGCAGGCCGCCAGGGAGCTGGCCGACCTGGCGATTACGGTGCACGACAGCGGCACGATCACGGCGGCGCTGGGGATTCAAGTCCTCACGGCGGCGCGCGCTGCCCGGTCCGGCTGTGCGATTGCGCAGATCATCCCCATGCTAGAGGCGGATTACCGGCGCGGCGACATGCTGTTCAGCGTGGACGATCTTTCGTACCTGCACCGGGGCGGGCGGATCGGAGCCGTGCGTTACCAGATCGGCCAGGCGCTGCGCATCAAGCCGATTATCACCGTCGCCAAAACGGGCGAGCACAGCGGCACGTACGTTTCCGTCGGGCGGGTGCGCAGTCTGTCGAAAGCGGTCGATGCGTTCGTCAAGCACATCGTCGATCACGTGGGCGCGGGCAGCCAACTGCGTGCGATTTCCCTGTTTGGCGACGATCCGGCGCTGGCCGAGCAGCTCAACGCGCAGCTTGCCGACCAGTTTGACTGTGTCTACCTGGAAATAATGCCCACCGCGCCGGTTTTGGGCGTTCACGTGGGGCCGAAGGCGCTCGGCATCGGGTACGCGCCCGGCGATTGGCCCACCTGATGTGTTGTGCAACGGCGCGATATCCTGTTATGATACGTTCAGCAACGTGTGTGGTGACAGGAGAGAAACGGTATGCCGGATCATGTGTCTAACGGCGACAGCGCCGAAGCCCCGGTGGAAGAGCGGCTCAAAAACTTGATTGAGAATCTGTCTTCGTATATCGAGTATTATCACGGTGGCTGGTGCAAGCTGGCGTCGTTCGATGGCAAGGTAGCCCGCGTGGAGTTGGGCGGGGCGTGTGAAGGGTGCCCGCTCTCGCTGAATACGCTGCACGGCTGGATCGCCGGGACGGTGCGCCAGTTTTTCCCCGATATTGTGGTAGAGGAGGCCGCCCCAACCACGTAACAGGCCGGTGAGAGGCGGGAGTCATCAAACGCTCTGCCAACCGCAGAGCGTTATTTGTTCGCAGCAGTCCAACCCGGCGGGGAGCACGCACCATCATGAAAAACTGGCTGATGTTTTGGGTCCTGGGCTTGATCTGGGGATCGTCTTTTTTGTTGATCAAAGTCGGCGTGGAAGACCTGGGGCCGCTGCTGCTGGTGTCGGCGCGGATCGGGATAGCGGCGCTGTTCATGGCCGCGTTTTTGCGATTGAGCGGGCGTCACTGGCCCCGCCAGCGCCGCGAGATAGCCGCCCTGATCTACGTCGGCGTGATGAACACGGCGCTACCCTTTACACTGATCACGTGGGGCGAGCAGCGTATCGACAGCGGGCTGGCGACGGTCCTCAACGCGACGGTGCCGCTCTTTACGCTGGTGTTTGCGCATCTGGCGCTGGCCGACGAGCGTATCACGCCGCCCAAAGTCGCCGGGCTGCTGGTGGGGTTCGTCGGCGTGGCGATTCTCGCGGGCCGCGACGCCGAATCGAGCAGCCCGAATGCGCTGTCAGGGCAGGTCGCGGTGCTGGCCGCGTCGGCCAGTTATGCGACGTCCGCCGTCGTGATCCGGCGTTTTCTGCGCCGCGTGGACCCGTTCGTGATCGCGGGCGGCTCGCTGATGGTCGGCGCGGTGACGATCTTGGCCATCACGCTGGTGACAAGGCCGTCGATGGCGGGTGATCTGCACGTACAGGCCGTGCTGGCCGTGCTCACGCTGGCCGTGCTGAACACCGTGTTGGCCTATTTTTTGTTCTATCACCTGATCGATATCTGGGGCGCAACCCGCACCACGCTGGTCACGTATGTCATGCCCCCCCTCGGCGTGACGCTGGGCGCGCTGTTTCTCGACGAAGCGGTAGACTGGAAAATTGTGGTAGGCGCGGCGCTGATCCTGGGCGGGATCGTCGTCGTGAACTTGCACCGCCGCCGCCCGGCCCCGGTGGCCGCCGAGCCGTCCTGCTCGCCGGGACGCTAGCGCACTGTGCGGCACACGCGCAGGGAGCGTGATCGATGACCATCGTCATTCTGGGCGCGTTTGGCGCGCTGACCGCCTGGGGCATCGGCGCAGCCGTGCGCGAAGGACGCCGCTACCGGCGCGGGTCGGGGTTGGCTCGGCAGATCGCGCAAACCGGCGACGTGTTATGGTCCGGCTATTCCGGCGGCCTGCGCGCGCAGGTCGTCACCGTGAACGGGCCGCGCACGCGCAAACAGCCGGTGGTGATCGCCGTATCGCGCGAGCGGATCGCGCTGTACCCCCTCACGCCGGGGGCTGCGCCGCTGATCGCGCTGACGCCGGATCAACTGCGCTGGTTTGGGCGGCCCCACAAATACACGTCCGGCAAGAACGAGCTGCTGATCCATGCCGCGCTTGACGGCGGCTGGCACGTGATCCGGCTGGCTCTCACCCGGCTGCCGATGCAGGCGTTGATCCGCGCGTTGAAGGAAGTCGCCACCCCAAACCAGGTCACGGCCTATCGCCGCCGCCGCCCGTATGTGCATCATGGCCCCATCACGGCGCAGCCCGCCACGCAAGACGTACTCGGCGCGTGGACGCTGTCCGGCCCGGTGACGCTGTACCTGATGCCGCTGTTTCTGGTCGTGCTGGATGGTCCCGCCGTGTTGCGTGTGATCCCGCTCGACAGGGTCCAGAATGTGAGCGCGATCCGGCGCATCGACCAGCCGCAGGCGGCGGGATTGGTGCGCTTCGAGATCGGCGCTGGTGAGGCGGTCGCCAAGGAGGCGGTCGCGTTTGCGCTGGATCATCACGAGGCGCTGGCCGCTGCCCTGGCGGAGGCGGCTAAACGCACGCTGGAAGACCCCGTGACGTGGCAGCGCAAAAAGAAAAAGGCGGGCGCTGATGACGACGATGACGAGGATGACTGATCACCCCGTATAAACTGACAGACTGAAACCGAGTTCAGGAGACATCAATGCTGCGAAAAATTTCCGCGATCCTCTGGGTGAGCGGCATGTGTGTGGTTATGCTCGTACCGGGGCTGGTCCAGGCGCAGGACCCTGGCGGCAGCCCCGGCGCGGATGGTATCGGCGACGCGTATTTCCCCCAGTTGGGCAACGGTGGCTACGACGCCCAACACTACACCATTGATTTGACGGCGGACGTGCAAGACAACCTCGTCAAAGCGGTGGTCGTGATCGAAGCGGTGGCGACACAAGACCTCAGCGCCTTTAACCTGGATTTCGCCGGGCCGACGGTGAGTGACGTGCAGGTCAACGACGCGCCCGCGACCTACGAACGGCAGGATCGCGAGTTGATCATCACGCCGGCGGAGCCGCTGGCCGAGGGGTCGTCCTTTACGGTGAGCGTGGCGTACAGTGGCCAGCCCAGCGGCGTGGCCGCAACCGGAATCCCCTTTCTAATCGGCTGGAACAACTACGGCGACGGGATATTTGTCGCCAGCGAACCGGCAGGCGCGGCGGGCTGGTATCCCGTCAACGATCACCCGCTGGACAAGGCGACGTATACCTTCCGCATCACCGCGCCGGACCCGTACGTGGTGGCGGCGAACGGCGTGCTGCACGATACCATCCCTGATTCCGTTAACGGCTGGACGACTTACGTGTACGAAATGGACCAGCCGATAGCCAGTTATCTGGTGACGGTGGACATCGGCAACTACGTGATCGATACCAGCGAAGGCCCGGACGGACTGCCGATCCGCAACTTTTTCCCGCCCGCGCTGGCCGGACGGGCGGCGGTCGATTTCAGCAAAACGGCGGATATGATCGCGTTTTTTGAAGACACGTTTGGCCCGTACCCGTTTGACACGTATGGCGTGGTGGTGGTCGATACCGATCTACAGTTCGCGCTGGAAACGCAGACGCTCACGCTGTTTGCGCAGAACTGGGTCAGCGGCACCGGACAGGCCGAAGAATCCGTCGCGCACGAACTCTCGCACCAGTGGTATGGGGACAGTGTCAGCCTGGCCGCGTGGCAGGATATCTGGTTGAACGAAGGGTTTGCCACGTATGCGTCGTGGTTGTGGTTCGAGCACGAGCAGGGGCCGGACATCTTGCGGCGCATCGTCACGCAGACCTACACCACCATCGCGCGCGAACAACAGACGTTTTCGATCCAACTCTCCAAGCAGGAAGTTTTGAACGCGCTGGCGGCGCTGCTGCCGGACGGTTATATGCTGGATGCCGACTCCGCCGCCAACGTCACGCGGCTGCTGTCGAAGGACGCGCTGGGGAGTGACGATATCGAGAAGTTTATCGCCGGGTTCCCGCCTGCCGATATCACCGGCGACGAACTGCTGACGCTGGTGAACGTGCTGCCATTTGATACCGTGCAGTTGAGCGGGAGCGACGTGGCCGACCTGGAGTCGTACCTGAAACTGGGGCCGCCTGCGCCGGGCGCGTTCCGCCTGCCGCAAAGCCGTTTTGTCCCGCCCGGCAACCCGCCGTCGTATGACCTGTTCAACGTGGGCGTCTACCAGCGCGGCGGCCTGACGCTGCACGCGCTGCGGCTGCGGGTGGGCGATGAGGCATTCTTTGACATCCTGCGCGCGTATTATGACCGCTACGCCTACGGCAACGCCTCGACTGCCGATTTTATCGCGGTGGCCGAAGACGTCAGCGGCGCGGACCTGGGCGATTTCTTCGATGCGTGGCTGTATAACCCGACGATTCCGGCTATTCCCGAAATGGGCCTGAGCGCGCCGCGTTAGGGGCGTTACCCGGCATCCGGACGCGGCTGGATGCGGCTCATCGCGTATTCCGCCAGCGCCGCAATCGTCAGGCTGGGGTTCACGCCGGGGTTGGCCGGCATGATCGACCCATCGACTACATACAGCCCTGGGTAGTTGAACACTTCGCAGTTCAGATCGATCACGCCGTCCTCGGCGCTGCGCCCGAACGGGCACCCGCCGAGGATGTGCGCGGTCGTCGGCATGTTCAGCAGACTTTCGTGCAGCGGGGCCTGCGTGATACCGTTGGTGCGCTGTGCGAACGCGCGCGTCACGCGGTTGCCGATCGGTATCTGCGCGTGAACCGGGTGTTCGGCGTCTTGTTCCGGCACCAGGCCGCGCCGGAACAAGGAATAGACGCTGCGACCGGGCCGCAGCCGCAGCAGGTTGTCTGCGGTCTGCATCACGAGCAGGATCGTCGTCTTACGCGCCCAGCCGGGCAGCAGCTTGGTTCTGGCAGCGTCCAGCGGGTGCCGCAGCGCCGTCCCGGTGATTTTCAGCAGGCGTTCGATCACGCTGCTGCCCGCTTCGATCAGCGGCGCGGCTATCATTTTGATGAACGACGATCCATCCGGGTAGCGCACCGGCTCGATCTGCGTCACGTCATCGACCTGCACGATTGACGTGATCGCCACACCCTCGGAGTAATTCACGTCGTCGCCCCGGCTGGTGATGCCGAGCAGCGCTTCGCTGTTGGTGCGCACCATCTCGCCCAGGCGCGGCGACAGGTCCGGCAGCGTGCGAGCCACGTCGCGGCAGCCGAACAGCAGGTTCAGCGTACCCAGGACGCCTGCCGCCAGCACGACCTGCCGCGCCCGTACCTGCTGCGTGCGGTGGCTGAACGCCGTCGTGCGCCGGTAGCGGATCGCGTACCGCGCGCCGTCGGCTTGGCCCGCTGGCAGCGGTACGATGGCGGTGACGTGCGCTTCAGCGCGGACCTGCGCCCCTTGTTTTTCCGCGAAGTACAGGTAATTTTTGACCAGCGTGTTTTTGGCGTTGTAACGGCAGCCGACCATGCACCCGCCGCAGTGACGGCAGGTTGCCCGCGCCGGGCCTTCGCCGCCGAAGTACGGATCGGGCACCGTCTGGCCTTCCTGCCCGTCCGCGCCGAAAAACACGCCGACATCGGTGGCGCGAAAGGTATCAGTCTGACCCAACTCTCCCGCGATCGCGTGCAGGATTTGATCGGCGGGCCACAGGCGCGGATTCTGCGTGACGCCGAGCATCCGCCGGGCGGTGACGTAGTGCGGAGCCAGCACGGTTTTCCAGTCGGCCAGGTCGCGCCACGCGGGAGCCTGGAACAGGACATCGCTGGGTTCCATCAACACGTTGCCATACACCAGGCTGCCTCCGCCGACTCCGCTGCCATGCAGCACCAGCATGCCCTTGAGCGTCGTCAGCTCCATGATGCCGAAATAGCGCAGCGCCGGAAGCCACAGGAATTTGCGCAGGTTCCAGTTTGAGCGGGGGAAGTCTTCGTCTCGAAAACGTTTGCCGCGTTCCAGCACCAGCACGCGATAGCCTTTTTCGCTCAGCCGCATGGCCGACACGCTGCCGCCGAAACCGGAGCCGATCACGACAAAATCGAATGGTTCATCGGGCATGATGAGATGCTCCTGTGCTGTGTACTCGATCAAAACGAGGCATTTACTGATATTGCATACCGTCCTAAACCAGACCCTGTGTTGAATCTGGACGTTTGCCAGTTAGCCTCACCCCTGGCCCCTCTCCACAGCGTGGAGAGGGGAAAAGGGGCCGGGGGTTAAGGGGTGAGGCTGGCATGCAGCCGTACTCAAACGTTAGTTGACCATGTAAGAATCAACAGGCCGGATGACCGCCACCGCTCATGGCGACTGCCGCTGTTTATGCCGCTGGATCGCGCTGCGCAGCGCGGCGTAATCCGTGTGGCTGTACGTCGAAATGCCAAAGGCCCGTGTGTGCCAGCCTAGGCCCGCCGCCAGCCCGATCACCGCAAACGGCCAGGGCAGGCCGTCCGCGACGATCAACTGGCCGAAGTGCTCCTGATCCCGGTCGCGCATTTTGCCGCGCCGGATCAGCGTGTGGTCCTCGACCCGCCTGATCGCGTCCCAGGGCAGCCACACGCGCGGCCCGACCAGCGGTTGCAGCGCCAGCCCGCGCTCATAGACCTCCACCGCCGGGTGCATCACCGCCAACTGGATCAGCGGCACCAGCAGCACGGCCAGGAAGATCGCCATCAACGGCAGCAGCGGCAGCGCGTACCCGAAACCCAGCACGAGCAGTCCGGCCACGCCGAGCACATCCCCGGCGATGCCCAGCGTCACCAGCACCGCCGTGAGCCTGCGCAGCGCGGGCCGGGGGTGGCGATGCGTGCTGATCAGCGCGCCGCGTGTCGTGCTGTCGTGATCCGGACCGTTCATGCTTTCCTCCTGGTGAGGGCAACCGCAAAGGATTTTCCTCGAAAACGCTTTCGGCGGTCAGTAGGGGCGCTGCGTGCTGCGCCCGGCACTGCTGCCAAACCGCCGATCCGTCTCCGCTCTCTGCGCCCTTCAGACAGAGGCGAACCTGCGGGGCGACGCGCCGCCCCATTATACCCGCACTTTCTGCGGTATACTTACAGGCCCGGTGACGCAGCACGAATTGGCACATTGAGGACTCATGACCGACGACCTGTTTGAACTCGAACCACTGGAAATGGTGCACGGCGGCCAGACGCTCGCCCGGCACGCGGGACGCGCCATTTTTATACCGTACAGTATCCCCGGCGAGCGGATCACCGCGCGCATTGTCGATGATCGCGGGCGTTATGCGTTCGCGGAGTGTATCGACGTGCTCGCGCCGTCGCCGCACCGCGTCACGCCGCGCTGCCCGCATTTTGGCCCCGGACGGTGCGGCGGCTGTCATTTTCAACACATCGCGTACGCCGCGCAGCCCGCCTATAAGCGTGACGTGGTGATCGACCAGCTCAAGCGCATCGGCGGTTTTGCCGATCCGGTCGTCCACCCGACCATCGCCAGCCCGGACGCGTGGAATTACCGCGCGCACGCGACCTTTCACGTTGACGGCGCGGGCCGCCTGTGTTTTGTCGGCACGGACGGCGAGACGCTGGTGCCGATTGACGAGTGTCACATCATCCGCCCCGAACTGCTCGATCTGCTCGACGAACTGTCGCTGGACGATATACCCGAACTGGATCGCGTGCGCGTGCAGGTCGGGTCGGACGGGCGGCGCATGGTCGTATTGAGCACCAACGACGATCAAGCGCCCGAACTGGAAGTGAACATCCCGGTGTCGATCAATTTCCTGTTGAGCGATAACGAGCCGGTAAACCTGGTCGGCGCGAGTCACACGGTCTATACCGTGCGCGGGCGGCGCTTCCGCGTGACAGCCGGGGGATTTTTCCAGGTGAACGTGCCCCAGGCTGAAACGCTGGTTGACTACGTGCTGCGCAAGCTCGATCTGCGCGGTGACGAGGCCGTGCTCGACCTGTACGCCGGGGTGGGGCTGTTCACCGCGTTTCTGGCCGAGCAGGCCGCGCTGGTCACGTCGATTGAGAGTTATCCTCCGGCGGTCACCGACGCCGACGAGAACGTGAGCGACCTGGACAACGTGGACCTGATCGAAGGCAGCGTCGAGGACGTGCTGCCGGAACTCGCCGAACGGTACGACGCGATTGTGCTCGATCCGCCGCGCGGTGGCGTGGAAGCCCACGCCCTGGACGTGATCGACACGCTCGGCGCGCGCCGCATCGTGTACGTGAGCTGCGAGCCGTCCACGCTGGCGCGGGATGCCAAACGTCTCGCTGCGAAGGGCTGGCAGTTGGTCGATACCCAGCCGGTCGATATGTTTCCGCAGACCTACCATATCGAGTGTGTCGCGTTTTTTACACGCTGAGTGCCGCGTTATAATCACGCTTTATGTTTGCATTTTTAATACTTCTGTCCAAAACAGCTCCCTTTTCCTACGTGCGGGGAAGGGGGCTGTGGGGGATAGGGGTTCAAAGTGCATGACACGCTCCAGGAGGATATGAATATGGTAATTATTGTTTGTTTTGTCATCTTTGCCGCTGCAATCTTCGCTTTTGATGTGACACCGTGGGTACGAGGCGGTTATGGGTGGCGCTGGGGATATGTTCCATTGGACGTATCCGGTGCGCTGATCGTCTTGCTGGCAGTTGTTTCATATACCATCGGCGTATACATTATCATCAAACATACAAAACGTGTAAGCATTGCCTTATGGTGGGGCATGGCAGGGAGTGTGTTACTGTCGTTGGCAGTGACAGCAGTACGCGAAGATGGCGCACTCTACGGACTGCTGACACGCACAGTGTCTGTGGTATCATCCGGCGAACATTGGGCTGGTATATCCATCGATTGGGAAACGCCAGAGTGGCACGACTGGACCAGTCGCATGGAAGAGCTTGGAGATTTCACCAGTAATGCGGCCACTCTTCCGCCAGGGCTGCCGTTCGTATACGGCACATTGACAGAAGCCCTCGGCCAAAGCCCAGCGTTGTCAGAAACGCTTTACAGGGAGTTGTTGCCTTACCAGTGTCACAATTATGCTTTGCTGGATTATTCACCAGCACAGTGGGGGTCTGCTTGGTTTGGCATCCTGATGCCGCTGTGGGCAAGTTTGGCTATCCTGCCGATGTACGCCATCACCAAACGTCTCAAACTGGCGGGAGATGCCCGGCTGCCGGTGTTATGGTGGCCGCTCGTACCTGGAATTCTCTCGTTTGCAGGGTCAAGTAGCACACTATTCCCGGTTATCGCTCTGGCTGTATTCTGGCTACTGTTACGTGGGTTGCAGCATCCAAACAAGGTGTCGCGTGTTATCTGGATGATTTTGGCTGGGTTGACCTATGGACTGGGCATCTTCGCAAATCTGGTGTTTCTGCCAATTGCCCCCCTTTTCATTATTTTCATGCTGGCTGATTTTTTCAGCACGCGCCGAACACGTCAGGACCTGGGAACGCTGGTTTTCTCCGGTGTTGCGTTTGCCATTGGGGCGGTCATCCCATGGAGTGCATGGTATTTTCTCACGAAGGAGACTCTCATCGATATTCTGGCACAAGCCCTGAAATATCATCT
>CAYMTN010000113.1:0-16663 GCA_964393335.1 uncultured Anaerolineaceae bacterium
ACTGGTGACCCCTTGATTTTCAGTCAAGTGCTCTACCAACTGAGCTACCTCGGCGTCCGTTCCTTCGGTGGAACGCCGCTTATTGTAGCGTGTTTTTGATGGGTGTCAACGGCGGGTTTCGCAAAAATCCTGCCTCGGCGTGGTGTTTCATTTGGTGATGACGACGTCTGGCTGGCGGTAGCGATTCCACCGCAGTTCATAAAAACCCCTTGACCGGCGTGCTATAATGCAATAACCTAAACCGGAGTTGAATTTATTCGAAAGGCAACCACCGCACTATGCAACGTACATCGTCTCCAACTCCTGAGCAACTGGAACGCGCCCTCGACCGCGTGCTGCTTTCGGTCCAAAAGCCGGGGCGTTACGTGGGCGGCGAGTATAACAGCGTCGTCAAAGACTGGGAAGCCATCGATCTTCGCGCGGTGTTCGCCTTTCCCGATATCTATGACCTGGGAATGTCAAACCTGGGATGGATGATTCTGTACAGCGTGCTGAACGAACAGCCGGACATGTTCGCCGACCGTGTCTTCAGCCCCTGGACGGACATGGAAGCAGTGATGCGCGGCGAGGGTATCCCGCTGTATGGGCTGGAGAGCAAACACGCGGTGCGTGATTTTGACCTGCTGGCGATCAGCCTGCCGTACGAGCAGTTGTATACCAATACGCTCAACCTGTTGGACCTGGCGGGTATGCCGGTCCGTTCCGCCGACCGTGATGCCAGTTACCCGCTGGTGATCGCCGGAGGACATTCGACCTTCAACCCGGAGCCGATGGCAGATTTTTTCGACGCGTTCGTGGTCGGTGAAGGCGAGGAAATCATCCTTGAGATCAGCCGGACGCTTCAGTCGCTGCGGGGGCAGCCGCGTGAGGCGCAACTGCATGCGCTCGCGCAGCTTGAGGGCGTGTATGTTCCCCGTTTTTACGACGTGACCTATCACGCCGACGGGACCATTAACGCCGTCACAGTGAATACGCCGGGTGTGCCGCCTGTTGTGCGCAAGCGGATAGTGCCGGTGCTGCCCAAACCATTCACACGATTCTTGGTGCCGAACGTGGATACTGTGCACAACCGCGCCCCGATTGAGATCATGCGTGGCTGTACGCGCGGCTGCCGGTTCTGCCACGCTGGTATGGTCACGCGACCCGTGCGCGAGCGGTCCGTTCAGGAAATCGTCGCCGCTGCGGATGAAATTGTACGTTTCACCGGCTTCGACGAATTGGGCCTGCTGAGCCTGTCGTCATCCGACTATACGCACGTGATGGACCTCGTCCGGGCGATTGGCGACCGCTTCGGCGACCAAAACCTCGGCGTGAGCCTGCCCAGCCTGCGTATCGAGTCCGTGAGCGTGGATTTGATGGATGCGATCAAGAACAACCGGCGCAGCGGGTTCACCTTTGCGCCAGAGGCGGCCACCGAGCGTATGCGCGACATCATCAACAAGTCGGTGCCGGATGAGCAGTTGTTGAGCACGGCCCGTGAAGTGTATGCGCGCGGCTGGGTGACGATCAAGCTGTATTTCATGATCGGGCATCCGCGAGAAACCTTGGAGGACGTACAGGCGATTGCCGATCTGGCGAAAGCCGTGCTGGCCGAAGGTCAAAAGATTCACGGGAACAAGGCCAAGGTGAATGTGGGCGTCAGCACGTTTGTGCCCAAGCCGCATACACCGTTCCAGTGGGTGCCAGTTGATACGATGGAGCAGATTCGCGCCAAACAAGCACTGCTGCGAAACGAGCTGCGCGGGCGCGGGCTACATCTGCGTTGGAATCACCCGGAAGAGACGTTGCTGGAAGCATTCTTGAGCCGGGGAGATCGTCGCCTGGGGGCGGTCATCCAACGTGCGTGGGAGCTCGGCACCAGGTTTGATGCCTGGCAGGAACATTACGACCACGCTGCCTGGCTCCAGGCGTTCGATGAGATGGGCCTGGATATGGCATTCTATACACACCGCCCGCGTGCCCTGGATGAAGTGTTTCCCTGGGATCACATTGACGTAGCAGTCAAGAAGAAATTCTTGCTGGAAGATTACACCATGTCCCAGCGCGGCGAGACACGGCAGGACTGCCGGAACCAGTGTTTCGCGTGCGGAATCCTGCCGAAATTCGCGCAGACGCGCATGGAGACGCCCGTAGATGCCTGGAAATGCCCCCCTGTGGTACCCAAACACCTGCGGAACAAAAAACCGGCTGAAATCATCTCCCTGAGGCCCGTACAATCTTGAGAGGCTGTCAGGTAGGAAACCCGCGTATGCTCCTGACCAGACATGCGCGGGGGATCGTTTTTAGTCGCGAAAGGTGTTGAGAGTACGCTGGTTATATTGTCGAATCAGGCTAACCTCCGTATAATGGCCCCATAATAGTGTGATGCGTTGTTTGCCGTTCAGTTATGGGGTTATATGGGCGATCTCCCCGCACTCCATGTTTTGATAATAGGTCCGGTTGCCAATATCCCCTGGCTGAAAACGCGCCTGTCTCACCTGGAACCGCCACCCCGTATCCGCCAGCTTGAGTCGGTGGAAGAAGAGTCCGGTGCTGACAACCGTGAGGGCTACGATCTCATCCTCGCGCTGCCTCCGGATTCCGAATCCGCTGTTCTGCGCTGGCCTGCCGCATTGATCTGCGAGCCGCGACTGTCTGAAGAAGAGACTGTGCGCCTCATCGCGTATCGGCCCCAGCATCAGGCGTTGGTCTGTGTGATCGAGCGCCAACTCAACGCCGCTCCGAATGCGGCGGCGAACCGCTTGGCGGAACGTATGCGGCTCGTGAACGAGGTCAGCCTGGAGATCGCAGCGATCCACGACCTCGACGCCATATTGAGCATTATCCCGGACCGCCTGACGGAGATTGTCGGCTTTTACCACGCGTCGGTGGGCGTAATCGGTTCCGATGGCATCGAAATGTACGAAGCCTCGCAGCGCAGCCGCGCGGTCGGGCCGGAGCGGTTCCGAATCCCGCTGGACGGGCGGGGCATGGTGCCCTGGGTAGCCCGCGCCGGCGTGGCGCGTTTGTCCAACGATACACGCCGCGATGAAATCTGGATACCGGGCAAAGGACTGGAAGCGTCGCGCTCCGAACTGACAGTGCCCCTCGTATACCGCGAGCGCATCATCGGGACCATCGATGTGCAGAGCGAGCACGTCAATGCCTTTAACGATGACGATGTATCGGTGTTAGAGGCTTTGGCGGGCCAGCTCGCCGTCGCCATTGAAAACGCGCGTCTTTTCAATGAAAACAAGCACCAGCGGCTGATTGCCGAGACATTGAGCCGCATTTCCCGGTTGGCGGGATCGCTCCTTAACGTATACGAGGTTTCACAAACGGCGCTGGACGAGCTGCGTAATTTGCTGACGTTCGACGCCGCTCTTCTCGCACTGTTCGAAAACAATGCATTCCGTGTTGTCTATCAGACCGGGTTCTCAGATCATGATACGGCCAGCCTGCACTGGTTAGTGGATGAATCCCCGATCTTCTACCGCATCTTTAACCACCGCGAGATCATGTTGGTGGCGGATACTGCTGCCGAACGATTGTGGCGCAAAGCACGGCTGTCGCATCGCATCCGGTCCTGGCTGGGCGTGCCGGTCTTGAGTCACGGCAGGCCGATCGGCGTGTTGGGGATCGCCGGATTTGAGCCGGGCGCGTTCCAGGCGCGGGATAGCGAAGTGCTGCTGGCTTTTGCCAACCAGATCGCCGGTACGATTGATAACGCCCAGTTGTTTGAGCGCAGCGACCAGCGCGAACGCGAAGCACGCACTCTCTATGAGATTACGCGCTTGTTAGTTTCCTTTGACCAGTCCGCCATTCCGACCAGCATCATGAATCACCTGGGCGAAGCTATTCCGTTTGATGTGGCAGGTATGTTAGTACGTGGCAGCCCCAACCGGATCGTGCTGGCGACCAAGCGCCCGGTTGCAGAGGGCGTGGTTCAGGACGTGGAACGGCATTTGCTCAACACCTATACCGCGTTGAGTGGCACCGTGATCAACGGGCAGGGACTCCAGCGTCAGGTGAAGCTGAACGGGCCGCTGCCGGAAGACCCGGTAATCGAGCGGCTTGACGCGCGGCTGTCGGTGCCGCTGCTGGCCGGGCGAAATGTGGTCGGCGTGATCGAAGTGGCACGCGCCGATCCGACGCTGTATGGCGATGCCGAAATCCGCACGTTGTATATCATCGCCAATTCGACAGCTACGGCGCTGGAAAATGCCCGCTTGTACCAGGAATTGATGGACCGCGCGCGCAATTTGCAGCAGGTAATCGACGAGTTGGCCGAAGCTGACCAGTTGAAGGATGAGTTGGTCGGCAATATTTCCCATGAGCTGCGTGCCCCGCTGACGTATATCGTTGGATATGTTGATCTGCTGCTGGCGGGTGAAATGGGGGAGTTGTCGTCTGATCAGCGCGAAAGCCTCGACATTGTCGCTGCCAAAGCCAGGACTCTGACGCGGCTTGTGGCCGATATTTTGTCGTTTGAGAAACTAACGGCGCTTGACCTCGCGATGGCCGAAGTTGATATCGGGGCGTTGGTCGAGCAGACGGTTCACGACTTTCGCATGTCGGCGGCTGAAGCGCAGATTGAGGTCGAAGCAGCTATCCAACCGGATATGACGCTGGTTATGGCCGATGCGGACCGGATGGGGCAGGTGCTGAATAACCTGTTGGGCAACGCGCTAAAGTTCAGCCCGGAGGGCAGTACCATCACGGTGCGGGTCATGCAGCACGAGCGCCAGGTGCGGATCGAAGTTGAGGATCGCGGTGTGGGCATAGCGGCTGACAAACTGTCGCGCATTTTTGACCGGTTTTACCAGGTGAATGATTCTCATTATGCGCGCAGAGGGGGCGTAGGACTGGGCCTGACGATCAGCAAGCAGATTGTTGAAGCGCACGGCGGCGAGATCGGAGTTACCAGCGAAGAGGGGGTAGGCAGCACGTTTTTTGTTGTGCTGCCCGGTGCGATCAGTTGATGTAGATCGAGCCGAACACCGTACCGGCCACAATTGTGAGATCGGGCGCAGCGGGAGCGTCTGCCGATTGAACGGTTGCATAAACCCCTGGCTCGATCTGCTCGAAACGCGACGTGTTGATCCGCACGCGCCCAAACGGGCTGGGTGAAACGGTGATGACGGCGTGGCTGTGCTCCGGGATGGTCAGGCGCACATCCCCAAACGTCGAGCGGGCATAGACTGGCCCCTTGGCTTCTTCGGAGCAGGCCACATTCACGCTGCCCAGCCCGGACGATACGTAGGCACGATCGATCTGCAGGCCGCGTAAGTCGACTTCCAGGCGGCCCAGGTAGCTGCTGACCAGTATTTCCCACGGCAAATCTTGCGCCAGCCCGACATCCCAGTCAGCCAGCGACAACCACCAGGTCTGGCCGCGTTGCATACGCAGCGTGGCGCGATTGTTGCGCACCACCAGACCTGGGCGCGAACGCGCTGTATACTGCCCGGCGATCAGGCGTCCCGGTTTGCGCAAATTCCGCAACTGTACATCCAACTCGCCGCTTTCGATTTCGAGGCCTCCCGATTGCACGCTGCCGCGCGTAATGCCGAACGTATGCGCCTGCCAGCTTGGAGCGATGTCACCGCGAATGAGGAGTTGGAACCCTACCGCCACGAGCAGGACCGGCCAATAGGGCGTGACGTCAAACTCGATCAGCAGGAAATTCTTGAGCAGCAGGAATACGCCACCCACGATCAAAACGGGCGGCCAGAGCCAGAGCGTTCGTTTCCCCATAGGCGTAATCCTAAATCTCCAACAGGTAGTCTTGCAGCAGTTGGTGCGCGGAGGAGTGCCGCAGCCGGTTCAGAGCCTGGGCCTCCAACTGGCGCACGCGCTCGCGTGTTACGCCGATCTGCTGGCCGACTTCCTCAAGCGTGTGAGTCTCGCCGTCTAACAAGCCATACCGAAGCTGCAAAATGTGTGCCTCGCGTTCGGGCAGACGCGCCAACACCTGCTCCAGGTGTTCGCGCAGCAAGTTCTGTGTCACGATTTCGGTGGGCTTGGGGCTGGATTTATCCTCGATGAAATCCCCAAACTCCGAATCGGCATCTTCCTCAATCGGCGTCTCAAGGCTGATCGGACGCCGCGAAATCTCAATGAGGTTTCGGATTTTGTCGGGCGACGTATCCATCGCGTCGGCCAGTTCTTCGGTGTTGGGATCACGTCCCAGTTCCTGCGTGAGCTGGTTGGATACACGCCGCAGCCGGTTGATCTGGTCGCCCATGTGGACCGGCACGCGGATCGTGCGCCCCTGGTCGGCTACGGCCCGGCTGACGGCCTGCCGAATCCACCACGTCGCGTAGGTGCTGAACTTGTGCCCGCGCTGGTATTCGAATTTGCGCGCGGCGCGGATCAAGCCGATATTTCCCTCTTGAATCAGGTCCAGAAAGTGTACACCGCGCCCGATATACTTTTTCGCCACGCTGATCACCAGGCGTGAGTTGGCCCGCACCAGGTATTCCTGGGCGGCCTCGCCGTCTTCGACAAGGGTTTCGAGTTCATAGTAAACTTCGGGCGATAGACCGTCCTTAAGCTCTTTGAGCTGCTGTGCGGCGAACTGCCCGGTCTCCATGCGTTTGGCGAGGGCGACTTCTTCGTCGGCGCTCAGCAGTGGCACGCGCCCAGCTTCTTTCAAGTATAGGCCGACGACGTCGTCTGTGTCCAATGCCTGCTGGTATCCGGCATCCTGGACCAGGTCTTCATATAACGCGCTGGGATCGAGCGTTTCTTCTTGCTCTTCGGTATCTTCCTCATCCTCTTCTTCGTGCTCCGGTTGGGCAGGCGTGGCCGGAACCACGTCGACTCCGGCGTTGCTCAGCGCGTCGAGCAATTCCTCCAGCACGTCAAGATTTTGTTCCAGCGCAGGCAAGCGGGACAGAATATCATCGTAGGTGATATATCCCTGTTCTTCGCCCATGCTGACCAGTTCCTGCCATACGATGTCGTCAGGTGTTATATGTGATATTTGTTGAGTTTCCACTATCGCCATCTTGCGTAACTACCAGGCCTTAATACACAAAAATACCCTACCGCCAACGGTAGGGCCCCCCTTGATCCAACACCTCAAACAGAGAAGGAGAAAGATCGTCAGGGCACGGGTGTCGTAGCCTCACTATCCATTGGCGATCCATCAAGCGCCGGCTTTACCCGTAGTGATTCGTTGAGCATGTTCAAGAAATAATTCACGGCTTGCTTGCGAATCAGATAAACACGTCGATTGTTGTCGGATGCTGCGTCGACATACACGTAGTATGCCACATTCTCTGGATTTGTGTCACCTATGTCGATGGTTGTCTCATAGGTTTGACCATCAGCATCGTGCATCCGAAAGCGAAACCGGTAGGCCGGTTCTGGTTCCAGCCCAAAGCGTGCCAGGTTTTCCGGCGTTGCGTCGTATGTCTGCTGGGCCGCCAGCAACATGATCGCCGTTGCGGCATTTTCAACCAGAAGCTGATCGATATCCTCGGCAGCAATTGGTGTCTGAATGCCAGCAATGGTAGGAGCGTACCACAAGCTGCTCTCATCCCGTACCACCAAAATGCCCTTACCTGTAGTGACATCCAGCACTTCCAGTCCGTCAACCTGTGCCGGATCGGTCAGTTCGGGGAACAGAACCAGCGCGCGCAGCGCCTGCTGCGTTGCCCCGAAGGTCTGCATCTGTGCCTGTCGCGTGGCCGGGTCATCGAGCATCAACATCACGACCATCACCGCCGCAAACCCGGCCAGCAAGGCATAACCGACCTGGCGTTTAAGCATGAGCTACACCCTGCTTGCGTGACGCCCTCATAGCTAAGTTTAACCTAACGACGGCGATACCACCACACCACCATGCCTGCGAGCAGCACAACGCCCGGCAAGATGATCATCGTGATCACGGCAATCGTGTTACGCTCCTGCGAGGTAACGACAAGTTTCAGCAGCGTTGGATCGGAGACCGGCGCAAACGTGATCGCCTGCGAGAAGCCAGTCAGCCAGTCTACGATATCCGTCCACAGAAAAACGTTGCCGGGAATTTGCTTCACGTACTCGTTTTTGAGCACATCCGAATCGCCGATGATGATCAGGCGCGGTTGGACCTCTTCCTGAAATTCCAACTGGCGGCGGGCGGTCACTCCCACCAACAGCGGCCCCGGAATATCAACCTGGGGATCGTACCCTACCTGCGAGTTCAGGAAGGCGACCAGGTCTGTCTCGGCAAACGACTCGACGGACGTATACAACAGCGGTTCGCGCACGTAGCGATTTTGGCGGACGTCAGGCTCGCTTACCAGCTCGATAGGGCGCACATAACGCATGTAGATCGGTCTGTCGCGCACATCCTGCATGATGGTATGCGGCGCTATGGAATTGATGATCGGAATCCACTGGCTGCCGTTGACCAGTTCCGCGTTCGTTTCGATAACCAGTGCATCTCTGGCGCGAATGCCGAACTCGTTCCAGATGTACTGGCTGAGCGGATCACCTTCCTGCAAGAACGTATTGCCTTCCCGGCCAATGATAGCGGCTTCGACCAATGGCGGATCGGCAAAAATGCCGAGACGCCCGCCGCGTTCCATGTACGCGGCCAGTTTTTGCACTTCGTCCTCGGTGAACGAATCCCATGCGCCGACGATGAGTACGGCGTTTGCGTCGTCCGGCACGGCGGGCACATCCGCCAGGGTCAAGGGATATGCCGCGATGCCTTCACCATCCAGGCTGACGAACAAGCGCGAGATACCCGTGTCATCTATCTGGGACAGATCGCGCTCGCCGTGACCTGTGGTGAAATAGATCGTAAACTCGCCTGCCGAAGCGACTGTCTTCAGGCCGGTTGTGATATCGCGCTCGTTGGCTTCGCCCAGCAGCAGCGTAACCACTTGCAGGGCAACTGTGCCGTCGTCCTGGACGATCTCACGCTGGCGTGGGGTGCCATCCGTTCCCAGCACAGCCAGCACCAGCCTGCCGTCAAGCCCTGGTTGGTAGTTGTAATGCGCGGCGAGGTCCGGGCGTTCGTCA
The DNA here is from genome assembly GCA_964393335.1 of uncultured Anaerolineaceae bacterium. GTDB lineage: Bacteria > Chloroflexota > Anaerolineae > Aggregatilineales > Aggregatilineaceae > CAYMTN01. The sequence continues at coordinate 8,995 of CAYMTN010000113.1, forward strand.
GGATCGATATACATGATTTCGACCGTGCTGCCGCCTTCGGCGTCATACTGGCGCAGCAGCAGGTCGGCGGATTCCTGCTCACGCAGTTTGGTGCTGCTGAAAAAGCCGATGATTCGTACCCGGTAACCGCGTGCGCGGAGTTGGTCGATTGTCTCGAGAGTGGGGCTGTTGAGCGTATAACGCTGCACCGAGGTCAAGTCAGCAGTGATGTTGGCCCGGTCAACCAGCACATACGCATACGCGATCAGGCCGATGAACAGAATGGTGACCAGCACGCTGGTTGTGCCATAGCGTGTTTGGCGGCCTGCGATCCATGCCTGAAACTCGCCCGGTGCGCCCCACATCCACAGCCCGATTCCGCCAGCGCCCAGAATGACACACAGCAGCACCCAGCCTGATATCTGGCCCTGTAACAGTGCGATCAACCCGGCCATGACCAGCGCCAGCGCTCCCATAACCCCGGCCCAACTGGCAACTTGCGCGCGGCCGAAGGGCGTGCGGTCCGTCATCAGCGCCACCTCCGCGACTCAACCAGGCGCGTCGTAATGAACAGCATAACGATGATCAACCCGATAAAGAACACCACGTCTTCAAAGCGGATCACGCCGATCAAAAAAGAGGTCGAATAGTGTGATTGCAGGCTCAAGGTGCGGATCGCCTCGGCCAGCGCGCGGTTCTGAATGACCAGTCCTGCAAAATCACCCAGCCACAAGACAAATAACGCCGTCATGCTCAAAAAACCGGCGATGACCTGATTCTCGGTGATCGCTGAAAACAGGAGTCCGACGGCCAGCGTCGCGCCACCAAACAGCCAGATGCCGATATATGCGCTGATCACCGGGCCGATGTCCAACTCCGGGCGCAGGGTGTAGGCGCGGGCGGTCGTGATCGACAGCCAGATGGCCTGGTAGACCAGCGTCAGGCACAGGATGAGCGAATAGTAGAGCCACGCGCCGAGGAACTTGCCCATCACGATGTCACCGTCGCGGACTGGCATCGTCATCATCAATTCGAGCGTGCCCTCGCGCGATTCTTCGGCAAACAGGCGCATCGTGATCAATGGAGCAAAAAACACGGTGAAGAACCCAAAGACGCCCAAGACATCGGCCCCATCCGGGGGCAGATTACCGGCACGCTGCGCCAGGTCCACATTGAACTGCCAGCCGGTCAACACCAGGATCGCAAACGCGACGAGGTACGCGATCGGAGAAGTGAAGTACTGTGCCAGTTCGCGCCGCGCAATCAAGCGAATGCTACGCATGGCCGCCTCCCTTACGCCGGGTGGGACGGTCGAGCCGGGTTGTTAGCTCCAGGAAGATCTCTTCCAGCGTGATCGCCCAGGGGCGCAGTTCCAGCAGTTCCAGGCCGTGCCCCACGATGGCAGCCGCCAACGCGGGACGCACATCGATGCTGCGTTTGCCGCTGACCAGATACCCATCCTGGTGCGGCTGGACGCTGTCCACGCCGGGCACGGCGTTAAGTATGCGCAGCACGTCGGCAGGTACCGCCCGCTCGCCTACGCGCACGAACAGGCGTCCCCCACGATTCAGACTGTCGCGCAGTTCGTCAGGTGTGTTTTCGGCGACGATGCGTCCCCGGTCGATGATGATCACGCGATCACAGATTTGTTCGGCTTCTGAGAGAATGTGCGTGCTGAGCATCACGGTGTGGGTGCGCCCCAGGTCGCGGATCAAGGCGCGCAGGTCCTGCACCTGATGCGGGTCAAGGCCGATGGTAGGTTCATCCAGGATCAGCACTTCCGGATTGTGGACGATTGCCTGGGCCAGCCCGACACGCTGCTGCATACCTTTGGAGAGGTTACGAATCAGGCTGCGCGCCCGGTCGACCATGCCGACCTGCTCCAATACGTCGTCGATCCGCGTTCGAGGATGGGGCACACCGCGTAACTGCGCCATGAACTTCAGGTAGCCGCGTACGGTCATATCCCGGTACAGGCGCACGGTTTCGGGCATATAACCGACGTGCCGCCGCATGTCCAGCGACTCTTCGACCACATCAAAACCGGCGACCCGCGCCGATCCATCGCTAGGCGGCATGTAACCGGTGAGGATACGCATCGTGGTTGTTTTGCCCGCCCCGTTTGGCCCCAAAAAACCGATAATCTCGCTTTCGCGGGCTTGAAAGCTGATCGAATCAAGCGCAACTAAACGCCCGTATCGTTTTGTCAGGTTGATGACCTCGATCATGCCGTTGTCTCAGGTCCAGAAATAAAAAGCACAATGCAGTGCATCTGTGCTTGTGCGTGTGTCAAACGATCCTGTGCTAATTGTAGCGGTATGCGCGGCTTCCGTCACCTGATCGTGAAGGGTTCTGCACGACCTTGACAGCATTTGCACAAAATCCAATGCGCCGCGCCGGGTGTAAGCGGCGCGACGTTTCACCCGGATGGCGTCGGGACGGCGATGACCAGCTCGTCAAGGGCAGGAGGCAAATTCAGCGCGGTAACAGGCTGCCAGTCCCACCCCGGAAGCTCGGACGGATCGAAGCCCTCATATAAGCATCGGTAGTAGAAATACAGATAATTGTCGTTGGGAATGGTCGCCATCGCCACATGATGCGGTGCGACGAATTCAAACCGGTCGTCCAGGATCGCCTCCACGCGGATGTTAGGATGCAGTGTCCGGCGGATTTCTCGCTGCAAGACGTCGTGCGGAGCCTGAGTCACGTCTTCAACCGGGAAACTTGGGAGGTGTGCGCCGCTGGAATCGATCCGCGCCAGCAGTGTTCCATCGTGCACGAGCAGGGCCACGACCGCCGCATGACAGTGGGGACGCACCAATACACGCGGATCGCCGGTCGGGTCGCCCCGGCGGCGGAAGCGCTCGCTCTCGATGATCTGGTACAGGTGCTCGGCGGCTGGCTCTAGAATGTCGTTCAGGATCAGGTACTGGCACTGGGGAGCAAACGTCATTTCAAACTTGGCACGTTCCAGGCGGTTAGCGCGTTCTTCAGCGGAATGGTTGCCGCGCTGGCGGATGCGCTGGGCGAGAATATCCAGGCTGGACGGTGTCACGAAGATCAGCACTGTGTTATGCGGATAGGCTTCGGATATCTGGCCCGCGCCCAAAAACTCGATATCCGCGATCAGGTCCTGGCCCGCTCGAATGGCGTCCTCGACCGTGCGGCGCGGCGTCCCGTAGAGTTCACCCATGTGCACGGGTTGGTATTCGATGAGCGCGCCGGAATCAATTAGCTCTTGAAACTGCTCGTGTGAGACAAAATGGTGTTCGCGGCCTTCTTGTTCGCCGGGGCGCATGGCGCGTGTGGTGGCTGTCGGGAGTTGGGACAGGCTGCCAAGTTGCTCTTGCACGCGTTTCATGAGCGTGTTTTTCCCAGCACCGGAAGGGCCAATCAGGATGAAGAGAATTCCTTCGCGCGGCATACAACACCTTTCATATCGAGAAGCCTGTTTGTCCAAGTGTAACACGCCCCTGAGCTTTGTACTATGCAAAACAGCCTGTCTAACCATGCAAAACTGCGCGCATCAAAAAACGGGCCACCCCGGAGGGCAGCCCGTTTTCGTCCGTCTTTCGGTCAGCGTGGCTCGTTAATCGGCAACGACGATATCGTCAATGTACCACCCATCACCTACGTTGGTATTGCTTCGTGCATCCAGTCGGAAGCGAATGTTGATCCGCTGTCCGGCGTAGCCGCTCAGGTCCCACAACCGCTGTCGCCAGGTGCTGTCGGTGCCCCAGAACCTCGAACTCACTTCGCTCCACGTGAAGCCTTCGTCAGTCGAGACTTCGACCACAATATAGTCACTGTACCCAAGCTGCCGGATATCATAATACGTCACCGCGGGGTGAGTGGTGCCAGCCAGGTTGACAGTGCCTTCGAGCATGACCGACCCGTTGAACAGGTGGACATATGGCACGGTATCGTCCACGCTGTCGTGGAATACTTTCCCGACCAGGCCGAAGTCTACAAACACGCGTGCCGACCCGCCTTTTTCGTAGTATTCCACGACGAAAGTATGCAGCCCGGCGGCGAGTGGGGGTGTCGTCGCAACATCCGGCGTGATGTTATACCCCCGGTCGATCCACCGGTCGATCAGCAGCGCTTCATCGGGCGTTCCGCGATCCACCCACACGCGGATACCGTCGTCCGAGTGCGTCTCGATGCGGTATTCGGTTCCATCAACAGGAATGTTGATCGTACGCGTCCAGCGGACCAGGAAGTAGTCATACGGGAAGGTATATCCTGGCGGCACGGTGGCCGGGTCGATTGGTAGATTCGGCGCTCCACTGCCCCAGTCCCAGTCGATTTCAGCTTCGGTGCGTGTGAATACCAGCTCATCACTCTGGAACAGTTGATTTGGTGATCGCTGCGACTGCGTCGGGTTGTGCGCGTAGTCGGTGTTCCGCGCACGGTCATCATAGTATTCGGCAACCCAGGCGCTTGGACCCAACGCGTTGCCGCTGCCGACCATGCGGAACTTGGGTATGCGATCCCAGGTGCCTTCCAGGACCCAGTAGTTGTTGAGGAAATCGACGCTTTCGGTGAAGGGCAGGCTGAAGACCGGCTCAATCCCGTTGCGATCCACGAGTGATACGTCGTCAATCCACCAGCCATCGGCCACGTTCGAGGAGTACGTCGCCATCAGCCGGAACCGGATGCGTATCACCCGGTTCGGGTGTGCGACGTCAGGGATATACGGGCGCAGATCGACCTGCTGACGGTCCCATGAGCGCGTCGCGGTGTACACATTGCGTACGAGTCTGGCCGAGGAGTCTTCGCGCCAGCCTTGCCAGGTCAGCCCGCCATCGTCGGATACGTTGAACTCCACGAGGGTGTAGTCCCGGTATGCGAGACTAAAATGATCCCAGAAGTACAGCGTCGGCTTGACGGTGCCGGTCAGATCGACGACCCCCTTTAACTCCAGGATCGCGTTGCTGTCGTCCAGGTAATTCACGTTCAGGCCAGGGCTGTCGGTGATGCCATTGGTGCTCTTGTGAGCATCTTCGGACAGCGACGACACGGCCCATTGGCCGCCGCGATACCAGTTGTTAGCGCCCGTTTCAAAATTGTCGCTAAAACCGATGGTACGCACCGGTTCGTTGTATTCCTGGAAGCACACATCATCGATCCACCAGCCATCGGCGACGTACGAACTGGACAGGGCATCCAGGCGGAACCGCACATTGATGCTCTGGCCGATATAGTCGCGCAGGCTGACGACCTCGCGCGTCCACGACATGACGGCACTGAAGCCCCCATCGGTTTCTATCGAGCAGCCCGAACATCCTCCGTACCCTACAGGTGTACTGCCATAGTAGTAATGCCAGATGTCGGTCCAACTCTCGCCGCCGTCGGTGGAAACATCGACATAGATATTGTCATAGTACGTGACGTCCCACTGGTGCCAGAAAACCAGTTCCGGGTTCGTGGCACCGGTCAGATTGACCAGTGGCGACAGGCGCAGCGACGATACGGTGTCGTCAAGATAGTTGGCCTGCGGGCTGTCGGACCAGTAGGACGAACCGGAGTGGGCGTAGATGGTGTGGCCGCCATTGGCATCCGGCCCGCTTATGATGCCCCAACTACCTTCGGCGATCCATTGGCTGCCGGTGCTTTCCATATCGTCGCACCAGTCCAGGTAGACAGAGCTTGACGGTTTGTTGCGGATGGAAAAGTCGTCGATGTACCACCCATCGGCCACATCGTTAGGGCTGGTAACGATACGGAACCTGAAGTTGATCTCCTGGCCCTTGTACGGCATCAACGAGATGACCTTTTCGGTCCAGCTCAGGTTAGTCGTCCTGTATGCCAGGGCATCATTGTTATCATTGTAAGCACCGGTCAAGTTCTGCCAGGTTTCGCCGCCATCCGTGGATACCTCCGCGAAAATGGCGTCATAATAGGTGAGGTTGTAGCGGTGCCAGAAAACGATCTGCGGGTCCACTACGGCGGGCACGGTCAGGTCGATGAGGCCGTCCAGTTCCAGCCGGTTATCGCTGGCGTTCGTGTAGCTGCCGCCAGGGCTGTCGGACCAGGTGTTTGACCCGCTGTGGGGGGATTCGTTGGTGCGGGCCCAGGTACCGCCGGGGTACCAGTGGGACGTGCTTTCCATGTCATCGGAAAAGCCGACTGTGTAGCGGCGGATGATATTTTCGGTGACGGTGATGTCATCGATCCACCACCCTTGATACGACGAGCTGGAACTCGTGGCATCGAGTATGAAGCGCAGTTCGATCAACTCGCCGGTGAAGTCTGTGCCCTCGAAGTTGGTCAGATCAAAGACCTGCCGCGTCCAGCCCATGTTGGTTTCATAGTAGTGTATCTGGCGATCGACCCATTGGCCGGTGCCGGCGACGGAAACGCCAACCAGCGCTTTCGTGCCCGGCGCCAGGTTGTAGCGGTCGTAGAACTCGAGCTGCGGGTTCGAGGCGCTGCCAAGATCGATATACCCGCGCAGCGCCAGCGTGCAGTAGGAACGCGGCGTGTAGACTACGCCAGGGCTGTCGGACCAGGCTGTCGTCGGGCTGTGATAGGCTTCATCGGACAGGCCCCAGTTACAGTCCAGCAGGTCGGAATTTCCGCCTTCGGTCAATTTCACCTGAACCTTGCCCGCACCGCCGCTGTCATAAAGCTCGACCTTGACGGTATGGTCCCCGGCGGTCCCTGTGAAATTCCGCGAGAATGTAGTGCTTCCAAGAGGTGACCAGGACCACGTCTTCGCATCGCCGACATTGGGCACATTTTCGTCTACTACGGCTACCCCGTCCACGAAGATACGGATGCCGTCGTCTTTGCTGACGGTCCAGGTATATTCCTTGTTCTCCAGTTTTACCGTGCTGGTATAACGGGCATAAAAGTTCTCGCTTATGCCGCCCCCTGGGCTTACGCCGCCTCCCCAATAAAGATCCAGTTCGGGGTAGGTGGTTTGCCAGCCGGTACCGGCTATGAAACTGCTCATGTCGCTTTTAAAGCTGGTGTAGTTCCAGTATTCAGCATCCCAGTCATTATCGACTAGGTCATTGAAGTCGTGCTGCCACCAGTCCGGATTGTCGCCCAGGTCTTCAAAGGGATAGCCAAAATCCTCGTCGTGAGGGGTCGGGCTGGGGCCGGGGGTTGGCGTATTGGATGGGGTGGCAGTCGGGACAGTGGCCGATGGCGTAAGCGTGGGGCCGACTGTCGGCGTTTTAGTGGCAGGTGCTGGTGTGTTGGTGATCAGGCCGGGGTTGTCGGGTGTATATGACGCGACAGCCGCGACTTGAGTCCAGAACTGATCAGCGCCGAGCGTATCACGTGGCTGGATGGTTCCTCCCAGCAGGTTGTACACTGTGTTGCTGAACACGTTACCTACCGCCGGACCGGTAATCGTCAGGACGGCGACCAGCGCGATCACGACCAGCGCCAGGATCAGCGCATATTCGACCAGCGCCTGTCCGCCGCCGCGCGACCGGGGATGATGCCGGAAACGGAACCGTTCAAAAATGGGGGGTTGTGATTGGTTAACAACCTTGTGATCAGACATCTATGTGTCCCCTCCTGCTTTGCCGGGCTGTAGGGTGTGATTTTATCCACAACGGTGTCGTGTGGTATGGTTGTCTGTGAACAAATGGCAGGTATCGCCGGGCTGTGTGCAGCCAAACAGGCGGCGGCTGATACCTCTACCATCAATAGTACCTGACTCCGGCTGAGC
>CAYMTN010000114.1:0-16629 GCA_964393335.1 uncultured Anaerolineaceae bacterium
GTCGGTGAGTTATAGTTATGTACCAGATCAGTCGGCACCGTTGGATGGTACCTTGTGGCACACCGGCGGAGGTGTTGGCAGAAGACACTCTCTCGCTGTTAATGACATGCCGGTTGAGGTTGTTTGTGATCAGGACCCGGCTGCACGGGGGATCGTGCTCTGGCGTAATGGTTCCAACACGTTAACCCTGACGGAGTGATAAGCAATAGTGACCGATCAAGCCCAAGCTTCACCCTCCGTCGTAGTTTCCAACTGGCGGCCCTTTGCAGCCCTGGTTATCGGGGTGCTGTCCGTATCGTTCGCCGCCATTTTCATCCGGCTGGGCCAGCGAAGTTCGGCCCCATCGCTGGTGCTGGCGGCGGCGCGACTGTGCGTGGCCTCGATGGTGTTGACACCGATTGTGCTGCGCCGCCACCGTGATCAGTTGCGTGCAATCAGCGCCACCGATCTGAAGTGGGCGCTCATATCCGGCCTGGTGCTCGGCCTGCACTTTGCCACCTGGGTCACGTCGCTTGAATACACGGCTGTGGTGAACAGCGTGACGCTGGTTACCACGAGTCCCTTGTGGGTGGCACTGCTGGCGCCATTTGTTTTGGGCGAAAAACTCGACCGGTGGGTGGTCCTGGGGTTGATCCTGGCGTTAGGCGGTGGCATTCTAGTCGGTCTGAGCGGCAGTGCCGGCGATCCGCCGACGCGCCACGATCCGCTGTTGGGGAATGGGCTGGCGCTCATCGGTGCGTTGATGGCGGCGTTTTATTTCATCATTGGCAGGCGGCTGCGCGCCCGGTTGAGCCTGATCACATATATCTGGCTGGTATACAGCGCCGCAGCCGCTATACTTGTGGTTGCGGTGGTTGTTTCAGGGCAGCAGGTTACCGGCCTGCCTGACCAGGCGTACCTGTGGATGCTGCTGATGGGGTTGGTGCCGCAGTTGATCGGGCACTCGTCGTTCAACTATGCGCTGGGGTTTCTCCCGGCAGCGTATGTGAGCCTGGTGGTACTTGGCGAGCCGATTGGCAGCGGGTTGTTGGCGATTGTCTTTTTGAATGAGTGGCCGGTGTCGTTGCAGCTGGCGGGTTCGGCCTTGATTCTGGTGGGCATCGGCGTTGCGAGCAAAGAAGATCGGTTGAGCGAAGCCGATCCGAACGAATAGCCTGGAAACATAGGGATAATCATGGACGGAATTTTTGGCGTCGGGCTGGCAGAAATGCTGATCATTGGGTTAGCGCTGTTTATCGTCGGCGGACCTAAAAACAGCGCCAAATGGGCGCGCGAACTGGGCCGCATGGTGCGCCAGGTGCGGGAAGCCTGGGCCCAGGTCATGGCTGACATCGAAAAAGAAGTAGGACCGGAAGGTAAGGAAATCATGGATGCTGCGCGCGAATTGGGGCAGGGCGCACGTGACATGCGGTCCATGAATCCGACCCGGAAAATGTTAGGTGAAACCATGCGTATGGTTGAATCGTCAGTCAGTCTGGACGAGGAAACGCCCGCCACGCCTGCCAGGCCAGAATCCCCGGCTATGCCAACCGGCACGCCAACCGGCACGCCATCAGGCGCACCACCTGCCGACACACCATCGGCTGCCAATGGCAAAAAGTACGCGGCGTGGCAGCCGCCAGAAAACCAGAACAAGACCTGAAACTGTAGCACAAACCTGCGCTTGCCCTACGGTTCTTCGCACGCTGCCGCCGTGTCGCCCGCCATATGATCTCTGGCTGTTGGCAATTGATCCGCAATTTCGTATAATGTGCCTACCTTAATCTGATTTATCTGATTGATCAGATGATTGAGGGCGATCAATGCCCGGTGCGGTGAACGGTAAGTGGCGCAGATGCCCCATACGAACTTAGATTCAGATATTTTACGGTATATTGTTGAGCATCAAGTGCAGCCCGGTGAGCGATTGCCAACGATCCCTGAGCTGAGCGACGAATTGGGCGTTAGCGTCAGCAAAATCCGCGAAGAACTGTCTGTCGTACGAACCCTCGGATTGGTCCAGATCAAACCACGAACCGGGACTCAGGTGCAGGAGTTCTGTTTTGGACCAGCCGCCACACTCAGCGTGTTATATGCGCTGGGTATGGACCGGGCGAAATTCTACCACTTTTCAAAACTGCGTAACAACATCGAACTTGGCTTCTGGCACGAGGCCGTGCAACAACTCTGCCCGGAGGACATAACCTACCTGCGCGAGTTAGTGGCCCGTGCCCGCCACATGCTGACGTGTATCCCCGTTGAGGTCCCCTTTCAAGAACATCGTAATCTGCACCTGACATTTTTCAAGCACCTGGATAACTCGTTTGTGCAGGGACTGCTGGAAGCATATTGGGCCGCCTACAAGGCGTTCGGGCTGGCGTTGTATGCGGACCTGTCGTATCACCGCGCGGTGTGGGACTATCACGAGCGCATGGTTGAGTGTGTGGCAGAGGGCGATTTCGACGGTGGTCACCGGGCATTACGCGAACACATGGCGCTGCTGCGTTATATGCCCGATCAAACGCACGATACCCCGGACGAATCATCCAGGTCAACAGAAAGGTCGCCATCTAGTCGTCATTCTTTTGAATAACCTACTTGTTGTCTTTCCAGACTAAACTGCTTGAAGGTAAGGGCTGAATTCAGAGGTTGCAGGAGCATATCAGACTATGAGTGAAGTTCAGAGTTCGCCGCTGGAGTCGATGCTTGACGACCGCCAGCCGATTGTCAACGATTTTCAGATCATGGTCGCCACTGTGAACGGGTCGGGCAGCCAGACGGCTAATACCGCGCTGCTGCGTGCGATCTTTCGCATGGGGATTCCAGTTAGCGGCAAGAATATCTTTCCTTCGAATATCCAGGGACTGCCGACGTGGTTTACCGTTCGGGTAAACAAAGACGGTTATATCGCCCGTCTCGAAGCATATCATATCCTGGTAGCCTTTAATCAGGAGACATACGCGGAAGACATTCAGAACCTGGCGAGTGGAGGCGTGTGTCTCTACCCCGAAGAATGGAAAATCAAGCCGGATCGAGACGATGTGACGTATTACCCGATGCCGGTCAAGGCATTGATCGATGCGGCTGACGTACCATCCGGCCTGAAATCGTACGTTTCAAACATGGTGTATGTAGGCGTTTTGGCGACGCTGCTAAACATCGACCTGGATGAGATCGCATTCGCGCTCGATTTTCACTTTGGCGGCAAAGCGAAACCCATCAACATGAACATGGCGCTCGTACGGGCCGCGTATGACTGGGCGCAAGATAACCTTGCCAAGAACGATCCGTATACCGTCGAGCCGATGCGCAAGACTGAAGGCATGTTATTGTTGGATGGGAACTCGGCAGGGGCGCTGGGCGCAGTGTTCGGCGGGGTGACGGTGGCGGCCTGGTACCCGATCACACCTTCGACCAGCCTGATTGACGCGCTGCGCGAGTATCTCACCGGCCTGCGTACCGATCCGGAAACCGGCCTGGCGACCTATGCCGTGATCCAGACGGAAGACGAGATCGCTGCCATCGGCACCGTGATCGGTGCCGGTTGGGCGGGCGCGCGCGCGATGACGGCGACATCCGGCCCTGGTATTTCGCTGATGAGCGAATTCGCCGGGCTGGCATATTATGCGGAAATCCCGGCGGTGATCTGGGACGTGCAGCGTATGGGGCCAAGCACCGGTCTGCCGACCCGTACCTCGCAGGGCGACGTGTTGGCCGCCTATTTCTTAGGTCACGGTGATACGCGACATGTCCTGTTGTTCCCGAACGGTGTCGCTGAGGCGTTTGAATTCGGATGGAAGGCGTTTGATCTGGCTGACCGCCTGCAAACGCTGGTTTTTGTGCTGAGTGATCTTGACCTGGGCATGAACCTCTGGATGAGCAAACCGTTTGCGTATCCAGATAGGCCGATCGATCGCGGCAAAGTCCTGACGGCTGAAGACCTGGAGCGGTTGGGTCACTTCGGGCGCTACGAAGATGTGGACGGCGATGGTATCGGTTACCGCACGCTGCCCGGCACAGATCACCAACTGGCGGCCTATTTCACGCGCGGTACGGGCCATGATGCGCAGGCAGTCTACAGCGAACGTCCTGAGGATTGGATCGAGAATATCCAACGCCTGGATCGCAAATACGATACGGCGCGTACGATTGTGCCGGAACCGGTCGTGGACTGGGACGACGAGGCCGAAATCGGCGTGATCGCGTATGGCACGGTCGATGGGTGCGTAATCGAGGGCCGCGACCGGCTGCGCCAGCACGGGATGGCGACAAGTTATCTCCGACTGCGGGCACTGCCGTTTGAGAGCACAATGCGGGAATTTCTGGACCGGCATGACCGGATTTACGTCGTCGAAAACAATGCGGATGGGCAGTTAGCGAAGATTCTGCTCATGGAGTACCCGCAATTTGCGACTCGCATCATTTCACTCGCTTACTCAGATGGCCTGCCGCTGAGCGCGCGTTGGATGACGGCAGCCATTTTGGAACAGGAGCTGTAATATGGGCGCACGTGTAAACGTAATTGGGCTGGAACGCAGCGACTATAAAGGTGGAAAATCAACGCTGTGCCTGGGGTGCGGCCACAACTCGATCGCCAACCAGATCATCGCGGTGGCGTATGAACTGGGGCTGAACCCGCACTATATCGTCAAGTTGAGCGGTATCGGGTGTTCGAGCAAATCACCGGCCTATTTCCTGAATCGCTCGCACGGCTTCAATGCACTGCACGGGCGGATGCCCGCGATTGCCACCGGCGCGACGACAGCCAACCTGGAACTCACGGCGATAGGCGTCAGTGGGGATGGCGACACCGGCAGCATCGGTCTGGGGCAGTTCAAACACATGGTTCGCCGCAATGTGCCGGTCGTGTACATCGTCGAGAACAACGGAGTCTATGGCCTGACCAAGGGCCAGTTTTCCGCCACAGCGGATATGGGCCAGGAATTGAAGTACGCCGGCGTGAATGAACTGCCGCCGATCGACATCTGCATGGAAGCGCTGGTCGATAATGCGTCATTTGTCGCGCGTTCGTTTGCCGGTGATGCCAGCCAGGTCCGCGAGCTACTCAAAGCGGCCTTCAGCCACAAGGGCACCGCCGTGCTGGATATCATCAGCCCGTGTGTCACGTTCAACAATCACGAGACTTCGACCAAGAGTTATCCCTACGGCAAAGTGCACGAAGAGCCGCTGCAAGACATCACCTTCATTCCTGAATACGATCCGATTGTGGTTGACGAGCACGAACCGGGCGAGGTGCAGTCGGTGGAAATGCATGACGGGTCCCACCTGATGCTGAAAAAACTTGATCCGATCAAACACGATCCAACCGACCGCACGGCGGCGTTCCGGCTGTTAGAGGAAGCCCGCCGCGATAACCTGTTCATCACTGGCCTGATCTATGTGGACAGAGATCGCCAGTCGCTGGTCGAAACCAGCCACATGATCAGAGAACCGCTGGTTCATCTACCCGATGGCAAGATTCGTCCCCCGCGTGAGGCGCTGGACAAGCTGATGTCGGCGTTGATTTGCTGCGACTAGCACCAACCATACGTGATCACAAAATCGGGCGACCTTGCTCAGAATAGTGGGGCCGCCCGGTTTGGTTCACACGCCCGGTGGTTTGTCGCCCAGGTGCAGGCGGCGGCGGTGAACGCGTGCCTGGCCCATGTTGATCCCCATTACATCCAGCAGTTCGTCTGGGCGAGCGTTGGCTCGCTCGTTTGAGGATAAAATCGCGATCAAGTGACCATCGTCATCCAGTGACAGATCGAAGATACGTGGGCGTAAATCGTAGGGGCGTTTTTTGCCCGCACGCTCGATGGTGTCCATCGCCAGCAGGGCGTCGGCGCGTGTTTGCAGGTCGTCCAGCGACAGGTTGTCATCGAGCAGCGTGATCACAAATTCGGAGTACGTGACCTGTGTCGGCAGTGCGGCATCTTTGAGCGGCGCCTCAGCCAGGTGATACACGCGCAGCCCTCCCGGGCTGGCGGCGTTGAGCGTTTCAATCCAGCCACCGGGGAAATCACCGTCCAGCCGGGCCAGCAGCCACGCGTCAAGGTATTCGCTCTCGCTGGTCACGCCGACCGGCAGCGCCGTCGCGAATTGCAGCCGGGGACGCGGGTTGAACCCCTGGGTATATTCCAGCGGGACCCGCGCCCGTCTGAGCACGCGCTCCCAGGTTTTTGCCAGGTCCAGATGGCCAATGAAGCGCAACGCGCCGTGTTTGCCAAACGTAATGCGTATACGTTGTTGTGTGAGTGGTTGGTTCATGGGCGGAATTATATCAGGTGGGCGAGGTGCTGTCACTCGCAGGTAGTGGGCACGGCAGTTGCCTGGTATACTGGCGAGACATTCTTTGAGGACGTTGCACATGCAAAATGCAGGCGCAATGAATCGTAACCTTTATACGCATGAGGTGTTAGTACGCATGACTGGGCCGGACATCCAATCCGAGCGTGATTATACAGATGCCGATGATGCTCAACTGGTATTGTGGGCAAAAGAGGACTCGGCGGCGTTCGGTGAGTTGTACACCCGGTATGTTAAGAAGATATACAACTACGTTTACTACCGCACCGGAAACCATCACGAGGCCGAAGACCTGACGTCGCGAGTGTTTTTTCGGGCCCTGGCGCACATTGGAAATTACACGGATCGGGGGGTACCGTTCTCTGCGTGGCTGTACCGTATCGCTCATAACCTGGTGGCGAATTGGCACCGGGATCGCGGGCGGCAAAAAGTGGTGCCGCTCGATGATTATGTCATGAGCGGGACCGGGGAGCTTGCGCCTGAGGCGATTGCCGAAACCCGTGAAGAGGCTGAAGAACTGCTCCAATCGATTCGTGAGCTGCCTGAAGATCGCCAGCAACTGCTCGTGTTGAAGTTCGTCGAGCGGTTGTCGAACGCGGAAATCGGCGCGATTATGGATCGCACGGAAGGCGCGATCAAGTCGCTGTACCATCGCACGCTGCTTTCGCTGCGCGGGGAGATGGAACCGGCTGACGACGAGACCCAACCGGAACGGCGTTGGAAACGTTTTGGCCTGTGATGTTTCGCGGAGGCCATCATTGTCGTACACATTATTGATCACGTAGGGGTGAACTCCATGCATTTTCTGCCATTCTTCAAACAACGCCCTGAACGCCACCTTCACGATTTGTTGATGGCTCATGCGGACGCGCTGGTGAGCGGTACGCTGGATGTGGACCGGCTGCTTGACCAGTACGATTGGCTCGTCACCAGTCAGGTCAAGAGTCTGTTGGCATTGGCCGACCAGCTCAACCGTTCCCTGGTTGAAGTGAATCCATCGGAGCAGTTTCTTAACCAACTGCGCGTTCAGTTATTGGACGAAGCTTACGAACTGCACGATCCGGGGTTGTGGCGGCGTATTCGCCAGCTTCCCCCGCGTACGCAGCTGGCGGCAGGCATCGGCGGGGCGACCCTCACTGCCGGAATCGTGTTGATTGCATCCCGATCATTTCCTGACGCGCTCGATTTCTGGCGTAACCGCCGCACGATGTTGGCCTGAACTCGACGCAACCTCTCGTCCGATCACTGTCACTGAGACTTCCCTGGGAGGGTACCACGAGATGACCGAGCGTTATGCCAAAATCACCGGCTGGGGAAAATATGTCCCTGAGCGTGTCCTGACGAATCACGATCTGGCGCAGATGGTAGATACCAGCGACGAATGGATCGTCACGCGCACCGGCATCAAAGAACGCCATATTCGCTCCGAACACGATACGACATCCAGCATGTCGGTGGCGGCAGGCCGACAGGCGCTTGATGTAGCGGGGATCACGGCTAAGGACCTCGACCTGATCATCGTCGCCACGTCGTCGCCTGATTATTTGCTGCCGTCGGTGGCCAGCCAGGTGCAGGACATGCTCGGCGCGGAGTGCGGCGCGTTTTCGCTGGTAGCCGGGTGTTCCGGCTGGGTCTACGCGATGTCCGTCGCCAACCAGTACATCATCAGCGGGACCTACAACCGGATTCTGGTAGTCGGCGTCGAGATCATATCGTTTGCGATGGATTTTACTGACCGGACGACGTGCGTATTGTTTGGTGATGCAGCGGCGGCGACGGTCCTCGAAGCCAGTGAAGAACCGAGCGGTATGCTTTCGTTCGAGCTGGGATCGGATGGCTCCGGCGCAATGTATTTATATGTGCCGGACGGCGGGTCCACGTTTCCGATCTCGCAGCGGACAGTTGACGAACGCCGCCAGTATTTGCGCATGAACGGCCCGGAAGTGTTTAAATTTGCCGTGCGCACGTTGGCTAGTTCTTTGAAGCGCACTATTTACCAGGCAGGGCTGACGCCGGATGACATCGATTTGTTTATCCCGCACCAGGCCAACGCGCGGATTATCGAGTCGGCGGCGCGGCAGATGCGCGTACCGCTTGACAAGTTTTACATGAACCTGGAACGCTACGGCAATACGTCGGCGGCGTCGGTCCCGCTGGCGATGGTCGAAGCCATCGAGGAAGGGCGCTTGAAGGACGGCGATCTGGTGGCGCTGTGCGCGTTTGGGGCCGGGCTGACCTGGGCGGCAATGGTCGTTCAGATGGGCAGCGGGGAGATCAGCGCCGCGCACAGCCTTTTTTCGGTGGGGCGGGCGCGTTACTTGGCGCGGCGCACCTCGGATGCCGTGCTTGATACGGCCCAATCGGCGCTGCTGCCGCTCTACAGCTTCCTTTACCAGCGGCGCAAGAAAAACTAACGCTCGACTTCATGATGTTCTCGCACCCTGGCCTTGATTGGTAGACCGGGGTGTTTGTTTTACACTCTCAGCCGATTTTGGCCGGTTAAACCGTACGTAACGAGGCGCACATGTCACACGTTTTCCTTTCCCCGCATCCGGATGACGCCGTCTTGAGCTGCGGGGGATTGATCTACCAACTGGCGCAAGCGGGCGAGGCCGTCACGGTGTTCACGGTGATGGCGGGCGACGTACCGGCTGACGTTCCGGTCAGCACGTTCATCGAGGAGCATTTTGTACGCTGGCAATTGGGATCGGACCCGGTGCCGGGACGCAAAGCCGAGGACGTGCGGGCGGTAATATCGCTGGGCGGCGCGGTCGTGTTTGGCTCGTTTCCCGATGCGCTGTACCGCACGGATGGGCACGGGATCGCGCTGTATCCCGACCTGGCGCGGTTGTTCGGGGGGCCGGATTTACGCGACCCGGTCCTGGCGCAGATGGATAACATCACGGCGCGACTCGATCCGCGCGCGGTAGTCTACGCGCCATTGGGCGCGGGCCATCACGTCGATCATCTGCTGGTGCGCGAGGCGGTGCGGCGTTGGCTGGCAGACCGGCGCGAGGTAGCAGTTTTCTTTTATGAGGAGTATCCTTACAGTGCCGACGGGGCGGATGTTGTCGCGCAGGCGCGTGCCAGCCTGGGACGTGCCACAGCCCCGGCTGACCGCCCATTGAGCGAGGCGGCGTTGGCGGCGAAAATCGGGGCTATCGCGTATTACACATCGCAGATCAGCACGTTCTGGATGGGCCGGGATGCGATGGCGGAATCTGTGCGGCGTTATGCAGCCCAAACAGGCGGCGGGGTGCCAGCCGAACGGCTTTGGCAGCCGGTTTTCTGAACTGGCATGCGATGATGGGAGAAAACAGTTATGAGCGAGGGACAGGCGAATCCACTTCAGGAGGCCCGGCACCTGCTTGAGACGATCCGCCAACAGGCCGGCGATGATGTGAAATCCCGGTTGGCAGAGCTTGACCGGCTGTTGGAAGCGGCCCAGCGGCGCGGCGAGGGCACTGATTCGGAGGCCCTGCGCCAGCAAATCGACGACCTGATCAGCACCAATGCCCAGTTTGTGTCGGTGATGGTGCACGAGATTCGTGTGCCTATGACTAGCATCCGGGGCTATTCGGATATGCTCTCGAAAAACGTCGTGGGCGAGTTGAACGAGATGCAGATGCAGTTTGTCGAAACCATCCGTTCAAATGTGATCCGCATGGAGCATTTGGTGTCGGATATCAGTGATATCAGCAAGCTCCACAGCGGGCGCATGCGCCTGGATGCCAAGATGGACATGTACAAAAATGTCGCGCTCCAGGTCGAAAAAGACACGGCTGATCTGGCCGCCGAGCACAATCATACGCTGGTATTCGATACGCCGTCTGGTTTGCCGCTGCTCAACCTGGACAGCGCCCGGCTGGCTCACGTGCTGACCAAACTGGTCGTAAACGCCCTGCAATACACGCCGGATGATGGCGCGATCACCGTGCGTGCCGAAGGGCCTGATGGCAGGCTGAAAGTGTCGGTCATCGACAATGGCATCGGCATGACCGACGAAGAACAGACCCACATCGGTGAGCTGTTCTGGCGGGCGGATTCCGAACAGGTCCGCTCGTTCAAGGGGCACGGGCTGGGGCTGCCGATTGCGATTGGGTTCATCAAACAAATGGGCGGTGAGTTTTTCTTTGAGAGCGAAGCCGGAAAAGGCAGCACGTTTGGTTTTATTGTGCCCGCCATGAGCTAATCGACTGGGTTTGGAGGCTCATCTTGCCGGGTGCTATACTCCAATTAACTGGTGCCTGATCGGCCAGCCGGTGTTCTCAATTTAATGTTCAGTATGGAGGCGTGTTTGTGAACCTGCACGAATACCAGTCAAAAATACGTTTTGCTGAGTTTGGCGTACCAGTCCCCCGAGGAAAAGTTGCACACTCCCCCCAAGAAGCCTACGAGATCACAAAAGAACTGGGCTCCCCGGTCGTCGTCAAGGCGCAGGTGCTAACCGGCGGGCGCGGCAAAGCGGGCGGCGTCAAGCTGGCTAAGACCCCGGAAGAGGCCCAACAGCGCGCGGATGAGATTCTCGGTATGGAAATCAAGGGCCACAGAGTACTCAAGGTGCTGGTTGATCCGGCCTCCGAGATCAAGAGTGAAATTTATCTTGGCGTGACGAATGATCGCGCGGCGCGCAAGCCAGTGATCATGGCTAGCTCTGAGGGCGGGGTGGATATCGAAGAAGTGAACCGCGTCTCGCCGGAAAAGATCGTGCGTGAGCACATTGATCTGTTCCTGGGTCTGCGTGATTACCAGATTCGGAACCTGGCGTATGGCATCGAACTGCCGCGCGAGTTGTGGAAACAGTTGATGACGATTGCCCGCAGCCTGTACCGCTGTTACGTCGAAAGTGACGCGACGCTGGCCGAGATCAACCCGCTAATCATCGACGGCAACGGCGATCTGCTGGCGGTCGATGGCAAGATGTCGATTGACGATAATGCCCTGTTCCGCCATCCTGACCTGGCCGAAAAGCGGGATACCAGCGCCGAGCCAAAAGCCGAAACCGAAGCCCGCGCCGCCGGATTGAGTTACATCAAGCTGGATGGCGAGATCGGCTGTATGGTGAACGGTGCCGGGCTGGCGATGACCACGATGGACATGACCAAGCTGTTTGGCGGTTCCCCGGCCAATTTTCTGGATATTGGTGGCGGTGCCAAAGCGGAGACGGTGGCGGCGGCGCTGCGTATTATCCTGGCTGATCCCAACGTCAAGGCGGTGCTGTTCAACATCTTTGGCGGCATCACCCGTTGCGACGAGGTTGCCCTGGGCATTCTGGACGCGCTGAAAGACGTGAAAGTCGATCTTCCAATGGTCGTGCGCCTGGTCGGCACGAATGAAGAAGAAGGACGCCGGCTGATCGATGAGGCGGCTATTCCACATATGGTCGGCGCGGCTACCCTGGCCGATGCTGCGCAGAAAGCCGTTGCGGCGGCCAAGAACGCATGAGGACGTAAAATCAAATGGCTATTCTTGCAGATAAAAACACGAAACTTCTGGTCCAGGGCATCACGGGGCGCGAAGGTTTGTTTCACACCGAGCAAATGATCGAGTATGGCACCGATGTCGTCGGCGGCGTAACCCCCGGCAAGGGCGGCGAATGGGTGCTGGGCAAGCCGGTGTTTGATACCGTCAAAGCCGCACGCGAAGCGACCGGCGCGAATGCGTCGATCATTTACGTCCCTGCGGCGTTCGCAGCAGATGCGATCTATGAAGCGCTGGACGCCGGGATCGAGCTGATTGTGTGCATCACCGAAGGTATTCCCGTGCAGGATATGATGAAAGTCCGCGCGCAGTTGGATCAAAGCACCAGCCGCCTGATCGGCCCGAACTGCCCCGGCCTGCTCACGCCGGAACAGGCCAAAATCGGCATTATGCCCGGCCACATTGCCAGACCGGGCGCGGTAGGCGTGGTATCGCGCAGTGGTACGCTGACCTATGAGGTCGTCTATGCGCTGACGCAGAAGGGCATTGGGCAGAGCACGTGTGTGGGCATCGGCGGCGACCCGGTCAACGGCACCAGTTTCATCGACGTGCTGCAAATGTTCGAAGACGATCCCCAAACGGAAAAAGTGGTTTTGATCGGTGAGATCGGTGGCACCGATGAAGAAAAGGCCGCCAATTTTATCGCCAATAAAATGACCAAGCCGGTTGTGGCGTTTATTGCCGGGCAAACGGCACCACCCGGCAAACGCATGGGACACGCGGGGGCCATTGTCGAAGGGGGCACCGGCACGGCCGCTGATAAAATCGCGGCGCTGCACGCGGCGGGCGTGGTGGTTGCCGAGCACCCCGAGCGGATTCCGGCGCTGCTTTGACAGAGTCGTGTAAGAAAACCCTGATGCTTGTCAGAGTCGCATAGCGCGGTCTTGACCGTGCCTGATCAGTATGGTATGCTCACCTCACATCAAAAGCGATGATGGAAACGAGTACGCTTTGGTGAACGATCAGCGAGTCTGGGGCGGTGGGAGCCGGACGCGTTTCACGGGGCGGAAAATCCTTCCTGAGCTGCAAGCAGAACGCGGAAGCCAGTAAGCTGAGCCGGTCTGGTCCCCGTTATCCCGACCTTGCCATAGTGGTGGCAACAGAGCGCCCTGCCTTGCGTAGGGAATTAGGGTGGTACCGCGAGAGCTGCAGCTCCCGTCCCTTTTTGGTTGGGCGGGAGTTTTCATTTTTCGGTGAACTGGAACGGTGCTTGATGAGCGAAACGACAATCCGGCCTGTTATGCCGCACGACGAAGCCGCTATCGCGCGGTTGTGGCAGGCGCTGTCTGACTATCATGTCGAGCTTGATGCCCGTATGCCGGTACCAACGCCCGGCGCAGCCGGACGGTATGCCGGGCGGCTGGTCGAACGGCGTGACGATCCCTTCACGCGGGCGTTCGTCGCCGAGGTAGACGGGCAGGTAGTGGGTTATATTCTGGGAGCCGTGATCGATTTGCATCCCGATCTATTCGACTACGTGGCGTCTGGTTTCATTGCGGATGTGTTCGTTGATGCGACCTACCGCCGCCGGGGTATTGCGCGGCGGCTGGTAGACACGCTCAATGCCTGGTTTGCCGGGCAGGGCGTCCGGCATACGGAACTGCAAGTCGCAGCGGAGAATCCCGGCGCGATCCGGTTTTGGGAAGCGGTCGGCGGCAAAAGCATGATCATTCGTATGCGCATTCCGTTGCAGAGTGAGTAGGGGACCAGCGTTGTGGTGAATCAGCTTGTCAACTGGTTGGGCCTCAGACGCACCCGGATGGTGATCGCCCTGCTGGTCGGGGCGGCGCTGAGCAGTGCGCTGCTGCAAGTGGCGTTTCGTGATGCGGCGTGGCTGCTGACCGGGCAGTTGAGCGTGATCTGGCTGTTGTTTGGCGGGCTGACCGTGATTCTCGGTTCCCGGCTGCCGCGCAGAGGGCAGCGCCGCTTGTGGCTGGCGCTCGGACCGGGCCTGCTGCTGTTGGGCCTGGGCGTGTTAGTGCCGGACTGGGTGTTATTTTTCGGCGGAGCGGGTCTGGGTTGGATGGTGGCCGCGCAGCTCGTGCTGCGTAACCGTGTGCGGATGGAGTATCAGGCCGCGATCCGGCATTTGCGCCGCAGCGAATACGATCAGGCAGTGGCGATCATGGATTCGCTCGTCAAGGCCGAGCCGGACGCGCCCGAACATCGTCGCTTTCGCGCCGAGTTGTACCGTCTGGCCGGGAATATGCGCAAAGCCATCGTCGATTACGAGCGCGTAATCAAGCTCGATCCGCAGGGGACCGCCGGCTATACCGGGCTGGCGGAAATATACGCGCAGCAGGGAGATTACGAGCAGGCGCGTGACTATGCCCTGGCAGCCCTTGAGCGTGACCCATTTGGCTGGATGACGGCGTATAATCTGGGCATGATCGAGGACCGGCTGGGCGCAAGCGAGGACGTGGTGGACCACGTGCAGCGCGCGCTGGCTGCCGGGATTCCACACAGCCGTTACCGGTTGCTGGCGCGGCTGTGGTTGGCACGCAGTTACTACCGCCTGGGCCAGCGTGACGCCGCTCGTGAGCAGGTCGAGCAGATGCGCAAGCAGGCTGCCGGGCTGCGGGACTGGCACGCAGTGTTTGAAAGTGAGCAGGCGGCGGCGCTGCGTGGTATGCTGGAAGACGATGTGCAGCGCGCGCAGCAGTTTGTCGATGGACACGCCCGCCTGGAGCTGTTGGGCGATGCCGAGATCAGCGTGCCGCGCAGCATGTGAGTGTGTCCGGTCGGCAGGTGTCGGCTCAGATGAGCCGGGGGAGCAGGGCTAGTGTCTGGAGAACCGGTATCGAACCAGGAGCAAGCGGACCGCAGCCTGATGCAAAGCCCAATGATACGGCTGGCGCTGGGGGTGGTCATTGTCGGGATCGTGTTGATTGTCGCGGGCGTGGTCACGTTTTTTTCCTACCGGGCAAGCCGTGACAAACCGCTCAAGGTCAAAACCTATCCGGGGGCGGTGCTGGTCAACGCGGAAACGGTATCTGCCGGGTTTGATCACCAGCAGTACGTTTCGGATGATCCGTTTGAGGATATCGAGCAATTTTATGCCGGGCAGAATGACATGGTATGCGAACGCCAGTATCGCGTGGTTGAAGAGCGTCCGGGACAAGACCCGCTGAAACAGGATGTGCTGTTCACGCGCTGCCAGATCGACCATTCCGGGCTGGGCGTGACGCAGTACACAAGTATTGTGATCCAGCCGGTGCGCGACGCGGATCAGGTTCCCAGCGGGCAGGTCGTGATTGATGTGCAGCGTCATTGGGGAAATTAGGCATGGGCCATGATGCTGCAGATGAAACCGGCTTACCCCGGCGGCGGGTCCCGCTCTGGTTGGCCCTGATGCTGATGGCGTTGGCTCTGATGCTGGCGGCACTGATCCTGTACCGTGTGGCTGGGCCGCTGTACGGGCTGTTGTTTCCGCTTGATGTGCCGGTGCCCAAAAACGCGCAAGAACTTGAGCACGTCAAGCCGGACAAAGGGACGGAATACTGGATTTTCCGCACGTCCGAGGCTGGCGAAACGGTGGCCGCGTTTTATGAGCAGGAAGGCGGCACGTGCCGTTATACGCCCAGACCGCCGGGGGAAGCAGACTATCCGGTCGAGGGGCCGTACAGCGTCGCGCAGTGCACCGGCACGAAGAAATTTGCCGGGTTGGGCGTATCGTGGGAAGTGTACATTCACACCGGGTACTCGGAGGCCGAAGGGCCAACGGTGTTCCGGGTTTATAAATACGGCGAGGTAAATTGACGGTTGGTGACAAGCGAACCAGGGAGGTGTCCCCGTGGCAACATGGCACATGCGGCCAGCGCCGCGTTTGATTGGCGGGCCGGGTCTGCGGATCGTCCGCCCTTGAGCTGGAATGAACCGGACCGCGTTCAGGAGGAAGCATGTTTAAAGCTGTAACACCGAAAGTTGATATCGAAGCGCTGGAGCAAGATCAGCTTGTATTCTGGCGCGAACGGGATGTGTTCCACCGTTCGATGGAGGAGCGCAAAGGGGGCCGGACCTTCGTCTTTTACGAAGGACCGCCCACCGCTAACGGGAGTCCCGGCACACATCACGTGCTGGCGCGTGCGTTCAAGGACATGTTCCCGCGCTACCAGACGATGAACGGCGCGTATGTGCTGCGGAAGGGCGGGTGGGATACACACGGCCTGCCGGTTGAGATCGAGGTCGAGAAAGAACTCGGTCTGAAGCACAAACATGAAATCGACGAATACGGTATCGCGGCGTTTAACGAAAAATGCCGTGACAGCGTCTTTCGTTACATCCAGGAGTGGGAACGGCTGACCGAGCGTATCGCGTTTTGGGTGGACCTGGACGACGCCTATGTGACGTATACCAACGATTACATTCAAAGCGTATGGTGGATTCTCAGCCAGTTCTGGGAAAAAGGGCTGCTCTACCAGGGCTACAAAGTGGTGCCCTACTGCGCGCGCTGCGGTACGCCGTTGAGCAGTCATGAGGTGTCGCTTGGTTATGAGGAGGTGGCGGACCCCAGCGTTTTTGTGCGGTTTGCCGTCAAGTCGCAGCCGGGCACGTATTTCCTGGTCTGGACGACGACTCCCTGGACGCTGCCCGGTAATGCGGCGCTGGCCGTCAATCGCCGCGAGACGTATGTCACGGTCGAGGGACCGGCGGCGAGTGGTGACGGTACCGAACGCCTGATCCTGGCAAAAGCGCTGATGAACGGAGCGCTGGTCCACCCGGAGCAGTATACCGTCGTGAACGAGATGAAGGGCGAAGAACTGCTCGGCATGCGCTACGAGCCGCTGTATACCTTCCTGCCCATCGAGGAAGATTACGCCTACGTGATTCACGGTGATTTCGTGAGTATGAGTGATGGGT
>CAYMTN010000115.1:0-16608 GCA_964393335.1 uncultured Anaerolineaceae bacterium
CGCCCTCTGACAGGCCCAGGATAAACACGTCGTCGTGCGGCAGGCCGCGCGCTTCCAGCACGTCGGTTGCCAGCACGCGCCCCAGGCGACTCAGCCCGCCGGACGGCATCACGGCGGCGCGGTCGATGGCGAGCTGCAACTCGCCCCGGAACGTCTCCCAGGGTAACACGGCCAGATCGCCGCTTCCGGCTAACAAATCGTGCGCGGCACGGATACCCGCCAGCACGTCCTGAAGTTTGTGCATGGCCGCCACGTCACGCACCACACGCGCCGCGTCGGACCCGGCCCGGATGCACGCCAGCACGCCGCCGTGCGGCATGTCGCGCCGCGCCTCACCCGCCGCCGGACTCGACTCAGCGCCCTCGGCGGACTCGCCCCGCGCCGCTCCGGGATCGGGACCGATCAACGCCTCGATCCACGCCACCAGATCGTAGGCTGTGCCGGATGGCGGCGGCGTGAGCCAGTCGAACAGCCCGGCCAGCGCGGCGTGTAAGGCCGCTGCCCCTGCCGGGTCCACGAGTGAATCGCGCGGCTCGCCGTCTTCGTCGGTGCGCGGAGTCGCCGCGTCTGCGACCGCGCCGAGCCACGTCTCAGCACCGCGCACAACCTGCCGGTCCTGGCTGATACGCTCCAACTGCGCGATCTGGTCCGGCGTCAGGCCGGGCGGGTCCAGGTATGGGCTGCGTAGCGCGTCGAGCAGCTCGCGGCGCGGAAACCCATGCGCGGACAGGTCCAGAACGCCTAACAGCATCGCCACGACCGGATTCTCACGCAGCGGCACGCCCTCGCGCACGACCAGCGGTACGCCGTAGACCCGCGCCGTTTCGCGCAGCGCCGTGCCATAACGCGCCATGTCCCGCGCGATGATCACCACCGACTCCGGCAGTGCCCCGGCCAGCAGCCGCCCCTTGATCCACCGCAGCACGGCCCCCACTTCGCGCCCGGTATCCGGCGCTTCGATCAACGTCAGCGAATCGTCGCCGGGTATGGCGTCCGGCTGGCCCTGGAACAACACGCGCACGAGGTGATCGAGCGCCGGGGGACGCGGCGACGGGTTCCGCGACGACGCATTACGCGTCGCGTCAACCGGCTGGATGCGCCACAAGGTACGCCCCGGCTCCGCCTGCAACAGCCGTGCGCGCGTGTCGTCGAAGCGGCGAAAGTACCGCCCCGGCTCGCCGGGGACGCCGGTCAGGGTCAGCACCGTCTGCGGGACCTGCCGCGCCAGCGCGGTCAGCAGCCGGACGTGGACGCGGTTGAATTGGTCGAATCCATCTACCACCAGCAGGTCGAGCGCGGCGGGCAGTCGGTCGACCAGGCGGTCGCCGCGTTCCAGGTGCTCGACGGCCAGCCAGCCCGCGCCGTGCCGGTCCACCAGGTTCTGATCGCGCAGAAAGTCCTGGTACCCGGCGTAGATGCGCGCCAGGTCGCGGTCCTTCGGGCCGAACGATTCCGCCACCTGTCTAAACTGCTCCGGCAGGACCAAACCCTGCTTCAACTCGTGGATCAGCCCGGCCAGCAGGCCGATGAATCCCGGCAGTTCCGCGATCGCGCCGAACAGCTCCAGCGCACCTTCCGCCTGCAAGCTCGCCGTGACGTGGCGCAGAATCTGGTAGCGCGCCGTGTCCTCGACCTGCCGCTGCGGATCGCCGAGCAGGTCCAGAATACGCGCGTAGAGTCTCTCGAAGTTGAAAAACTCGACGCCGAACTGCACCGCGTCGGTGCTGCGGGTCAACAGCCGCTCGCGGAAAGCGTGAATCTGCTGGCCGGTCGCCAGCAGCACCCAGATCGCGCTGAACGGGCGGAACATCCGCGCGTCGAGGATCGCGTCAAGCGCGGCTTCTGTTTTGCCGCTGCCCGCCGGGCCGGTGATCAGCACGGCGTCGGGCGGCAGGTCCGGCATGGCATAGGGTTCAGGGTTCATCCGGCGCTCCTTCTACCGCGAGTGTAGTGTCAGGCCGGGCAAAGGGCAAATGGCAAAAACGCTGCGAGTCCGTTCACCGGCAGGCGGCCAGCGCTGCCCGCAGCACCGCCACCGTCGGGAACCGATCCGCCGGATCGTGGGCCAGCGCCCGTGTGATCACCGCCGTGATCCCGTCCGACAGCGCGGGATTGAGCGTGCGCGGCGGCGCGAACGTAAATGGCAGCGGCTGGCGCGGATCGCAGCCCGTCAGCAGGGTGTGCAGCGTTGCGCCGAGGGTGTACACGTCGCTGGCGACCCCCGCCAGCCCCTCGTACTGTTCCGGCGCGGCGAATCCCTGCGTGCCGAGCTTCTCACCGGTGATCCACAACGCGCCGGGCGGCAGTCTCACCGCCAGGTTGAAGTCGATCAGGGTCGCTTTCCCCGCGTCGCTGACCATGATGTGCGCTGGTTTCAGGTCGCGGAACACGACCGGCCCCGCCGGGTGCGTTTGCAGGTAGACCAGCGCGTCACAGAGTTGCAGCGCCCAGCCGACCACGTCTGCCTCAGGCAAACAGCCCGCCCCCGCGTCGAGCCGGGCTTGCAGGTCCGCGCCCCGGATCAATTCGTGCGCCATGTACGGCTGATCGCCGCCGCCCGCCTCGTAAAAGGTCGGGATATGCGGGTGATCGAACTGCCGCAGCAGCGCCACTTCCTGCGCGAAATAACGCGGCGCGTCCGCGACCGGCGAATCCTCGCGCAGCACCTTGAGCGCGACGGCGCGCCCGTCCAGCGGATCGTGCGCCGCGTATACGCGCGTGATGTCGCCCACCCCCACCAGGCCGGTGATCACGTAGCGGTCGATGGTCACGGCGTCTCCTCCCTGAGCGAAAAACGATCAGCATACAGCGATAAGCAATAAATATCTATCCGCAAATTCGTTTGGGTAGGGGCGCTGCTTGCTGCGCCCAGCAATTTACGGATAGGTTTTGAGCCAAAACGAGCGGCGGACCGGTTCCGGCAGGGTCCAGTATAGCGGGTGCGCCGCCCAGGCGCGACGTGTGTTACAATGGCGGCTGTCAGAGCGTGCCCCTTCGGAGTTGCAGCGAAACGATGGGTTATCCACATACCGCCTTACAACGCCTGCGCCTGCTGTTGGTGGTGCTGATCGTGTGCCCCGGTACGTTCGCGCTGGCCTACCTGATCAGCACGCGCGCCACCTTCCGCGAGCGCACGACGCAGGTACCGGTCACGCCCGGCGTCGCGCCGGAGGTTGCGGGGCTGCCGCCTGCCGCGTATGCCGCCGTGAATCCGGCGCTGATCCCCGCGCTGGCCGCGATCAGCGGGTATACCCCGCCTGATCCGCTGGCTGCCGTCGTCGAGGGCGTGCCGCCCATTGGCGTTTACCTGCCCGCGACCGGCAACACGCAGTTTGAGCTGCCGCCGCCGACCCCCACCCCGGCCCTGACGCCGCTGCCCACCGCGACGGCGCTGCCCCTGCCGACCCCGCCGGAGGCGTTCGGCATCATCACGCCCGGTCCCGCGACGCACATCGCCCCGGATGGCGTGGCCGGTCCCGCCCCGTTGGACTACGGCGGCGTGGACTGCGCGCCCGCCGGTTGGCCGGTCGAGGGCATTTTGACGCAGTATTTCCACTGGTACCACCGGGGGATCGACATCGGCGCGCCGCTGAATACGCCCGTCGTCGCCACGCACAGCGCCCGCGTTGCGTTCGCGGGCTGGCGCACGGATGGTTACGGCAACCTGATCATCCTCGAAAACGGGCCGTTCATCACCTACTACGGCCACCTGACCGACTTCAACGTCAGCGAAGGCCAGTTGGTCGGGCGCGGTACGGTGATCGGGTGGAGCGGCAGCACCGGCAACAGCTCCGGGCCGCACGTCCACTACGAGATTCGCATTAACGACCAGGAAGTGGACCCGCTCACCTTTGAAAATCGCGGTTACGCACCGTGTTGAGCGCCCTCCCACCCCGATTTGGCACGACCCCATCGAATCCATTAAAAACAGAAGAAAGGGCGTAACCGCTTGACGATCCGCGTGTTGTTGTGCAGTAGGACCAACAACTAGCCCTGGTGTTACCCTTAAAAAATGGTAGAATACGGGCAAGCAAGCCCGCTTGCACAAGGAGAATCTAACCATGTTCAAGAAGCGTTTTTTGAAAAGCGGCACGGTCAAGGTTGAGTTCACTCTGCCCGATGCGATCGCCGCTGACGCCGAAACGGCTTTCCTGGTGGGCGACTTCAACGATTGGGACGAGTCGGCAACCCCGATGAAAAAGTTCAAGAACGGCAATTTTAAGGTCACGCTCGAACTGGAGCCGGACGCGCGTTACCAGTTCCGGTACCTGGTCGATGGTAACCAGTGGCACAACGACTGGGATGCCGACCAGTACGTTGCCAACCCCTTCAGCGGGGACAATTCGGTCATCACGACGACGCCCGACTAAATATCTATCCGTGATTTCGTTTTGGCAGGGGCGTTTGCCGCGCCCAGCGATTTACGGATACGAGGTATGGTGAGGGGCGTAGCCGCCTTTCCCCCGCAGGTGCGCAATCGTCGACGCCCTTATTCATCCATCCGGCGCACCACCCACACACGAACTATCCCCGCCCGTTACAGCCAGCAGAATCCGGTTGTACGGGCGGGTGCTGCGAACCAGAGAGGTACCACCAGGTCGGGGAACAAACAATGATCCATTTTGGACGCGAAGTAACCGGCAATTTAGACGCCATGCTGCGCCGCGAGTGGCTGGTGACCAACGGCATCGGCGGGTACGCGATGGGGTCGCTGGCCGGGACCCGCACCCGGCGCTATCACAGCCTGCTGACCGCGTCCATCAAGCCGCCGACTCGCCGCACGCTGCTGGTCGCCAACCTGGACGCCTGGGTCGAGATCGACGGGCGGCGCTCGCCGCTGGTCACGCACGAATGGGCGGCGGGTGTCGTGCTGCCGGATGGGTATCGCCACCTGGAAAGTTTTCACCTGGACGGATCGATCCCCGTATTCGTGTGGGGCCTGGGTGATGTCCGCATCGTGCAGCGCATCTGGATGGCGCACGGCAAAAACACGACCTACGTCACCTATACCTACGTGCGCGGCACGTCAAACGTCAGTATGGTGCTCAAACCGCTGTGCACCTGCCGCGATCATCACAAGCTGACCAAGGGCGGCTACCATACCGACGTGGACGATTACCCGTCGCCCTGGGCCGACGGGCAGGCGATCACGGTCCAGGCCGGGCCGGATGCCCTCCAGCCGTTCCACATTCTGACCAACACCGGCAGCATCGTGCCGGATAGCGAGTGGTGGTGGTCGTTTCACCTGGCGCTGGAAAAACGGCGCGGGCTGGATAACCAGGAAGACCTGTTCGCCGCCGCGACTATCACCGCCGACCTGGGCCTGGGCAATACGCTGGCGGTCGTCTTCAGCACCGAACACGACGATCCGCCGCCCTGGCACGACGCGTTGCTGGCCGAGCAGCAGCGCCAGCGCGACCTGCTGGCCCAGGCGGAGCTGGATGACGCCACGCCCGGCTGGGTGCGGCAGCTTGTCCTGGCCGCCGACCAGTTCATCGTCACGCGCGAGATCGACGGGCAGCCCGGCAAAAGCATCCTGGCCGGGTATCCCTGGTTCAGCGATTGGGGCCGCGATACGATGATCGCGCTGCCCGGCCTGACGCTCGCCACCGGACGCCGCGACGACGGCGCGGCCATCCTGCAAACCTACGCGAAATTCGTGGACCAGGGCATGCTGCCCAACCGGTTCCCCGACGCCGGGTACGCGCCCGAATACAACACGGTGGACGCGACGCTGTGGTACTTCCAGGCGATCTACGCCTGCGCCAAAAACTGCGGCATGGATGACACCGCGCTCCGCGCGGCGATCCGTGCCCTGTACCCGGTGATGACCGGCATCCTGACGTGGTACGCGGACGGCACGCGCTACAACATCCATCAAGACCCCGACGACGGGCTGCTGTTCGCCGGAGAACCCGGCCTGCAACTGAGCTGGATGGATGCCAAGATCGACGATTGGGTGGTCACGCCGCGCATCGGCAAGCCGGTTGAGGTCAACGCGCTGTGGTATAACGCGCTGCGCATCACGGCGGAATTAGCCGCCAGCCTGGGTCACGACGACGATGCCGCGCGGTATGGCGCGATGGCCGACCGCACGGCGGCCAGCTTCGATGCGCGCTTCTGGTACAGCGGCGGGTACCTCTACGACGTGATCGACGGGCCGGAAGGCGACGATCCGACGCTGCGCCCCAACCAGATTTTCGCGGTATCGCTGCCCTTCCCGCTGTTGGACGGCGACAAAGCCCGCGCGGTAGTGGACATCTGCGCCCGCGAACTCGTCGTATCGTACGGGCTGCGCAGCCTGGCCCCGGACGAAACCGACTACACCGGGTACTACGGCGGCGACCCGCTTCAGCGCGACGGCAGCTACCACCAGGGCACAGTCTGGGCGTGGCTGATTGGGCCGTTTGCTGCCGCCCATTACCACGTCTACGGCAACGCGCGGACGGCGATCAGCTACCTGGAGCCGCTGGCCGACCACCTGAACGATCATGGGCTGGGCACGATCAGCGAGATTTTCGACGGCGACCCGCCCCACACGCCGCGCGGCTGCATCGCGCAGGCGTGGAGCGTCGCGGAAGTGCTGCGCGTGTGGCGCGCGCTGGTGCCCGCCGCCCAACCGTCAGCCCGGAATCCTGTACAAACCCCTGCCAACGCGTGAGTCAGCCAGGAGTCACGACCGGATATGGATGCCCAACCCCGCGATAGTTCACCCAGCCGCCGCTATACGATCATGCTCACGGCGGCGATTGTCTTGTTTTTGGTGACACTCACCATTGCGATCATGATCATCATCATCGCCAACGCGCGGGAAACCGACCGCGAAGCGGAGATCGAGGTCACGCTGACGGCAGCTTTTGCGCAGATTGACCAACTCCAGACGGTGGCCGCCCCCGGTTCGACCACCGCGCCGCAGGTGGTCCCTGGCGAATACGCGTTCGCGCCGGTCGACCGCACCCCGCTGTATGCTGCCGCCGCCCAGTGCGACGTCCACCTGCTGACCGGGCAGGTCATCGACCAGGACGGCGCGCCGCTGGACGGATTCGTGATCTGGGTGTGGGGGGATTACCTCGACCCGCAGCGTACCATGACCGGGGAGATCGCGCAGCAGCCGGCGGGATCGTGGCTGTTGGCGCTGGAGGGCAACATCAACCGCCGCGTGTGGGTCCAGATGATAGCCGACCGGCGTTACGTGTCGGCCCCCGTCGAGATCGTATTCGAAGCGGGCGACTGCACGCAGAACCACGCCAGCGTGACGCTCCAGCAGATCGCCCCGCTTAACTGACCGGATCGGTCGTGGTGGTTGCCGGTCGAAATGGCACGGCTGCGAGTATGTGGTTCAGGCGGCCCGCCTACCCCCACCCGGACCAACGCACGGCCAGGGCGCGCAGGGCCTGATCGGCCAGCGCCTGCCGGTCCAGGCGGCCATCGAGCACGACCTGCGCCCGATCGCGCTGGGGCAGGATGCAAGCGATGTACGCCGGTTCTGCCACGAGGTCATACGCACCGCCCAGACTCTGTGAAATGCGCGTATCCCGCGCGTTGGCGCGTTGGCGGCGCACCTCGGGCGAGGCATCGACAAATACGCGCACCGACTGAATCTGCGGGATATAGAACAACCCTTCGATGATCAACCAGTCACAGGCGGGGACCATGAGATCGGGCGGCGTGGGCAGCGGCGTGATTTGCCGCCGCCCTTCTTTCCAATCGTAGAGCGGCATACTCACGTCGCTGCCGGTTTCCAGCGCGTCGAGGTGCGCCATCACCAGCGGCCAATCGAGGCTGGTCGGCAGCAGCAGAAAATCGTCGCCGTCGTCCTGGCGGCGGTTGCGCAGATAGTTGTCCAGGCGCATCAGGCTGGCCGAATGCGGCCAGGCTTCCAGCAATTTGTGAACCAGGGTCGTTTTGCCGCTCCCCGGCCCGCCGACTATCTGTACGATGTTCATCGATCCTGCCGCCGCTCCGCTCAGTGAACTCGCTTGTAGCCGACACGCGCGCTGTCCGGGATCACGCCGTCGGGGTACTGCTCCGCGATCTCGTCGGCGAGCAAGTCAGAGCCGATCACCGCGTTACGTTTGACGGTGAACCTCGGTGGGATGGTGGAGTTTTTGCCGATACAGGCAATGCCCAGGTCGCCCACTTCGATCCGCTCGCCGACGCGTGCGCCCTGCCCGACGACAACCCCCTTGTCGATAATCGCCCGTTCGATCACGGCGTCGCGCTCGATATAACTGTCGGTCAGGATCACGCTTTCGAAGACGAGCGCCCCCGGCCCGACATACACACCGGGCGACAGCACGCTGCGGATCACACGCGCGCCCTCACAGATGATCGAGCCATCCGTGATCATACTGTCTTCGATCACCGTGTTCTTTTCGATCCGCACGGGGGGACGTTCTTCGCTGCGGGTATGGATGATCCACGAGCGATCGTTGAGATCGAGCGACGGCGGCGAGCCTAACAAATCCATGTGCGCTTCCCAATAGGCGTCCAGCGTCCCTACGTCGATCCAGTAGCCGCCGTAGGGATAGGCCAGCACTTTCATGCCCAGTTCCATCATGCGCGGCAGGATGTTGTAGCCAAAGTCATGCCGCGAATCAGGGCGCTGTGCGTCCTCGGTCAGCAAGCGTTCGAGCACCTCCGACTTAAAGACATAAACGCCCATATTCGCCAGGTCACCGGGCGGATTGGCGGGTTTTTCGACAAAATCGAGGATACGATTCTGGTCGTCCACTTCCATAATGCCATAGCGTGATGCTTCGTCCAACGGCACGCGGATCACGCAGGCGGTCACGTCGGCGCCGTGATCCTCGTGGTACTCGACCAGCATGTCATATTCCATCTCGTAAATGTGATCGCCGGACAAAATCAGCACGTTGCGCGGGTGCCCGCGCCGGATAAAGTTAATATTTTGAGTCACCGCATCGGCAGTGCCCGCGTACCAATCCGTATCCTGCCGCCCCTGGTACGGTTGCAGCAGTTGGACTCCCCCCGTGAAG
Source organism: uncultured Anaerolineaceae bacterium (assembly GCA_964393335.1). Lineage (GTDB taxonomy): Bacteria > Chloroflexota > Anaerolineae > Aggregatilineales > Aggregatilineaceae > CAYMTN01. The sequence goes on from CAYMTN010000115.1 coordinate 9,000, forward strand.
CTGCGGTCCAGGTCCCAGGGACGCCCCAGGGCGATGTGTTCGTTGAGACTGTGCGGGCGGTACTGAGTCAGCACCAACACGTCAAAGATACCGGAATTTACGCAGTTGCTCAGCGCAAAGTCGATGATGCGGTACTTTCCGGCAAAAGGCACTGCTGGTTTCGCGCGCTTGGCAGTCAGCACGCCCAGGCGGCTGCCTTCACCACCGGCCAAAATAACAGCTCTTGTTCGCATACCAGATCGCTCCTCGTGTTGGGTTGGGGACAACAAAGTTGGAACTAACCGTTGATCGGGCACGACGGCAAGCGCCCTCCGTCTGAAACGGTTTTTCCGGTCACTATCAGGTTATAACATGCTTGATTCCAGTATAACACGCTCTGTCCGGCAGCACATAGCGCACCGCATCAGGCAGCGTGCATTCCGGGTTCGGGGCAAGATACATTCTGGTAGAGGCGTTTGCCGCGCCCTGCCCTTAAAACGATCCACAATCCTGGACGCGGGCGACCCTGCGGTTCGGGGCATCTACTTCAACTACCGGGGCAGCGTGTCGCCTTCGGATGTGGCATACGCCCGTCAGGCGCGCGCTTCGCGGCGGTGCTCGTTTTCTGGCGGCACGTACAGCGTTTCCAGCACCCAGTTCATCACGCGCAGCGCGTAGCGGTGCCGCCTGCGCCACACGATCACGGTCCACAGGCCGAGCACGACCAGCAGCACCGCCCAGAACGCGATAGCGCCTGAATCGGCCCGCAGCACAAACTCCGCCATCAAAAACAGCGCGGCGATCACGGCCATCACCGGCACGTAGGTCTGCACGCGTCCTTTTGCGCCCGTATCCCGCACAACGGTGCCCCACACCCACGTACCGCGATCAACCGGCTGGAGCGTGCCCCAAAATCGGACCTCCACCTGCTTGTTTTCGTCACCCATCAACCGCCGGACGGAGAATCCATCGTCGTCTTGCAGCAGCACGCTCTGCCCGTCCACCAGGGGCGGCTGTCGCAAGCAGACGCGGCATTCTTCCACCGTCAGCGCCGTGACGAAATCCAGACTCAGAAGCTGCTGGCCCTGACTCTGGTCTGACTCTGCCATGTCCCCATTCCCCCTTGAAACCATCCACTGATCCTTGCGTATCGTGCTAAACTTACCACAGCGTTTGATAGGCGCTCGCGCGTTAGCCTCACCCCTTTTCCCCTCTCCATTGGGATGGAGAGGGGAAAAGGGGCCGGGGGTTAAGGGGTGAGGCTTGCTGCCGGAACTCGAAAGTTTAGTATCTATCCGTATATCCGTTTTGGTAGGGGCGCTGCTTGCCGCGCCCAGCAATTTACGGATAGATTGTCAGCTTCAATGCGCGCATCAATTACACGAACGCGATCCCGGCGCGGCAACAACCACACGGGGCGCTGTGTCGTGCCGCGCTACGGCAGCGATCCCCCTGCCCGCCCCTGCGGGATGATCAGGCAGTCGTTCAGCCAGCGCACAAAATCACGCGACTGGCGATAAAGCAGCGTCTGGTATAAGCCGTAAAACGCGATGAATAACGCCAGCAGCATCGCGGACAGCACCGCGACAAACGGCACGGACAGCCCGACCCCGGTCGCGCAGAAGACCGCCGTCGCCGCCCCCAGCGCCGCCAACCCCCCTTCCAACAGCCGGTTGCGCACCACCATACCGTGTACGTGCGTGCCGACCTCCACCGGAGTCAGCGCGCCTTCAAACCGGAACAACCACAGCAGCGGGACCTGCCCGCGCAGCACCGGCTGCCCCGTCGACTCGATCAGCACACGCGCGCCCTCGGTGCGCACCAACAGCCGCTGATCCGACCGCCGCGCCGCGCGTCTCAGCGTCCTGACGCAGTCGTCAGCCGACAGCGCTGTCACGACATCGACCGCCGCCCGGTCCGGCCTGGCTTGTTTCCGAGGGACACTCATCGCGCCACGCTCCTATCAGGCCGCCTCATGTCACGACCGCACCTGGTCCGGCGTGAGATACAGGCGGCGGCGCAGCCAGTGCGACATATCTTCGGTGCCCCGGCGCAGCACCCGCCAGCGCAGCGAGAATACTACCAGCATCACCACCAGGGCCGGTACTGAAATCACGAACACGCGCGCCTTCAATCGCAAAAAAAGCAGCACCGTCAGCAGGAAGAAGGTCACGAAGATGATCAGGCCCTCGATCAACACCTGGTTGGTGGTGTCATGCGTGATCGCGCCGTGCACCCACGTTCCGCCCGCGTCGTGATCCGGGTCCAGATGCCCGACCAGCCGGATCGGGTGAATCGCGCCAGGAAAAATCCGCTCGATGACAAACGTATTGTTCTCGACCAGCAGCGCGCGCTGGGTTAGCGGCGCGAGACTGCTGCCCACGCCGCGCACCGGCAGCGCGACACCGCGTTCCAGGCGTTCGCCGCACGCGTCCGGCGGCAGTGCGGTGACGAAGTCTACCGTGTAATACGCGGGCTTGCGCTTGCTTTTGTCGCTCACGCCGATTCACCTCTCTCGTTCGTAATAACCCCGCGCTGGCGCGGAGGACACGCGCCCGCTCGCCGCATCAATGCGCCGCATCAATGCGGCTGGCGGCGGCCTACCTCCGTCAGCCCGACCGCCGGGCCGCGCGTTTTCTCCAGCGCCGCCTCGTAGAGATCGATGTACTGCTGGACGGGCCGGTCCCAACTCCAATCGGTGCGCATCCCGCGCTCTTGCATCCGCTCGAAGGCTTCGCGGCGATAGCGGTACGTCTCGATGGCCCAGTGCAGCGTCAGGCGCACCGCGTCCGGTTCTTCGAACAGGAACAAGAAGCCCGTGCCGGATTCGCCCGGTCCATTATCGTAATTCACCACCGTGTCGGCCAGCCCGCCCGTTTCGCGGACGACTGGCAGCGCCCCGAAACGCATAGCGATGAGTTGTGTCAGGCCGCACGGCTCGTACCGGCTCGGCACCAGCAATAAATCGGACCCGGCATAAACACGCTGGGCGAGATCGGACCGGTAGTCGATGACGATGCGTGCCTTCCAGCCAAAATCCCACTCCAGGCGGCGCAGTTCGTGCTCGATCTCCCGGTCGCCCTTACCCACGACGACGAGCTGCGCGTCGGTTTCGGCCAGCAGCCGCCGCAGCCCCGCCGCCGCGAAGTCGATGCCCTTTTGCGCCACCAGGCGGCTGACCAGGCCGATCAGCGGTGTATTCGGGTCGTGCTGCAAGCCAAGTTCCTGTTGAAGCGCGGCCTTGTTTTTGGGCCGCTCCGTGCGGAAATTGGTCGCGTCAAAACAGGTCGGAATGTGCGGGGCGTTCGCCGGATTGACACGCTCCATATCCAGGCCGTTGAGGATGCCGGTAAAATCGCCGTCGCGCACCCAGATCAGGCCCTCCAGCCCTTCGCCAAAACGCGGGTAATGCAGCTCCATCGCGTGACGCGGGCTGACGGTGTTCAGCTTGGTCGCGTAGGCGATGCCAATGCCCAACAGGTTATCGGTTTTGTTCTGGTAGACGAGGTGCGGGTTATGGCGGCCCGGCACACCGGCCTCAAACAGCCAGCCGCCCGCTTCCCAGCCCTGATAGCCCATGTTGTGAATCGTCAGCACGCTGGCGACGTTTTCCCATACCGGCGAAAAGCGCGACTCGTGCAGCAAAAACGGCACCAGCCCGGTATGCCAGTCGTTGACGTGTAGCACGTCCGGAAACCACCGCTCCCCCTTATGACGTCCCTGGCCGAGTTCCCAGGCGAGACTCATCGACGCCTGGCTGAAAAATACGAACCGCTCGCGGTCCCAATTGAGATCGGTGTAGATCGTGTCGCCGCTGCCAAAAAACGGCCAGCTTTCCAGGAAATAGACCGGCAGCCCGTCGTGCTCGATGTAATGCACGTGCACATCCGCCGTACCGTTGCGGCGGCTGAATTGGTACGAAAAAAGATACTCCAACTGGTCATGAAATGCGCCCTTCACCGGGCCATACAGCGGAATCAGCACCCGTGCATCGACACCCTGCGTGCGCAGCGCGCGCGGCAGGCTGCTCACGACGTCGCCCAGGCCGCCGGTCTGGGCAAAGGGTGCCATTTCCGCCGAAATAAACAGCACACGCATGATTGCTTGTCTCCTCTGATAGTCGCGGTGATGATCGATCTGCCATCCCCTGCATTATAGCGTCATTCCCAGCCGGACAGAAATCAGCACGCCTGAATCGGATTTGCTCCGAATCTGGGGCGACTTTCTGGCCTGGGCGACGGTTTTTCGCTTTTCGTAGGGGCGGCGCTTCGAACCACCGGTTCGCCTCTGCCCATGTTTTTGCAGGGCGCGGCAAACGCCCCCACCAAAACACATCTGGCCCCGAATCTGGAATGCCCCCCCTGAATCCGGCATTTGCCGCGCGGCGGGCAACTCGCTACACTGGTCCGACCCCCGTATTCGCACCACCTACCGCCAAAGGAGACACGGGTGAGCACGAGCACAGCGCACAACGGCCTGGCCGGATACCGCGAACTGGTCCGCCACAACCCCAATTTCCGTTACCTGTGGTTCGGCCAGATCGTCAGCCTGCTGGGCGACTGGTTCAACCTGATCGCGTCGGCGGCGCTGGTGTCGTCGCTGACCGGGTCCGGGCTGGCGGTGGGCGGACTGTTCGTCGTGCGGATGCTCGCTCCCTTTCTGATCAGCCCGTTCGCGGGTGTCGCCGCCGACCGCTTCAACCGCAAGCGCCTGTTGATCATCACCGACCTGTCACGCGCCGCCGTCGTGATGGGGTTTCTGCTGGTGCGCGACCGCGATCATGTCTGGCTGCTCTACACGCTGACGGCGGTGCAACTGGGGCTGAGCGGCTTTTTCTTCCCGGCGCGCAACGCCATCCTGCCGGATATCGTCGCGCGGCGCGAGTTGGGCGCGGCCAATGCGCTGAGTTCGGTTACGTGGTCGGTCATGCTGGCTTTTGGCGCGGCGCTGGGCGGTGTCGTCGCCGGGCAGTGGGGCGCGTACCCGTCCTTCGTGGTGGACTCGCTGACGTTTCTCGGTTCGGCGGTGCTGATCTCACGCGTCACGTACACCCACGACGCCGCCCTGGACGTGGTCTCGTCCAGCGTGCGGGCCGCCGTCACCGCGTATTTCGACGGCCTGCGCTACCTGCGGCAGCACATCGACGTCATGGTGATCGCCTCGCACAAGGCCGCCATCGCGCTGTTCATCAACGGCGCGTTTGACGTGCTGCAAGTCAAGCTGGCCGAAAACGTGTTCGTGGTCGGCAAAGAGGGCGGCACCGGCCTGGGCCTGATGTACGCCGTATCCGGGATCGGGACCGGCATCGGGCCGATCCTGGCGCGATACATCACCGGCGACGACGACCGGCTCCAGCGCCGCGCCCTGGTCGCCGGGTACGGGCTGATGGCGGTCGGGCTGGTGATCATGGCGTCCCTGGCGAGTTTTCCGGTGGTGCTGTTCGGCAGCCTGGTGCGCAGCGCGGGCGGCGGAATCGCGTGGGTCTTTTCGACGCAGCTTCTGCTGCAACTGGTGCCGGATCGCGTGCGCGGGCGCGTATTTTCGACGGAATTTGCCCTGTTCACGCTGATGTACGCGGTCAGCGCGTCAGGCGGCGGCTGGCTGCTGGAAGAGACGTCAGCCAGCCTCTCCGGCGTGGTGTGGCTGATGGCCGGGTTGATCCTGATCCCCGGCGTGGTGTGGCTGCGATGGATCACCAACGGTCATGCCACCGCCGCCGCCGCGCCCACCGGCGACGATTGAGGACGAGCGTAGACCGCAAAACTGTAGACCGTAGTCCGTAGTCCGTAGTCCGTTTACCGTTCGCGGGAATGCGGGCAGGTGGTAGCAGCGTGCGCCTGGTCAATCGTACTCGGGCCAATTGATGACCCTCACCCTTAAATCCCCTCTCCCACAGAGTAGGCGAGGGGACTTGTTCGGTCGGGTGGGTTTGCTCCCCTCTCCTGCTTGGCGGTCCCCACATGTGGGGCAGGGGCACGGGGGTGAGGGTTTCTCACGGTCCGCTGTCTACGCTCACCATTTCACCCGCTGCGCCGTCACGCCGAACGCCACCAGCGGAAATCAATATCCGGGAACACGCGGTCGCGTTCCCACAGCCGCGCGGCGAGATCGCCATCCGGCGTATTACGATCCACACTGGTCGCCAGCGTCAGGAAGCGCTCAAGGTGCTGGCTGAAACGCTGCACCGCGTACTGCCGCGCCTGCCCGGTCGTGACCAGGAACGGCCAATCCGAGCTTTCGAGCAGCAGCAGTTCGCGCGCCGCCTGGTTGAGCACACCCCGGATCAGGTCGTCGTCGTACTGGCCGGCATAGTGGTCCGCCAGCCGCTGCATGTGCCGTTCGGCGTCGTAGATCGGCTCCCACATCCAGTGCGTTTCGGTGTTATCCCACGTGAAGTGCGTGCCACCCGCGCCCCAACTGCCTTCCGGCAGGTGGATCACGCGCTGCGGCGGGTGCTGCTCGATATAATCCGAGGCGGTGGTCAGATCGACCTTGTCGTTGTGCGCCAGCAGCCGCAGGACCTGCTTGAGCCATTCGACGCCCTCGAACCACCAGTGCCCGAACAACTCGGTATCGTAATTGGACGCGATCAGCCCGTAGCCCTCGCCGGTATCCCACTGCGCCTGCAAAATACGCTCGACCAGCGCGGCGAAGTCCCCCGCGTGCATCCGTACCTTGTGACTCGCCCACTCCGGGTGATAAAAATCCTTGTCGCCCAGATCGACCTTTGCGCCCGTCACGCGCCAGTATTGCAGCCCGCTGACGCCGTCTTTGCGATGAAATTCGCGGTAATCAAAGTCGCCGGGGTAGCCCCAGTCCGCCGACCAGACGCGCTGCCCGGTTTCGTTGTTGCGCCCGATCACGGCCACGCCGCTGTGCTCATCCGATCCCGGCCCGGCGGTCGTATCGCTGACGTAATACGCGCGGAACGTCGTCAGCGGCGTGCTGGGTATCGGCTGGGACGCCATCGGGATCAGGTAACGGCGCTTGATCTCGCCATACGGGCCGATGGCCTCGCCCGCTGCCACGCCGACCGGCGCGCCGCCCGTGATCAGGTGCGTTTCGCTGAAAAAGACCTTGAGGCCCTGCTGTGCCAGAAAATACTCGAGGCCAGGCCGCACCTGGCCGTACTCGTCGTAGTACGCGGGGCGATACGCGCACTCCGGCAGCCAGATGCCGCGCGGCGCGCGGTTGAAAAAGCGCCGGTAGCTCTGCACGCCGGTTTTGATCTGCGCCCGGATCGCGCTGTCGGTGCCGAGCAGCGGCAGGTAGCCGTGCGTCGCCGCGCTGGTCGTCACCTCCACGTATCCCTCATCTTGCAGCCGTTTGAACGCGCCGATCAGGTCGCGGTTGTAGCGGCGATCAAATGAGTCCTTGATCGTTTCGTAATACTGCTGGTAAAAACGCGCCAGCGATTCGAGGTGTTTGTGGCCGACCCACCAGGGTTTTTCCTGGGGTGGCGGCAGCAGATCGTCCGGGTCATCGTCGTCCGCTGCGCCCGCGTCTGACGCAGTCTCGTCAGCGTCGGTCAGCGCCGCCGCGACCGCCGCGCGATCGACCGGCGGCAGTTCGCCCACTACGGCTTCCTCACGCGGGACGCCCTGCACCGCGTCCTCGCCGCGAAAGCGCA
>CAYMTN010000116.1:0-4578 GCA_964393335.1 uncultured Anaerolineaceae bacterium
TCACCACCGGTTCCAACTCAGCCACCGGGGCAGCCAGGGCCTGGCTGATCACCTGCTGTTGGTTGACCACCGTGCTGGCGGTCATGGTGATCCCGAAACACTCTGCCAATAAGTGCGTTACCTGACGCTTGCTCAACCGGTAGCGTCCCATCAAGAGTCCCACCAGACTGATCACATTTGGTCCAAACCAACTGGCGGCCACTTCAGGCGGCAGCTCGCCCCGATTGCTTTGTCCACAGCAGGGACACGTCAGTCGGTGGACCTGATGCTCGATCACATGGGGTTTGACGATCGGTAACTCAGTCACTTGATGACGATACGGGGCCGGATCGTCGCCTAACAACAGCGCACCACACCCTGCACAACTGGTTGGTTTGTGAATGACCACTTCATCCACCTCATCCACCAAGGTCCGATGATGACCACGATGACCGGGTTGTCCCCCGCGTTTGCGTGGAGGGCCTGATGGTTCCTTGGCTGGTTTCTGGTCGAGGCGGTCTTGCGATGGCGGTTGCGAGGAGTTCTGCGAGTTGCGGTTGGCCAGTTCCTGGAGAACTTCCACTGTCTCCCTCAGTTGCTTGATTTCTGCACATAGCTCAATCACCCGCCGCTGCACGCGCTCGGGCGTTTGCTCCCAGTCTTCGGGGCTGATGGCACTCTCAGAGGGTGGGTAGAGGTCAACGTTCATGCGGTCTATTCTACACCATTAAGATAGCCTTTTTCCACCCCTCTGAACGCATACTCGCCGCCATTTGTAGACCAATCCCGGCGTGCTGCCCAGGTCGCGTTCCAGTTCGGAGATGCTTTTCTCCCCTTGCGCGGCCATCGCCAGCACCTCGCGTTTGAATTCGCCTGTGTCTTGTCGTTTGCTCATTTCGTCTTCTCCCTGATTTGAGTGTTTTGGACATTTCTTATGTCCACCACTTCAGGGAAAGTCCATTCGCCTCCTCCCACTCTACCCTGCTTGATCGCTTTTGGTAGCCAAAACGAGCCACTTGCCCCCTGATTGAATTTTCCCGCGTTTAACTACGCCATACCGTGTGCAGGCTATGGGAGATGCACCTCGAACGTAGTTCCGGCGCCCACTTCGCTGTCAACCGTGATGGTTCCGTCCATTAGTGAAACGGCACGTCGCGTGATAGTCAGTCCCAACCCGGTTCCTTTGATCGTGCATACATTACTGGCACGGTTGAATGGTTCAAACAGGTGTTTCTGGAAATCATCCGGTATCCCCAACCCTTGATCGGACACGCGGATCGTCGTCCCGTGATCGGCATGATCGATGGCGACGGTGATCGTGCCGCCGGATGGCGAATATTTGACCGCATTGGACAGCAAGTTCGAGATGATATGGCGTGTCAGGGTCTGGTCCAGCACGACGTTGTGGCAGTCTCCACTGCTGCTGTAGTCGATGGTGGCGTCCGACCTAGTGGTGAGTCGCGTCTCGCCGATGATCGTCTGGCACAGCGCGTCCAGGTCCAGGGACGCGAACTGGGGTTTGAGTTGTTGGGACTCCGTGCGGCCATAGGTCAGCACGTTTTCGATCAACTCGGTCATGTAACTGGAAGCGCGGCGAATCTTGCCGAAGTGATCCCGCCGCTGGTGATCGTCGATCCGGTCGACATAACGTTCTATCAGGTCAATTGACGAGATAATGGTGGTCAGCGGCGTGCGCAGCTCGTGCGAGATCATCGATACAAACCGTGTTTTCAACTCGCCAAGCTGGCGTTCTTTTTCCAGCAGGTTGAGCAGTTCAATTTCGGCAGTCTTCAACGGCGTGATGTCGTGTACGTTACAGACGATCATATCGCGCCGGTTCGCACCCTGGCCGATGAGCGCGATCCCTACTTCGGCGCTGAACACTGAGCCATCTTTGCGGCAGCCCTGGATTTCCAACCGCTGCACGGACCCCTCGTGGGCGCACGCGTGCAGCGCATTCTCAAATAGCTCCCGGTCGTCGGCGTGCGTGATCGTCAACAGGGATTCGTGGAACAGTTCATCAGCCGCGTACCCAAACATGTGATCGAACATACTGTTCGCCTGGGCGATCGAGCCATCGACGTAGGCCAGGATGACGGCGTCCGTCGTGTTATTCAACACCGCCTCGACCCGTTCGGTGACGCGCCGCAGTTCCATCGTGCGCTGCTCGACCCGTTCGGCCAGCAGCGCGTTTTGCTTCTGGATTTGCTCGCGCAGATCGGCGTGACGAATCGCAACCGCAAGCTGGTTGGATAATTCCCAAGCAATATCGCTGTGTTCGCCCGAAAAGGATACCGGCTGCCGGAAACACAGCCCTAACATGCCGATCAATTCACCTTCGGCTATCAAGGGGGTCGAAACGCACGCCTGGATACCAGCCGCCCGCAGTTTGCCCACCAGCGGGTTTTCAGCCGACTTCGAGTGCAGGGCGGTCACCAGGCGTTGATCGGGCGCATCCAATCGCAGCACGGGCGAGAGGGTTTCGAGTGGGAATGTCTCGCCGGACTCGACCAGGGTGCGATCCAGCCCGCTGGCCCCCAGCACAACCGCCTGGTTCGTATCCTGATCAAACAAAATCACAACGGCTCCATCGGCTGGCACCAGGTTATGCAGCCCTTCAAGCACCACGTGTACGACTTCCTCCGGCGACAAACTGGCTAATACGCTTTGATCGATCGCGTGCAGCAGGTTGATGCGGCGAATGTAACTCTGGATGGCTTCGTCCGCCCTTTTGCGCTCGGTGATGTCTTGCGTGATCCCATAAATCCGTATCACGCGGCCCCCCGGTCGATCCCATTCCGGCTTGCCCCGGTCGCGCAGCCAGCGCGTGTCATCCCCGGCGGTCAGGATGCGAAACTCGATTGTGTTCGCCTGGCCAGCCAATCGCTGCTGCATGGCCGATGCATATACGTGCCAATCATCCGGGTGAACAAACGTGCGCCAGCCATCGGTCAGGCTCAAGATGTTCGCATCGTAGCCGCTGATGTGCGCGAAAGCGTCCGTGATCCACTCGCACGTCAACGCCTGCTGTGGATCAACGCCGAACGCGTAGGCGAAATCATAACTGAGCTCGGAGACGGCCCGGTAGCGTGTTTCGCTGGTAAGAAGCTGCTGATTATTGTCGCGGTCGATCAGGCGCTGCTGAAGGTCAGCCGCCAGCACCAGGGCCGACGTGATGGCAACGCCCATCATCCAGGGTTGGCCAATCGTATTCGCCTCTGACGAGGCCACAAAAACGATCACGCCCCCGACCTGCCCGATCAGCAGCAGGAAGGTCAGTCTGGTGCCTAACAACATGCTGCTCAACAACACCGGCACGATCAGGTACATCAACAGGTCGACGTCGCCGGTTTTGGCCGTCGAGGACGCGACCACAAACATGCTGGCGGACGTCAACGTGACGGTCAGCACGGCAGCTATCACAAAATGGCGGGTGCGGCTAAGTCCGTAGGTAATGCCCAGGGCGATTTCGCCGGTTAACAACATCAGACCGACCGTGCTGTGGTCCAGGGCGCTGCCTAGCACGATGGCATAGGGCATAATACCGGCCAGCAGCACCAGGCCCGCCAGTAAGATCAACAGCGCCGACAAAAAGCGAGCCTGGCGGCGCTGGCCCAGATCGTGGATGTGGTCAGATGGCTGCGTGAGGGCGTTCCAGATTGCCGCCCACCCCCGGTCCAGCGCTTCTTGCCACCCGCGAATCCGCAGACTCTCGGTATCAAGCAGCCGTATCCTGAGGTTGAGTCGATGCAGGTACACTGGCGCTTCCTTCCCTTGTGCGTTAAGAACCCGATCCGCTGGCTGTTGATTCCAGGACGTGAATCACGTCGATAGCGAGCACATTACCGCTGCTCGCTGGATTGCGCCGGACGGTGTTGCGAATCGACAGCGTATGCAGCCGGTTAGCCAGGCCGGTTACATACACCACCTGCCCGAATGTACCGGCGGCGGTGTAGGCATCCACCGACTGGATCAAGGCACCATCGACGTAAATGTCAAAAATCCCGAAGTTTCTATAGGCCACGTACTGGACGGCGATATCCGTCCCGATGAAGTTCAGTTCGACCCTGGCCCCTGGGTCGGGGCTGTAACGATAGCTGCCGCCATAGCCCCGCTGGGACTCGATTGACTCCCACGCGCCGCTGTAGCGCAGCGCGACGTCGCCATCGTCGTACGCGCCGAATCCGACTACCGGCCCGGCTGGCAGCGGCGTGGCGGTCGGCGTGGCGGTCGGTATATCGGTTGGGGTGACGGTGGGCGTGGGCGTGACCGTCGGCGACGGCGTTGCGCTCGGCGATGGGGTGATGGTGGGTGTCGGCGTCAGCGTTGGCAGCGGCGTCGGGTAGGGCGCGGGTGGTGTCGGCGTCGCAAAGACCGGCAGCGCATCCAGCGCCTGATTCGACGCATAGGGCGACGTATACAGCGCCAGCTCCATCGTAAGCTGGTTGTTTTGGATCGTCACGTTGCGGGGCAGCACCCCCGGCGCGGTCGCTTCTTTGATGGCGCTCAGAAAAAACAACAAGTTCTGAAGCGTGCCTTCCGCCGTCACGCTGTAAATGTGAACCTGGAACGCGCGCGCCGGGTCTTCGTCGTTTGAGT
>CAYMTN010000116.1:4588-16578 GCA_964393335.1 uncultured Anaerolineaceae bacterium
GGTGATCGAAACCTGGTTCGCCACCGCATAAGCATACACCAGGTTGAGGATGTTATCGGCCTCCGCGTCGCTCAGATAGTCAGTAGCAGAGTCGCTGCGGCGTTCTTCAAACCGCTTGAGTTGGACCAGCGCTACTTCGGCGCTGTCGTCGCCGGTCATCGATTTTTGCCCGGCCTGCGTGCTGGCCGCTTTTACCTCCACCGCCAGCGTGTCATGCTCCTGCCAGGCCGGCAGCAGCACCGCTGCCCCGAACAAGATTTCCGCGAAACTGATCGCGCCCAGCAGCAGCAAGGGAACCAGGAGTGTATTACGCCAATTGCCAAACGTCATGCTGGCACCGCCTTTATTTCTAACAAGATGGCGAATTCCGCCAGCCGTGCGGCGCGTTCGCCTGAGGGTAACGGGCTGGTTGGCACGGTCAGTTTGATCGATTGAAGCACGACCCGCTTGAATTGCTCCGAGTCACTCAGCGCCTGTACGTAGTTCATAACGGCTAATTCGCTGGTGGCCTGCCCTGTCACGACGACGTTATAACCTTCTTGCTGCACGCTGAAAACGGCCAGTTGGGTCACGTCGTAGTTCACAATGATCGACGCGATGAGCGGCCAGTTGACGTGCTGCGTGGACAGGTTCGCGCTGTCCAACTGCGCGATCTGGACGCGCGTTTCGGACAGCGCATCCGTTGCCGCTTGCGTTTGCGGGTCAACCGTCGGCACTGCCGTCAGCGTCGCCTGGTAGATCGCCAGATCGGCTTGCAGGCTGTCGCTGTCGCTCTGCAAGGCGGCGGCGGTCATATAGAGCGGGAGAAAAAGCAGCCCCAGGCCCATCACCACCAGCCACCATACAAATCGTGATGACGATTTGGGCGTCTCGTCCGGCACGGATTCAAGGGGACGCATCTCGGCACTGGTTATCATCGTTATCTCCTGCCTCACATAAGTCCTGCAAATGGATTCACCAACAAGGCGATCATGGCCCCAAAGCACAAAAACGGCGCATACGGTATGGCGAACGTTTTGCCTTTGCCCTGCACGATAAACAGCAGGGCCATGATCGCGCCCACGCCGCCGCCAACCAGCAACGCCCACAGCATGTCCGGGAACCCAAAGGCCAGCCCGATCAACGTCGCCAGTTTGATGTCACCGCCGCCCAACTGCCCCGGTTTGATGAACGCGGTCAAGAAAAACACCCCAAACGCGATTCCACCGCCCAGCAGCACGCGCACCATATCTTGCGGATAAAAACACGCCTGTCCCATCACGATAATGACGCTCAGCGGGTAAATGACGACGTTGAGCACTAACCGGTACTTCAGATCAATCAGCGCGATCAACATCAGCAGGCCGAAACTCGCCGTAAAAAAGGCGAAGCGCCACGACAGCCCGAACTTGGCCCCCATCAATCCAAACGCGAACGCCGTGAAGACCAGATTCGCCAGCGGCAGCAGCGAGTCCCAGGTGAGCGTCTGCCCCCTGCGCGAGCGCCACCACGCCGTGATCGCGGTGTCGGCGGGCGCGTTCGGGGAAAAACGCGGCAGGATATCTGAAAGCCAGTTCAGCAGGGCTGCCGTCGCCAGCCCCAACAGTACGCTTAACGAAACCATCGTGATCATTCCTTCACCCTCACGAAGTGTACAGTGTGCCGGGTAGCGAGATGATAAATTCAGCCCCTTGCCCATCGACGTTGCGGGCGGTCACGATCCCCCGGTGCGCTTTTACGGTCGTCCACACCAGTTCAAGCCCCAGCCCGATGCCGCCGTTTTCCGTCCCCATCTGGTGCCCACGATAATACCGGTCAAACAAAAACGGCAGGTCTTCTTCTGGAATGCCGGGACCCCAGTCCCGCACCCGGATCAGGATTTCGGTCGGGGAAAAGACCAGGGTCAGCCCGACTTCGCCGCCGGGCGGCGAATAGCGGACCGCGTTGTCCAGCAGATTCCAGATGCTGCGGTGCAGGTGGGCCGCATCGCCGAGCACCATTACCGGTTCCCCGATCACCTGAAACTGGAATTTGATCCCGTGTGCGGCTGCCCCACTGTGCAAATCACTGATGGCGCGTGTCGCTTCGTCCACCAGGTCGCACGGTTGGTGCTCAAGTACGGGCGCTTCGCTGTGCTGCGTGATGTCGACCAGTTGATCGACCAGCGTCGCCATCTGGTCCCCGGCATCGCTGATGTGTTGCAGCAGGTCCAGGCTGTCGTCATCCAGGTTGTTGTAGATGCCAAGCAGACCGGCATACCCCAGGATCGAGTTGATCTGCTGCCTCACGTTCTGCGAGAGCGCATACTGGATGGCGGTCAGCACCTTCACGCGGCGCGACAGCGCCCGCTCAGTGGCCTGGTACAAACGCGCGTTTTGGACCGCAATCGCGGTGAACTCGGCAATCGTGCTCATGACTCGTTCATCGCGCCCGGTGATACGTTTGCCCGGCTTGTTGTGCGACGCTGCCAGCGCCCCGAATGTCACGCCCCCCAACGTCAGCGGCACAAAGATCACGGCCTCGACCAGAAAACCGGTCTTGACCTTGATCGGGCCGCTGTCGGCCTGGCGGTTCAGGCGCACGGGCTTCCCGGTAGCGATCACCTCACCGGCCAGCGATTCCGTCACCGACAGGCGCATGGATTTCAGCGCCTCCTCCTCGACACCTAACGCGGCTTCCAGGAATAACTCGCCGGTATGTTCATCCACCAACCAGATCGAAGCTCCATCCACCGACGTGAACGAAACGGTCATTTCCAGCGCCTGTTTTAAGACTTCATCGACACTGAGCTGGGACGTGATCGCACGCCCTATCGGCAGCATCAAGGTAGCTAGGTCGGCATCTTCGCCGATCGATCCGGTCTGCCCCGGCGGGCGTTCGATGATCCGGACCAGCATTTCCAGCTTGCCCAGCGTCAAGAGATCGCCGTTTGACAGGCTGTACGGCGTGTTGACGCCGATCGACCGGCCATTACGCCAGGTGCCATTCGTGCTTTCCAGGTCAATGAGGTACAGCTTGCCGCGCGTCGGGCGCAGGAGCGCGTGCCGCCGGGAAACGCCCAGTTCGGCGGCATCGAATATGTCCAGCGAGATCGTTTCGTCCGTGTCCTCACGCCCCAGGATCACCTCATCGTTGATATCCACGCCAAAACAGCGCGTGGGGTCGTAGGCCAGGTCAAAACGCACACGCCACATGACTTTGCCCTCGGAATCCGCATGAGGGACCGGGCGGTACGTGATAGCGGGCGGAAGCGACAGGCCGAGCAGTTCTTCTGCACGCAGTTCACTTGTGACCTGGTTAACAAAGTCGTTTTTTCTGGCGCTCATCGACATGCTCCTTATCTCACTTGGACGCAGGCGGTGCCTGATGCTGTTGCATGTTTTCCATGAGCTTTTGCCCCAGCGTAATCAGATCATGCGTGCTTACGTCTTCAAAACCGCGCAGCAGGTTTTCATACTGCGCAGCAGCGTCATCTTCCCCAAACACATCAGAAAGCAGCGCCTGCATCGTTGACGAGATCGTTTCGTCGCCGCCTGGGGCTTCGTCGTCTGCTGCTTCAGCATCAACCGCTGCCTCCGGCTCTGGCGCGTCGCCGGAGGCGAGCGGTTCGGCGTGGGACGCGGCGGGCGCGGGCATGGCGGCGCTGGTGGCCGCCGCCACCGTCTCGACTGGCGCACCTGCCGCCACCGGCTGGACCGGCTCGTGGTATGGTTCAACATCAGCGAGCGCACGTCTGGCCGCCTGCCGGACGATGGCAGCCTGCTGCTGGCGTACCAAACGGGCGGCGTTGCTGCGCTGCACCATCGCAAACACCTTCAGCGCGATGGCGACCGCAAACGGCACGACGGCGAGAAGCAGCCCTATGAGAATTTGTTTTTGAGCCAGCACGATGTCTAAGGTAGACATGAGATCAACCCTCAGTTAACTCCCCCGTCATGCTTTTAGGATGCTGTCCACGAGCGGCGGAACGGCCAGGTAACACACGCCCGATACAAACGTCGTCACCGCCAGGAACAGCATCACTTTGAGCTTGTACCCGCCATCGGTGGCGATAGCGGCCAGCGCGCTGACCGTTGCCAGCACCACGATCATCATCAAGGTCATCGTCGCCAGGAACTGAAGCTCGCCCGCGCTAAAATCGGCCAGCCCGATGCTCATGTTGGTTTGCGCGCCTTCCCCGGTGGGCATCAGCGTCGCAACCAGCTTGGCGAAGTTTTGTACGATGGACAGTACAAACACCATCAACCCCGACACGACGACCTGCATCACTGCCGACAGCCCGGTAAACGTGCCGGCGGTCAGCCGCCGCTTGGCGCGTAGCTGCGTGGTTTTGGCGGTAAAGAGCGAGCACAAATAACCCACCCGTTCGGGATCGCCCCCGATCCGTACCCCGCCATAAAAAATATCGACCACGTCGCTGATCAGGCGGCTGCCGGATTCCTGCGCGAATTTCTGCCAGCAGATTTCCGGCTCGACCAGGGCTTGCAGGCGCGTGCTCAACCGCGTGACGTCTTCTTCCAGCGCCGGGAACGATGTCAGGTCGATTTTGGTCAGCGCTTCTTTTAACGTGGTGCCGGTCGAGCTTGCCATGCCGCCGGTTGAGCGCAAGAACGTGCTGAATTCCACGTCTTTTTTGTTCACGTGCCGGTCGCTGATCAGGCTGATCACGCCCACCGGCAGCAAAAACAGGGCGAAGGCGATCAGTATCCAGCCCGTACCCAGCCCGACCATGTACAGCACCGCTGCGACCATCACGCCGAGCGGGATCGTCGTGCGCAGCAGGCGCAGGCTCAACCGCTGGTCGTGTGATCCCGTGTTGGCCTTGACATTCATCACTTCGTGAGGGGCCGAACGCCAGATGATCCACGTCCCGAAACCGCTCATGAGCAGGCCCGCCGATACCAGCCCCAGGATCGTGCCCTGGTTCATCGAATACAACATCGCCGAGATCACCTGGATGATGACGATCAGCGCCACCGAGATCACAATCGAGGAAAACGCGTTCGACCATTGTTTGAGGGCTTCCAGGTCGCGCTCGTAGCTGTTCTGGTAATGTTCGCCCTGGACTTCCGCTTCCCGCGCCAGAAAATCGGCCAGCGGCTCGCCGGATCGAAGGGCGTCGGACAGGCGCAGCAAAAAACTTTTCATGTTATCCGACTTGGCGCGCGCGCCAACGCGGCGGCACGCTTCCGGGTAGTCGTAGCGCAGTTCATCCACCAGCATGTTGATCGCCACGAAATACGTGGCTGCTTCAGACGACGACTGGGCGGCGACTTCAAACGTTTTGCTGCGCGTGATGCCCGCAGCGGCCATGGCCGACATGTACGTCAACTGGTAAAACAGGTCGAACGGTGATACCAGCTTAAAGGAGATTTTGTCGTCTGGCTTCTGAGAGAATATCGAAGAATTCATAGAAGTCTGTCACCCCCTTCTCAAGGTGTAGTTTTTCGAATATCTTGGCCCGCCGCTTGACTTCGGTATAGATCGCTTTTCGCTTGTGCGGTGGGATGCCGCGTTTGATCGAGATAACCTGTTCCAACAGGTAACTGTTCATGTAACCGGGAAACTCAAAGACATCGGTGGCGGGATTCCAGCGGAACGCTTCCAAAAAGGAGAAGCTCTCCGATACCGGGTCGTAGCCGATGATTTCGTTCACGCTGAGAATACGCCGCACGCGTTTGCCGTTGGACAACCGCACCGCCGCCTGGATCACGGCCAGGTTCAGGTTGTCGATGTACGTTTTCGGGATGTTGATCGGGTCGCCGGTCAGGCGCTGGATCAGCTTTTCTACCGATGCGGCGTGGAAGGTGGACATCACGCCGTGCCCTGTTTGCATGGCCTGGAACGCCACGACCGCTTCGATGCTGCGGATTTCGCCCACGATAATCCGGTCGGGGCGCTGCCGCAGGGCCGCTTTGAGCAGTTCGAACATGCCCACTTCGCCGCCTTTGGTTTCGGCTCCCATGTGCCGGGTGACCTCCTGGACCCAGTTTTTGTGTGGGGCCTGGACCTCCGGCGTATCTTCGATGGTCACGATCTTGGCGTCGGGTTTCAAGAACGTATTGATCGCGTTGAGCGTCGTAGTCTTGCCGGATGCCGTCGCCCCCACGACGAACAGATTCAGGCCCTCTTCCAGCATGAACGAGAGGTACGACGCGATGGTGTAATCGAGCGTGCCAAATTCGATCAGTTCCAGGACACTGGTCGGCGTGCCGCTGAACTTACGAATGGTGAAATTGCTGCCGCGCTTGGAGATTTCGCGGCCATACACGATGTTGATACGCGAGCCGTCCGGCAGCACGGCATCGACCAGGGGATTGCGGACCGTCACCGGGCTTTTGATCCACTCGCCGAGCCAGATCACAAAATCGTCGACTTCGTCGTGAGTCGGGAAGTAGATCGACGACTGCACGCTGCGGAAAATTTTGTGCTCGATAAAAATGTGGCCCACGCCCGAACAGCTAATGTCCTCGATGTACGGGTCGAGCAGCAGCGGCTGCAAAACTCCCAGGCCGATCTTGTCGCGCACGACGCGGTACTTGATGCCTTCCAGCTCCATCGGGGATACCACGATCTTGTCAGAGCGCCCTTTGCCGTTGGCGCGTTCCGTCGTGCATATCCGGTCGACCAGGCTCAGCAGCAGGTCGGTTTTTTCCTGTTTGTCCTCGATGCGCCCGATGTCTTCCGCCCACTGGATGAGGCGCTCATCTATCGGCGGAATCAGGTGATCGACGTCTACGACGACCGATGGCTCGATCGCAATGTGGTGGTCGCGCGCCCCCGACGTATCGGGGTAAATGTGTACGAACAAACCATCCTTGATCGGATAGATCAGGTTGTGATATTCCGTTTCGCCCAACCCGCGTGATGGTTTGGCGTAATATTCCGGGATGCCGATCTCATCCAGGGGCAGATGGCAGATGTATTCGACCAGCAGCGGGGATTCATCACAGGCACGGCGCAGTGATTCGGGCAGTTGGGCGCGCACGTGCTGCCAATCAGCATGTTGGACAGCATACGCTTGGTAATCAAACGGGAGCACTGACTGGGCCATGTTTTACCCCCGTGCCTTGCTGATGGGGATCACGCGCATGCCCCAGCCCGGTTCGACGTCAAACCCGACGATAGCGCCCGTCACGGTGTCTCCGCCGCGTACTTTCGCCACTTCCAACAGTTTGATCAGACGCTGCCCGTCTGCTTCGGTGCGCAGCCGCAAATGAACATCACACAACGACCGGATGGGATCGATCGAGTCCTCGTCTACCGTGTGGTCGTGCAGCGTGACGAGCACCGTCTGGCCGGTCGCGGACAGACGTTTGCACCCCTCAAAAAAGGTGCGGATCTGCAGGTCCGTCGAGGAGGTCGCAATCGCGGATGTAAACGAGTCGACGATCAACACGTCGTAGTCGCGCATACGTTTCATCGCCCGGAACAACTCGCTGGCAGCGAGGTCGCCCAGGTGCGCCAGCTCGATCGGGTACGCTCGCAGTTTGCCCAGCAGCAAGAAGTCCAGCACATCCAGGTCGATGCTTTGCATCTGCCGGATCAGGCTTTTCACCGAGTTTTCGCTGGTGAACAACGCGACGCGAAACCCGTCTTTCAGCGCTCCCCAGATCATCTGTTGGGCCAGCACCGATTTACCGGCCCCTGAACTGCCTTCGATCAGGGTCAAGGCTCCCTGCGGGATGCCGCCGCCCATTTTGCCATCCAGCTCAGGATTGCCGGATGAAATGATCGGGCGTTTTTCAGGGCGTTCGTCTGCGGATTCTGGCGTTGATGTGGTCATGAGTATCCCTGTCGTCAGCCGCTAATCGTGATCGTGAAGGTGTAGTCACCGGTCGTGCGCGTGCCGTCGGTGACGGTGAACGTAAATTCATCCGGCTGCCCGCTGCCGTCGTGGGTATACGTCACCTCGTCGGCGTCAATATTGGCCTGGGTGAAGGTGTTTCCCAGGTTGAGCGTGCCGTGACTCGGCCCTGCCGTGACGCTGTAAACCAGGTCGGCGGCCTGCACGTCATCGCCGGACGCCTGAAGTTGAGCGCTTCCCAGCACGGCCAACCCGCCGTTCGACACGGCGGTGCCGGTGTGGGCGTCCACGCGCGGCGTGATGCGAATGGCGAAGGTATCCGGTTCTTCGCTGACGAATGTGCTCGCGGTGGTAGACCCGTTGCCGGTGGCAACCGTCGCTTGCAGCGCTGTCCCGGCTGCGACCGGCGGGTTGATTTCCATCCGCAGCACCAGGTCTTCGCCCGGATTCCATACGCCCGGCTCGAACGATTCGAGCATCTGCGCGTCCCCATCCGTGTAGATGGCTGTGACGGACCACTGGTTAGCCGCCAGCCCTAGGATGACAGGATCGGCAATCGTAAAGGTGAAGCTGTCCGCCGCGCCGCCGGATTGCTGCGAATAGGTGATCAGGCCGTTGTTGATGTCGTCCTGGGTGAACGTGTCGCCCGCGCCGAGCGAAACGCCGCTGTGGGCCAGCGTGCCGTTGACCGGCGTTGACTCCAGGCGGTAAATCTGCTCGGCGGTCAAATGGTCGGAATCGGTCAGGGCCAACATATCCCCGGTCACGATGGCTTGACTCAGGCTGGCAACGTCCAGGCCCGTGTTGACCGTCAAAACGGGCAACTGGTTAGTGGCGGGCGTGCGCGTGTAAGGCAGCCGCTTGATGTCGTAGAATTCCGGGGTAGCGCTGTCGTAATACTGGATGAACACGTCCCAGTCGTCATAATCGATCAACCGCCGCGTGCCGTCATTGCGCAGCGTCAGTTCAATCACCCGCCCGGTGCTGTCCGCCTGGGTCGAAACCAGGCTGAGCCGCGTCTGCATCTGGTCGGCCAGGCGATCAGCCATGTCTTGCCAGGCGGCCTGTAAGGTATCCTGCGTGCTGATATAGGCTTCGGACAGCGTAAACGCGCCGAACAACAGCAGGAACACAATCAACGTCGCGGCCAGCACGGTTTCCATGATTTACAGCCCCAGGAAATAATCGTCAGATACGCCGGTCGGCGTGCCGACCTTCAGGTAGTACCGCGTCGATGGCAGCGCGGCGGGGTAATGTAACGTGATCTTCAACGTGGCGGTCGGTTTCCATTCCGTATCATTTTCGACTTGCGACGTCCAATACGGCATGCTGCCACTGGCTTCGCTCTGGTGCGGAATACGCACGTAGTTGCCTTCTGGCCCGAAGAAAACGTCCAGGCGGTCGACGGCGACGATACGCGTCGATCCGATGTTTTTGATCCAGGCGAACACTTCAAAATCGCCCAACGTATTCGCGTCGTACCAGTTCCCGTCGCTGTCTAACTCGCTGGCGGCATGCACCACGACGATTTGCGTGCTCATCCGGGTTTGTGAGCGCCCGGTCATGTTGGCGATAGTATCGCCGCCTTCGATAATGGCCGGATACGCGACGTTAAACAGCAGCATGACCATAATCATGCTGATCGTGATCAACATCGCGCTGGTGATCGCCTTATCCATGATTCTTCCTCCGCGTAAGCCCTGTGTTCTGCAACCGGGCGATCATTTTCAGAACCATATCATGTGTCACATCACGCGCCTGGCCATCCCTCGGATCGCGTGGATTGTTGTGGGCCGGCGTGTTTTGTTGTTCCGTTATGATCGAAACAAGCTGGAACATCATCACGCGCAGCAGCGGATCGATATGACCTTCGTCGCTGTAACGATTGATCAACAGCCGGGTCTTTGACGTGCCAATCGCGTCGATCCGCTTCTGGACCCATTCTTCCAACGTGTACAGGTTGGCCCAATCCGCATTCGGGATCGAGGCTGGCTCGCTAACCGGTTTGGTCAAAAAAGGCGGCACCCAGCCCTGTAACTCGCGCGGGTAATCATCGTCCGGATCGTCCTGGTCCTGGTCGAACCAACCCGGTTCGTTTCTGGCGGGCTGCCGGTGGTGGTGCCCATTGCGGCGAGCGGGCAGCGAGTGGGCTGGCTCGTCATACTCGTCAGCTCGGCGAGCGGGCAGCGAATGGACCGGCGGGTCATAATCGTCCATCCGGCGCGTATTCGCTGGCTCGTCCATCTCCGGGTAATACGGATCGTCGTACGGTTCGGGCTGTTGTGGGTGGCGCACGAACGTGTCAACGGATGCGATCTTTTTCACGCGGACCTGGGCGTCACCGTCCGAATTGTGCGCCCGTCTGGGCGGCGAATCCGCGTGTTCGTGGGTGGGGACTTGCCGGTACGGGCCGGGTGCGCTGGTTTCTGCCTGGTCAGCCGCCGGTTCTGCCGGGCGCGCGGTGGCCGGTTGGGATGCGACCGGGGCCGGTGCGGGCTGCGAGGGAGCGGCCTGATCGTCAGCCCGCAGTGTCGGATACGAATTCGTCAGCATGAATTCTTGTAAGTCCAACAGTGTGGCTTGTATCTGGCTTTTGAGAACTTGAAGTTCCTGTTCTAGCGTTTCAACTCGTTGTTCCAGATTCATGGCCGCTTCTCTTTAACGTCTAGTGCCCGTGTTCCTGCCCGGTGTTCGTCCCGGTTGTGTGGTAAAAAATCGCCCCACCGGCACGGCCAAGTTCGGGTGGGGCGATGTCTTTGGCTCGATTGTGAGCCTTAAGACCGGTGTTATGGGATTATTTAAGGCTTGGCCGTGCCTCGTGTTATGTAGATAGTTTGGTAAAGCGCTTGCCGTAGGTCAGGGGGCGGGCGTTGGAACTGCCCACCCCTTTTATTGGCGATTGTCGTTACTGGAGTTCCATCACGGTTTCGATAGCGGGCGGGGTCGTGCGGGTCATGTTGATGACGGCACCGACGGGCGGCTTGATCTCAAGGGTGAATTCTGTATTTTTGCCGAGAGTCGTCGTCAGGCTGGCCAGCGGGACGGTCACCTCAACCAGCTCGCCCGGCTCCAACAGGTCATCCGCGTCCGCCGACGTGTCACCGTCAATCGTGACCAACCAACCGCCGGTTTCAATCGTCCAGGGTAGCGAATTTACAATTTGGTCGGCATCACGGTAACCGATCACAACTTTTCGTGATGTGGTGCCCATGTCGACTGGCTCGCCCCCGGCGACCAATGAGAGGGTCATCACGATAAAGTCTACTTGGTCGGCAGTGTCGCTTTTCGCGATGATGGCACCCTTGGTTTCGAGTGACGATTGTACGCCTTGCAGACCGGCGCTGATGGCCTGGGTGCCTTTTTCGGTGGATTTCGAACCGGATGACAGCACGGCGAAGGCGAAGACGGAGGCGACCACGATGAACGCAATCAGGATGATGGCGGCTTCAAGTGCGGTCTGACCACTTTCATTGCGATTGAATTTACGGAACACGGTGTTCTCTCCTTTTATGTTTGTGGATCATAGATTGTGGATAGTTGTGTCAGGGTTGCGTCTTAACATTAAGGCAAGTATAAGGTGTTTCGAGGGGCGTGTATATTCGGGAAAGCCCGCAAATGCCAGCCCAAAAACCCGCATTCTGATCTGTGGGTTTTCACGTACGTAGTCTGTGCGTCTACGGGTTTTTACGGAGACTGGCGTCAGCCGTCAGGGGAAATAAGCCCGCGCTGGGCCGCATACCGCAGCAGATCGGTCTGGTTGCGCAGCCCAAGCTTGCGCATCATGTTGGCACGATGGGTTTCGACGGTGCGCGGGCTGATATACAGCCGGTCTGCGATCTCGCGGTTGCGGTGGCCGCCGACCACCAACTGGAACACTTCACGCTCGCGTTCGGTTAGCATGTCCAGCGAGCTGAGCGCTTCACTCCCGGCCTGGCGGTTGTTGATATAGGCTTCGATAGCACGCTCAGACAACACCGGGCCTAAATAGCGCCGCCCGCCGATGATATGGTGCAGCGCCTCGGTTATTTCTTCCGGGGACGAATCTTTGAGCGCATATCCTGTCGCGCCTGCTTGCAGCGCTTCGGTCACATAGGCTTCGTCCGCCTTCCGGGACAAAATCAGGACCGGTATGTGTGGGTTCTGCTGCACCAGGCATTTGATCGTCTCCAGCCCGATCTCCCAATCGACGATGACCGCATCCGGC
>CAYMTN010000117.1:0-16442 GCA_964393335.1 uncultured Anaerolineaceae bacterium
GCAAGCAGCAGTTGGCCGACGTCTATCTGGAGTTTGCCGACGCGCTGTTCAAGCTCGGTCATGTAGTGGCGCGTTCTCTCGTAGAGCTGCGCATTGTGGATCGCAATCGCCGCCTGGTTGGCAAAAACTTGCAAGCGTTCGGCGTGCTGCGGTGTAAACGCATTGAGGCGTGTGCTGTCCAGGTTCAGAACACCGATGACCTGTGACCCCACATAGATCGGCGCTGCAATATGCGACCGTATCCAGTCCAACTCTGGAATCCGCAGCCAGCCAGGGTGCTGGTGTGTATCGGGGATGATCACCGGGTGGCCTATTTCGATCATCTGAAGCAAGATCGGGTCCTCAGTCACATGCAGGCGCAGGGCGAAAGCCGCCTCTTCGGCTCCCCGACGGACAAACCCGCGACAGCGTGCCACATGCGCTATGCCAGTTTCGATTAACATGATGCTGCTGGCATCATGCGGCACGACACGCGCCATCGCGATCAAGATACCACCCAACACCGTGTCTAGCTCCAGCGTGCTGTTGATCACCGCTCCTGACGCGACCAATGCTTCGGCCAGCACCCGCTGCTCATGCTGGGATTGTTCGATCTCGCGTTGGGTAGTAATGTCCAGCGCCACACTCAATACCGCCGGTTCCGACAAGGCGCGCAAGTCGAACGGGATTTTTGTGATGGTCAGAATACGCTGGTTACCAGCAACATCGTGAAACGTCTCTTCCGGGATCACCTTCGGTTGGCGACTGATAATCACTTCCAGATCGTCTGCTGCATAACGCCGGATTTCATCCTGTGACAGGTGGAAATCAGCATGCAACTGGCCGGTCAACTGTTCGACCGTGGTATCATATGCCTCGGCAACCGCTTGATTTACCAGCAAAAACCGTCCGGCTCGATCCTTTACAAAGATCATGTGAGGTACCAGATCGATTATCTTCCGCAGGTGTTCTTGCTTCTCCTGCAAGGCGACCTCAGCCTGCTCCCGTCCAGTACGTTCATCCAGGGCCTGCCGGTACAACTGGGAATTCTCAATCGCTACGGCAGCCGCGTCGGCCAGCATATGCAGCCGGTCGGCATCTGATTCATTGAAGTGCCCCACCGCCGTGCTGTGCAGCGTCAACAACCCCAACACATGATCGTTCAACCGGAGCGGCATCGTGATGCCGGATCGAATCCAGGCTGTGTCTTCCAGGCTGATCCAACGCGGGTCGGCTTGTATATCGGGCAGCACGATGGGGCGTCGTCCCTGGATCGCGTCTGCGCCAAACGGCACATCCGCCAACCGGTGCGACATGCCACCTGCAAACGTCTTGCAGCCAAACACTTGATAGCCCACGCTCCGCACGACGCGCACATGATCACCTTCCAACAACATGATATGCGCTGCCGTGCATGATACCAACCGCCGTGCCTGGTGCAGTACCTGGTCAAACACGACGTCGTGGCTGATGTGCTGCCCAAGAGCCAACGTGACCAGAGTCGCCAGGCCCTGCGCAAGTCGCCCCTGTTCATCCTGCCGGTTCTGAACGCGCTGTCGTTCTCGCGCGCCCTGAACAGCATGGCGAAACCACTCGGGGGTTACGCTTTGCTTCGACAAACAATCTTGCGCTCCGGCTTGCATCACGTGCCGGGCAAGTTCGTCATCGTCCTGGTCGGCCAGCACGATGATCGGCACAACGGGGAATTCTGCCTGCAAACGCCTGATCCAGCTCAACGTCACGTCTGGCGAAACGGCAGAAGGTTCCACGAGCACAATGTCAACCGGAGTCTCTCCCAATCGGACCAGCGCATCGTCAAGATCGCCGGCATGGACCCGCGTAAACCAGTCAGGGTCCGTGTCAACAAGGACGGATTGCCCCCAATCCGTCTCAGCGGTACCTGCCCCCACCCACAGCATATTTACTATGCCTTTGACCATACTTGCTCCCTCTTGCTGCCAACGCCATGTTGTGCATGAGATGATTCTGAGGGCTTACCGCGTTCGTGATTTCGCTATCTGGCGATCCAGGCACATACAGCCAGCCGGTTGAAACAGGTTTCCACACTCGATTTGCAGGGTTTCTTATGTGATACTGTTTATCATCAGAAGAGTCGATTGATCGTCAATGGTTATTACTTAAATATATAACATGCAATCTGAAATAATCATCGACGACATGTTGTTGCTCACTCAGTATCCCAACAAACATCGGCCAACCCCTAAAAAACGGAGACAAAACGGAATTTTATTATTGAAGCTTCCTACTGACCATAAATACTCCATCTATATTATACGAATGCAGCCGACTATTGCGACTCTCAAAAACCCGGCGCTCTGCTTCCCGCATAAATCGCCCCTTGCAAGTCGGCGTGGGCGTGATATAATCGCCCCGCTTGACGTCCGAGGAGATAGAAAAAATGTCCGTACAAG
Source organism: uncultured Anaerolineaceae bacterium (assembly GCA_964393335.1). Taxonomy (GTDB): domain Bacteria; phylum Chloroflexota; class Anaerolineae; order Aggregatilineales; family Aggregatilineaceae; genus CAYMTN01. The sequence continues at coordinate 2,412 of CAYMTN010000117.1, forward strand.
ATGCGCTTCAGTTCATTCAGCTTCTAACATCCCTTGCCTTGATTGTCGTGATCATCCTGCAAGCACAGGGGCAAGGCCTGGGTGGTTTGTTCGGTGGCACGGATACGATGGGGATCACCAAGACGCGGCGCGGCCTGGAAAAAACGTTGTTTCAGATCACGGTCGGGTTATCCATCGCTTTTCTGGCGAATGCGATCATCCAACTGCTGATCCAAAAAATCTAAATGGGGCCGGTCCGTACCCAATCAGAGTGAGAAAAATCAGTATAGTGGGGGGTGTTTTGCGGTGACGCACAACACCTCTTCTATTTTTTAGGAGACGTACCATGCTCAAGGGATTACGCTGGCCGTTTCTGGCGCTGGTTCTGGCAAGCGCCCTGTTGGGTCTGGCTGTCGTTACCCGTCCCAGCGCCAGTACGCCGGGCGCTGCCCCTGAACCCGCTACGGCAACACCCCCGCCAACACTGATCCCGACGCCAGAACCGCCCGCAGCCCCCGGCATTGAGCCAGCATCACCCGAAGTCATCGAACCAGCCGCCCCGCCAGATATCCTGGTCGAAGCGCTGGTCGGCAATATCCGCAAGTTGAATCCGCTGCTGGCGACCTACAACCCGGTGGACCGCGACATCACGTCGCTGATCTTCGAGGGGCTGACGACCACCAACCAGTATGGCGAAATCATCCCCGATCTGGCGGCATCGTGGACTGTTTCGGCAGACGGGCTGGAATACGTTTTTGTGCTGCGTGACGATGTACTGTGGCAGGACGGAATCCCCTTCACAGCAGAAGATGTCGTTTACACGATCTCGGCGATGAGTGACCCCGACTTTCCGGGAGCAGAATCACTACATGAGTTCTGGCGCACGATTGAAGCGGAAGCTTTGAGCGAGGTCATGGTACGTTTCCGGCTGACACAGCCGCTCGCCTCATTCCCCGATCAACTGCGGATCGGTATTGTTCCGGCGCACGTGCTTGCCAACACACCGCTTGACCAGTTGGAGACTCATCCCTTCAACCTGTCGCCCATTGGCACAGGCCCATACCAGCTTGAGACGCTAACGGCATCCGGCGGCCAGATCGACGGGGTCCAACTGCGCGTTGCGCCGGTCTATCGCCAACGTCCGGAAGGGGCCGCAGGGTATGCGCTGGATCGTATCGTGTTCCGCACCTACCCAACCGCTGAAGCAGCACTGGACGCATTCCGGCGGGGCGAAGTCAACAGCATCAGCTCGATCCCGCCTGCGCTGCACGCTGCGGCGCAGCAGGTGCCCAACCTGAGCCTCTACACGGCCATCGAGCCACACGTCGGCGTCTTGATCTACAATTGGGAAAATGACGCCATGCGCTTTGTGCGTAATCCCCGCGCGCGCCTGGCGCTGGCACATGCCGTAGACCGGGCGGCACTGGTGGCCCGCTATCTTTCTGGCCGCGCAATCCTGGCAGACAGCCCGCTGCTGCCCGACTCATGGGCCTACGAACCGGGAATACAGTGGCCGGAGTACGACCTGGCACAGGCCCAGTCCATGCTGGAAACGGTGAATCTGGAGGTTTCCACGCCCGCCCCGGAAGAAATGTACGACACCGGAGAACCACCTGCCGAGGCCGAACAACCGCCCGCCGAAGGTGACTCGGCTGAACCATCCGAAACGCCGGAAGCTGAGGCCACCCCGGAACCACCCGCCCCTGCCCAGCCACAGATCACGATTCTGACAGTCGATGATCCCGCGCTCGTCGGGATGGCGAACGATATCGCGGCCAGTTGGGGCCAGATCGGGTTTTTGACATCGGTCGAATCGGTTGGCGCTGATAAGCTTCAGGCGCGGTTGGAAGCGGGAGATTTTGACGCCGCCATCGTCGAATTGAGTTTTGAACCAAATGCCGACCCGGACCCGTTTGTTTTCTGGCACCAGGGCCAGTACGAATCCGGCCAAAACTACGGCGGGGCCGATGACCGGCGCATCAGCGAAGCGCTCGAAAATGCCCGGCGCGACTCTTACGGCATCAACCGCGTAGCCCATTACCACCGCTTTCAGGAGCTATTCGCCGAGCGCGTCCCGGCCCTGGTGTTGTACTATCCGCTGTATACCTACGCGGCAGACGAGCGGCTCCAGGGTGTCCAGTTGGGCTTTTTGAGTTCGCCCAGTGACCGCTTCCGCACCATCCAAAACTGGACGTTCACGGGTGGTTAGCGCCTGGGAAAAATCGTTGAGGGGAATGTCGCTGCTCAGACAGGCATTCAGATCAAAAAACACGTGAATTCACACTTGACATCGGACGCTTCCACGCTAAAATGGTCATCATTACACGCCGAAGTGGCGGAATTGGCAGACGCGCTACGTTCAGGGCGTAGTCCTCATTACGGGGGTGTGGGTTCGACTCCCACCTTCGGCACAAGGCCCAGGCTGGTCACAGTCTGGGCTTTTTCGTTGCTGCATTGGCCGGGTTGTGGTACGGTTATCCAAACATCATCCGGCGCGGGACAAGCCCGTATCCCGACCTGATCTGAATCCTGAAGAAGCCTATGAACGAACCGATCACGCCCTATCCTGACAACCAACCCAGCTGCCCGCCGCGCCACCGCGATCACCCGCAGCAGATTTCGAGCCTGCAAATCGTGTTCGCGTTGATCCTCTCGATTGGGCTGCTGCTGGTCATCAACTTCAGCGGGCGGATTGCGCGCGGTCAGCAAATGGAGGCTGAACGGCAGCGGCTCCAGGCCACCATTGACGTACTCGAACAACAGCGGATCGCGCTGCTCAAAGAGCGTGATTACGCCGCCAACGACGCCAGCGTCGAACATTGGGCGCACACCGAAGGCAAAATGGTCCGGGATAATGAAATCCTGGTGATCCCCATTCCCGCCGGAATCAGCGAACCGACGCCGGTCCCGGCTGCTCCGGTTTTTATTGCCACGCCTGCCCCCGAACCCGAAACGCCCCGGTGGCACCTGTGGTGGAACCTGTTCTTTGACGGCGAACCGCCGTTTTAGCCCGCCGGAGTCGCGCATGAAATCCTACCCGCTGCACACGTTTTCGATTGTCGCCCATGATCCTGCCGGCTCTGCATGGGGTGTGGCTGTTGCCAGCAAATTCCTCGCGGCGGGTGCGGTCGTGATGTGGGCTCGCGCAGGATCGGGCGCAGTCGCCACGCAAGCCTTCGCCAAAGTCGGCTTTGGCCCGGATGGACTGGCGCTGATGGCGGGCGGTCTGAACGCGCAAGAAACGCTTGACCGGCTGTTGGAAAACGATGACATGCGTGCTCAGCGGCAGGTGGCGTGCGTTGACGCGACAGGACAGACCGCAGCGTTCACCGGCCAGGATTGTTTCGCGTGGGCCGGGCATCGCGTAGGTGCGGGTTATGCCTGTCAGGGTAACATCCTGACCGGACCGGAAACGATCGACGCGATGGCCCAGGCATTTGAGTCCACCGGCGGTGATCTGGCCGCCCGCCTGGTCACCGCGCTGCTGGCCGGAGACGCGGCAGGCGGCGACCGTCGCGGCAAACAATCGGCAGCGATCCTGGTCGTCAAAGCAAACGGCGGCTACGGCGGGGACAACGACCGTTATCTTGACCTGCGGGTGGACGACGATCCCGATCCGGTGACACGGCTGGCGGGCCTGTTGAAGCTGCACCGGCTGTATTTCGGCCAGACAGCGGCGGGCCAACTCTTGACCATCGACGGCAAGCTGGCCGGTGAACTCCAGAGCATGTTGGCCCGCCTGGGTTACTACCGAGGACGGGTCAGCGGCACCTGGGATCAGGCATCCATCGATGCATTTTGGGCATTCGTCGGAACAGAAAACCTCGAAGAACGCTGGACGCCCGACGATGCGCATCACCTCGATCCCGTGATCCTCGACTTCATCCGCGAGCGGTTTTAATGGCGATTCCTCCCAGCGTCGCGCTGGCCGGATCGCCGGACTGGGCAGATCGCGCTGTGGCCCACCTGCGCGCTGGCGGGTTTGACTTGCTGTATTGTGCCGATCCGGCGCAGTTCATCGACCAGTTGATCGACCACTGCCCCACGCTGCTGCTGGTAGATGGCGGCGATCCGAACTGGCGCTTTTGGACCACAACGCCCAAAACCGAACAGGCTACGCGGCGGCTGCCGGTGCTGGCCGTCGTGCAGCATCCGGCACAAGAACCGGAAACGCTGGCGGCGGGTGCGACCGCGTGCCTGCTGCGCGACGATCTCGAAACGGCGCTGCTGGACGCGGTGCGCGCCTATGGACGCCTGCCCGATCCCGGCGTCGTCGCGCAACTGGTGTGCCAATGCCAGGAAGCGCTGCCCCCGCTGGCACAACTCGGCGTCGAACGCTTCAACGCCGGGGCATACTACGCCCAACACGACGCCTTTGAAGAGCAGTGGATGGCCGAAAAAGGCCCGGTGCGTGAGTTGTACCGCGCCATTCTGCAAGTCGGCGTAGCGTATTATCACATTACGCGCGGCAACCATGCGGGTGGGCTGAAAATGTTGCGGCGCAGCGTGCAGTGGTTTGCCCTGCTGCCGGATACCTGCCAGGGCATTGACGTACGCCAATTCGGCAAGGACGCCGGGCGGGTGCGCGCCGTCTTGCAGACAATGGACCCCGCAGCTATCGACGCATTTGACCGCACGCTGCTCAAACCAATCCCGCGCGCCGGCGGCACCTGACCGCCGCCCTACGATCCCCGTATGGCTGCCTGCCGGGCTGGCTACCCGGCCTGGATAGGTCCTCGTAACCTCGTATATAATCATGCACACGCGCCATTTTCATTCACCTTATCTGCGAGAGTTTGGCCCATGCAGCGACCCACAAATCATCGCGCCCGCCGGCGTCCAGCCCACCACCAGCCTGTGCCGCCCCGCGCACCACGCCGCCCGGCACGCCGGAAACGGCGTTTCCATACCTCCAGATTGGTGCTGTTGGGTGCGGCCCTGTCACTGCTGCTGGTCGGGGCGTGTTTTTTGACTCTGGCGGTCGGCGTGGGGCTAGTCTACGGATCGGGCAACGTGATACCAGGCGTTCACGCCGCCGGAGTGGACGTAAGCGGGATGTCTCAAAGCGAGGCGGCTGTCGCACTCTCACAGACATGGAACGAACAGGGGCTTGTCCTGCGCGATGGCGCTCGAACCTGGACGGCTGCCCCGGCGGAGCTGGGTATCACACTTGACGCCGGTGCGACTGCCGCCCATGCATACGAGTGGGGCCGTTCTAAAGGAGGATTTTCGGGCATACTGCGCAGCCTGACCGGACAGGTTGACATCGCACCGGTTCTCAATGTCGATCTGGCGCAACTCACCGCGTACCTGGAGTCCGCCAAACCGTCGATCGATCTGCCTGCGACGAACGCCGGAGTGCAGTTGATCAATGGGCAGGCCACCGCCAGCCCGGCAATTGAAGGTCGAGCATTGAATGTTCCGGCAACCGTTGACAGAATCCGCGCCGACGCTGCCGGTCAACTGGCCGACGGCGCGCTCGATCTGGTAATGAGCACGACCTACCCGGCTATCATCGATGCGTCGCCGCTGGTAGCCCAGGCGAATGTCCTGCTGAGCAGCCCATTCACCGTCAGCGCCTACGATCCGATCCGTGACGAATGGCAGCACTGGAGCGCGCCGCCGGATGTGTGGGCGACCTGGCTAACTGCCGAATCCGCCCCGGATAACCCGACCGGGTTGTCCCTGTCGATGAACACCACCGGCCCGGCTGCATTTTTGCAGGCAAACGCCACATTTGCCGATGAGCGGTTCATCAAAACCGAGGACGCCATCACCGCCATGCAGCAGGCCGCTGCGCGCGGGCAGGCCGGGGTATCAATCCGCATCTGGCACGATTCGACGACCTACACCGTGGGGGCCGGGCAGACGCTGGCCGCGATTGCGGAAGAGATCGGGATGCCCTACCCGTACATTCAAGCCGTCAATACGAACGTCAACACCGATGCATTAATGATCGGGCAGGTGCTGGCCATCCCCTCGAAGGACGTGCTGGTGCCGCTGGACCCGATCCCCAACAAGCGCATCATCATCAGCCGCTCGCAGCAGCATTTATGGGCCTATGCAAACGGGCAGGTTGTGTTTGACTGGGTGATCTCGACCGGACTGCCATCCAGCCCGACCGCGCTGGGCACCTTCCAGGTGCAGTCACATGAAATCAATGCATACGCCGAACAATGGAACCTGTACATGCCGCATTTCATGGGGTTTTACCATCCTGGCCCCAACATGGACCTGATGAATGGATTTCATGGATTCCCCACGCGCGGCGGTGGTTATTTGCTGTGGAGCGGCGATCTGGGGCACCCGGTAACCTACGGGTGTGTGCTGCTCAGCCTGGAAAACGCCGAAGCCCTCTACAACTGGGCCGAGGAAGGTGTCGTCGTCGAGGTCCGGGCCTGAGGCTACGCCATTGAGATAATCACCCGTCCCCAAAGAAGGGGCGCACAACCAACCTTTCGCTGGTAATGCGTGGTCAATACAGGCGACTTTTCCCTGGAATGGCCTGACTCCCGGCGACGACACGCCTCACAGGGTTCAATAACTGGGGGTGTTGAGAATACCGGCGTCGTCCGGTGGCCAATACCGCACGCGCGCGATCCCCTTGATGGCCGAACGTGATACCGGGCCAAACGAATGGCTGTCCAGGCTGTGGCTGCGGTTATCGCCCAACACAAAATACTGATCCGGCCCCAGTTCCCACGTACCATCACACGAGGCATACGTGCAGTAACCGTTGACATAGGGTTCGTCCAGCAGCCTGCCGTCGATATATACCCGTCCGTTCTGAATCGTGACCGTTTCGTTCGGCAGACCGACCACACGTTTGATCAACAACTCGTCTGCCTGCGGCGAATCCAACACCACCACGTCCCCGCGTGAAGGACCTGAGAATAACATCGATATCCGATCCACAATCACACGCTCGCTGGTATGGAAATTCGGCTGCATGCTGGCGCCATCCACTACGTAACGCGGCAGAAACGTGTCCATGCCGACCCGCACAAACACGACGATCAGCACAAGCTGGATAATCTCCTTGAGCCAGGATGACGACCGTTTGAATGGATCATGATCGCGCTCTTCATTCACGTGCGGTTCGTCGTCATACTGATCGTGGTCTGTGTACCATTCGTCCATCAGAACGCCTGCCTTCTTGTTCGTCCAGTGGTCACCCCGGCACCAATACCTATTGTACCTCTGCTCAGCCGGTTTGGATCAGATTTTCAGGGAACTTTAATCTTTTGCCTAATTGGATAATTTACGTGCACCCACACTTCTACGGTACAATCGATAACAAGCAGCCTTTCGATCACGGTTTGGCTTGACCGGTTGTTTGCACACTGGAGAAAAAACGATGCATGTTTTGGTGACAGGCGGCGCGGGGTACGTTGGCTCAGCGACCGCAGCCTATTTTTTGTCCGCAGGCCACCGGGTGACGATCTATGACAGCCTGGTAAAAGGTCACCGGGCAGCGATCCCTGCCGGGGCCGCGTTTGTGCAGGGTGATCTGGCGGACGCAGGCGCGCTGGATGTGCTGTTCCAGACGCATAACGTGGATGCCGTCGCGCACTTTGCTGCATTCATCGAAGCGGGCGAATCGATGAAACTGCCGGGAAAATACTTCCAGAATAATGTGTCCAATTCGCAGCGGCTGATCGATACCATGCTCCGGTACGATGTCAAACGGATTATTTTCTCGTCGTCTGCCGGCGTCTACGCCAGCAAAAGCGCCCCGATCACAGAAGAGGACCCGGTCGGACCAGCCAGCGTGTACGGCGAAACCAAGCTCATGATCGAGCGCATGCTGAATTGGTATAACCGCGTCAGCGGGTTGCAGTACGCCGCGCTGCGTTACTTCAACGCGTGCGGCGCGATGCTCGACGCGAACGGCAGCCCGATACGGGGCGAGGACCACGAGCCGGAAACGCACGTCATCCCGCTGGCGCTTCAGGTTCCGCTCGGCCTGCGCGACGCGTTTTACATCTTCGGCACGGACTATAATACGCCGGACGGCACGTGCATCCGCGACTACGTTCACATCGAGGACCTGGCCCAGGCGCACGTCCTGGCGCTGGAGGCACTCGGCGATAGGCGCGACCACATGATCTACAACCTGGGCAACGGGCGCGGCTACAGCGTGCGCGAAGTGGCCGACGTAGGGCGCGAAGTGTCGGGCGTGGATTTTCCGATCATCGAAACCGACCGTCGTCCCGGAGACGCCGATATGCTGGTCGCCTCGTCCGAACTGATCAATGACGAGTTGGGATGGGCACCGCGCTTTCCCGATTTGCGTGACATTACGGCATCAGCCTGGAAATGGCACTCCTCCCATCCGCGAGGCTACGACGACCGGTAAACCGCATGCATATCGCGTTTAACGGCTGGTTCTGGGATCAACCGCATACCGGCAGCGGGCAGTACATACGGCACCTGATGGCGGCGCTAAACGCGCTCGCCCCGGAACTCCGCCTGTCATTGATCGTGCCGGACCACATGCACACGTTCGATCACCTGCCGCCGGACGTAGATGTCCTGCCCATCAAGACGCGCTTCGGTGGCCACCTGGGCAAAGTCTGGTTTGAACAGCGTGCATTCCCGCGTGGGGTGGCACGTCTAAAGGCCGATATAGCGCACGTTCCCTACTGGGGGCCGCCGTTGGCCTCGCCTGCGCCGCTTGTCTGCTCAATCCTGGACGTGATCCCATTGGTGATTCCCGAATATCGAAACGGCTTCACCAACCGGCTGTATACCGGTCTGGTCGTTGCAGCAGCCAGGGGCGCAGCGCATATCCTGACGATCTCCGAGGCGGCCCGGCAAGACATCGTGCAGCACGCCGGCATCCCGCCCGCCCGCGTGACCGTCACTCCCCTGGCTGCGGACAAAATCTTCCATCCCGAACTGGGCCGCGAGCGCGATGCCGCCGTCCAGGTGCGGTACGGCCTCGCTGACCTGGACGATTTCGTGCTGTACCTGGGATCATACGCGGTGCACAAAAACGTACGCCTGCTGCTGGCAGCCTATACGTACGTCGCGCAAGGCATGGGACCGGATGTGCCGCTGGTGCTGGCCGGACACGCGCCCGCCCGCTGGGGATCACCGCGTTTCCCGGACCTGCCCGCCGCCGTTGACGAACTGGGATTAAATGACTACGTGCGCTGGATCGGTCCGGTTGACGAGGCCGATAAACCGTCGTTGTACCGGCTGGCGAGTGTGTTTGTGTTCCCCAGCCGGTATGAAGGTTTCGGGCTGGGACCGCTCGAAGCGATGGCAAGCGGGACGCCGGTCGTCGCCTGCGAAGCATCGTCGATCCCCGAAGTGGTGCATGATGCCGCGTTTCTGGTGAAACCGGACGACTCCAGGGCGATGGGCGGCGCGATCCTGTCATTGCTGGTGGAGCCGCAACAGGCTGGCGTGATGCGCGACCGGGGGCTGGCTCGCGCCCGTGAGTTTAGCTGGCGCACAACAGCGGAAGACACGTTGGCCGTCTATGAGCGCGTAATCGCAAGCTGAAACAGTGTGACCAACTGACACGATCGCGTACCTGCCGCATCTAATCCAGATGTGGCAGGTGTGTTTTGCGGGTCAGATGGTGGTCAGGATCGTGCGTATTCCCGTAAAATATTTCTGATTGATCTCTAACTAATTGTTTAACTTTCTGTAAGATTTGTGCCCGAAGATGGTGTTAGAATTCGTTGGTTACCAACAGTGACAAGCGAGGTTATTGGATGAAACGTGTGTATTGGGGTACCGCAGGCATGGTAGGAATCGGGCTGATCATCGTGCTGGCCCTGAGCGTGTCCGGTGCGATTGCCCAGGACGGCAGCACACCTCAGCCCGATGAAGGGGACACCGTGACATATACCTGGTCCGGCGATGTGAATGCGCCTGACTTCCCTGAAGGGGCGGACTGGATCAACACGTCCGGACCGATCAGCATACAGGACCTGCGCGGCAAAATCGTTTTGCTCGACTTCTGGACGTATGGCTGTATCAACTGCATCCATGTGATCCCGGACCTGAAACGGCTCGAAGCAGAATACCCGCAGCAGTTGGTCGTGATCGGCGTGCATTCGGCTAAATTTGACAACGAAGGCGAGACGCAAAACATCCGCCAGGTCGTGCAGCGCTACGAAGTAACGCACCCGGTATTGAATGACAACGAGTTCAAGACGTGGGGGGCCTATGGGGTACGTGCCTGGCCGACCTTCATGGTGATCGATCCGTTCGGCAAAGTGGTTGGGCAGCTTTCCGGCGAGCCGTTGTATTCGCGCATCGCGCCGATCATCGACACGATGGCCCGCGAATACGGCGCAGCGGGCGTGCTCAACCTCGACCCGCTGCCGCAAGCTCAGCCGGAGTCGGCAGCCGCGCCAGATACGCCGCTGCGCTTCCCCGGTAAGGTGCTGGCTGATCCTGCAGGGAATCGCCTGTTCATTAGCGACAGCAATCATAACCGGATCGTCGTCGCCGCGTTGGACAGCTACGACGTCCTCGATGTGATCGGCAGCGGCGAAGAGGGGCTGGTGGATGGTGATTTCAACACCGCCCAGTTTTTCCGCCCGCAGGGTCTTGCGCTGGTGGATCATACGCTTTATGTGGCGGATACCGAAAACAACGCGATCCGCGCGGTTGACCTGGACGCCGGGACCGTTACCACCGTCGCGGGAACCGGTACACAGGGCTTCAACCGGGATCAGGGTGGCCCCGGCACGGAAACCGAGCTTAGCTCGCCCTGGGACCTGACCGCGAATGACGGCAAGCTGTATATCGCGATGGCGGGCACTCACCAGATATGGGTTTATGACATCGCCAGCAAGATGGTGACCCCTTATGCCGGGTCCGGGCGCGAGGCATTGACCGACGGGCCGCTGCGCCAGGCAGCCATGAACCAGCCGAGCGGCATCGACACGGATGGCACACTGCTCTACTTTGCCGATCCTGAAGCCAGTGCGATTCGCACGGCAGACCTTGATCCGGCAGGTGACGTGCACACCCTCGTCGGGACCGGGTTATTTGACTTCGGCGACGTGGATGGCACCGGCGATACCGTCCGGCTCCAACATGCGCTGGGCGTCACGGTCGCTGATGACGGCTACCTCTACGTAGCCGATACGTACAACAACAAGATCAAACGCATTGACCCTGCCACACGCGAAAGCGTGACCTACCTGGGCACCGGCGAGGCGGGTCTGGTCGACGGCAACACGCCTGAGTTTTACGAACCGGGTGGCATTGATTACGCTAACGGCAAGCTGTACATCGCCGATACGAACAACAACGCCATCCGTGTAGCGGATATGGCGAGCGGCACTGTCAGCACCATCACGTTCCCCAATGCTGCCCGCCTGATGAGCAGCGCGGAAAACGACACTACCCTGTCGCCATTCAGCCCGCAATTGAACGGCGGTGAAGGCGCGATCACGTTACAGCCGCAGGTCGTCGGGGCCGGTGAGGGCACAATTCTGATCTCGGCCACAATGCCGGACGGGTACAAACTCAACGACCTGGCCCCGTTTACGGCCATCTGGCCCGATAATCCTATCGCCCAGATTCCTGACGATCAACGGGACATTCGTATTGTGGACCCGGAGTTACCCATCGAGGTACCGGTCACGTTCACGCCGGGCCAGACGGAGTTACAACTCAACCTGACCGTCTACTGGTGTGAAGCCGTAAACGAAACGCTGTGTTTTGTGGACCGGTCCGAGTTGATCGTCCCGCTGACGGTCCTGGCCGATGACGGCAATCATACCGTTACGTTCGAGCGTGACCTGGTCCCGCCGACCATCGACAATACACTCGGCTAACCGCACCAAAGAGGATGATCAGCCAGCGGGACATTCCCAGGTGGAATGTCCCGCTTTTTTGTATCACGGCAATGCTGCGCCTAGTTGCCGGTTGGACCCGGTCCTTGCGCGGTCAGAATGGTTGGTTCGGCAACCACTACCAACCGGCCCAAATAGGCATGATTTTTGTAGTCCCAGTCTGTGCAGGTGATCAGGGTCAGGCGCGGGCGGCCATCCTGCGCAACCCACGTCACATCATACGGATCGACTTGCTCAATATCCGTGACGCGGTAATGTTCCTCACGCGTGCCATCCCGCAGAATGATCAGGTCACCAACTTGGGCTTCAAACAGGTGCGCAAACGGCCCTGGCGTGCCGGTAAAACTTTCGACGTGCCCGGCCAGGACAATATTCCCGCCGGGACCGTCAAGCCAGGAAGTGCCTACCAGATGCCCGACCGAATCGCCCAGGTGCCGGGTTTCCCACGTGCCCTGGATACGCCCAGCCGGGATGATCGGCGCGCTCATCGACGCACCGGGGAATGCAATCAGGCGCGGCGGCACGCTGTTATCGGGCGTCGGCGTCGGCAAAAAATCTCGTTGTGTCAGGCTCGGCGGCGGGGGTGTTATCGGCACGGAAGCCCCGCGACTGTCCGACGAGGGCAGCAATGTCGCGCTTAACCGCCAGATCGCAAGCCCCAGCACCAAGATTTCAATTGTCAACATAAAACAAGAGCGAGGCGTGAGATAAAACCGACGTTTATAGGGCGAACCAATCACAATAAATCCCCCGAAGCTCAGATAAACAAGAATTATAACATGAACGCCGTCTTTTTCGACCACAACACACATAATTCAACCAGACGCCTGCCCCCGCTGCGCCTGGTTGTGCGTGCTCGATTTATGTGTGCGGAAAACTCCGCAAACTATGCGTTGAACGACTCCCACAGCCCCTGATTGGCTGCCGCAAGCCCGGGTTCGCTCGTTTCCAGCGCCCAACTCTGGCTCTGTTCCAGCACCGCCCCGATCAAAATATCGGCTGTACCTGCACCCTGTACACAGTCCCAGGCACATACCCGGTTCGGCGGGCAGTTCTGGCAGCGACATTCGCTGGCCCGCGTAAGGAGCCGCCGGGGTTGGTCTTTTTGAGTTGTCATATCGTGCACCTTTTTCTACGTTCCCGGCGAGTTGAAGAATCCGCGCCGTCATTGGATAGATCATGAAATGAAGCGCCCCGCCTCGCAAGTGTCGTTCGTCACCTATTTTTCTCCTCCTTTCATCCTGCCGCTTGCCCAACGCGTTGAATTAAGAAGCTGAATCGCACCCTTGTTGATTGAAACCAATTCAAAAATACGAAGACGTGTTATAGAATTGACTGTTTCATGCTGGCGCGTGATTTGCTCGAAGCGGCGCAATTGGAGATAATAGAAAATCACTGTGGTTCAGCTTGCTACAAACTTACTTTTTGGGTATGGTTGGTTAAACTAGTACGCTCGCACGTTCACCCCTTTACAGGTCCTCAGTTCACTGTGTTTTTATGGCAGCATCCCTATTTTTCGGGAAAGGAGTGGCTATTGTCGTAATTCGAGCGCTCAAATCAGTGACAAACACTAGTACTTTGTTCGTACGATTTTGTATAAGTTGGAGAGTAGAAGGGATTAACCATGATTAATCGGCGACGCTATGTGGGTGTTTCACTCCTTATCGTCTTGGTGCTGGCCATCTCCGCCATGGGGCTGCCTGGCAACACAAAGGCGCAGGGCTTCGAGCCACTGGTGTATTCGGCGGAAAACTGCGACTATGGTGGCGAGTTCCTGACCATGGAAGCCGTTGATGAACTGACGGTGAAATTCACACTCTGCCGTGCGGACCCGGCATTCCCGGCCAAGGTAGCGTTCTCGGCGTTTGCCATCAATAGCTCGGACTACCTGGAAGCGACCGGCGGCGGTGGTGACCTTGTCGATCACCCGAATGGCACCGGCCCCTATATGTTGGAGGACTGGACGCGCGGTGACAGCCTGACCCTCAAGCGGAATGACAACTACTGGGGACCGCAGGCTCTGACCGACACCGTCGTCTTCCGCTGGAGTTCTGAGGGCGCGGCCCGCCTGACGGAACTCGAAGCCGGTACCGTTGACGGCATCGACAACCCCACCCCGGATGATTACGAAGCGATCCGCCAGGACCCGAACCTGATCCTGTACGACCGCCCCGGCACCAACATCTTCTACATCGGCCTAAACAACTGGTTTGAGCCGCTCAAT
>CAYMTN010000118.1:0-16371 GCA_964393335.1 uncultured Anaerolineaceae bacterium
TCGGGATGGAGCACGGCACACCGTTCGATGGTTTCCGGCCCGGTGCCGGCCTCGCCAACGACCTCAAAGTCAGGCTGCGTATTGAGCACGGCGACCAGCCCATCACGCACAATCGGGTGATCATCGGCTACCAGGATGCGGATTGATCCGGTCATGGTCAAAACTCCAGTGGAACGGTGATAGTCAGCCGTGTGCTGTCGCCGGGACAGCTTTCTACCGTGAACTGCCCATTGAGCAGTCGAGTGCGTTCGTTGATGCCGGTCAGCCCGTAGTGCCCCTGCGGAATGTGTTCTTCGTCAAAGCCTTGCCCGTCATCCTCGATCACGAGCTGCACCTGGTCCGGCGTAATGACCAGTGTCACGGCGAGATGCTGCGCGTGGGCATGACGCGCCACGTTGGTGAAGGCTTCCTGCGCCATACGATACAGACCGGCCTCGACCCGCGCGGGTAGGGGATGGTTCTGGCCGGTCAGTGTCATTGCAAGCGTGAGATTGTTTTTGTCGGCCCATTCTTGTGCCAGCGTAACGAGGGCTTCGGGCAGGCTGCGACCCTCTAGCGGCGCGGCACGCAGGTCCAGCACCGACCGGCGGGCTTCGTCCAGGCTTCTGCGCGTGAGGGCCAGCGCCTGCTGCACGGCTTGCTGCGCTCTATCGATCATGGGGCCGGAGTCGAGCAGGGCGTCGGCGGTTTCCAGTTGCAGCGCGATAGCCGCCAACCCCTGCGCCAGCGTATCGTGAATCTCGCGTGCCAGCCGGTTTCGTTCTTCAACCGCGCCAAGCTGCACGCTGCGATCAAACAGCCGCGCGCGCTCAATAGCGATGCTCAGCAGGTCGCCTATCGTGTATAATAAACGCAAGTCGTCCGGCGACAACTCGCGCCAGTCTGGGCTGGCGACATTCATCACGCCAAGCTGCTTGCCATGCGCATACAGCGGAATGCTGGCATGATAGCGCAGCCCCTCCGTGCCATCGACCAGCCATTTCAGGCGGCTGCACGTGACCACGTTGACATTCGCCGCCCCATTCAGGTCACCCGCGCGGAATGTATCCAGGCAGTAGCAGCGGCCTTCCATGCGGTGTGGGGCGTCTGCCAGGGCGGGCGGCAGGTTCTGAAAAGCCGCCAGGTAGGATTCGCCGGTTTCGTCGCGCAGCAGCCAGACCCAACCAGTCCGCAGCCCCAGCAGTTCCGCGACCTGTGCCAGCGCCGTTTGCAGCGCCTGCGACAGGTCCACTTCGCGGTTAAGCGCCTCGGCAATCGTATTCAGGATCGACAGGGCGCGGTTGCGGCGTTTGAGTATGTCGGTATTCGATTCAGGCATGGAAAAGAGTGTCCCCGGTCCAGTTTCTTGAGATTATATCAATTCCCCTGCGCCCACTGCCGGTTTGGTGTTCGGTAGGGAGCTTAAGCAACGCTAAATAATTGTTAACAATCCGGCTATTGTCAGGCACTGTTACCTGATGTTAAAATGTAGACGAGATGAAAGTGCACTTCCCACCCACACGTCAGTTGTGGAACATGCTCCTGGCACAGTGTCCCGGCAACCTGTTGCGTTCGAGACGATGCGTTTGTATGCTTGAAACGCGTTGTTGTTCGGTGCGTATAATGCGGTGAGGAGGATGCAGGCGATGATCGGAAACGAACCACGACCCGTAACGCCGCTCGACTTACCGCTGGTGCGGCGTCTGATACCCCAGCGGCTGCCGCTCGATATGGCTTCCGCGCTGGCGCGCGGTATGCCGGGCCTTGAAGATGTGCTGCTGTCGTCGGTGCCGCTGGCTGACCTCGGCGCGCCGACGCTAGTGCTGCGCAGCGGTGACGGGGAGTATGTCGGCCAGTTCCGGCAGCCCGCTGATAAAACGGTGGCCTATCTCACGTTTGTGGCCCCTGACCCGCAGGAAGGCGATCTGCACCACTGGGCGCACTTACTCGACGCGGTAGTCTTTGAAGCCGGCAAGCGCGGCGCGCACCGGATCAACGCCGAAGTGCCGCAGGACCACGTTATTTTCCAGGCGTTTCGCCTGGCCGGGTTTGCCGTCTATTCGCGGCAGGTCATTTTGCGGCGGGCACCGTGCCCTGTTTCAGGCGGTGATCCAGCGTTGGTGCGCCCGGAAGAGGATCAGGATGCGGTTGCGATCAGCACGCTGCACGCCAACACGGTCCCGCGTTTGTTGCAGCAGGTCGAGCCGCTGCCCATGCCCGAATGGATCGGGCTGGTATACGAGCGTGAGGGGCATGTTGCAGGGTACTTGGCTGTGATGCAGGGCAAAAGCGGCGTGGTGATCCGGCCCTATTTTCACCCGGAGGTTTACGATCAGGTCGCGGCGATTATCCTGTCCGCATTGACGCACCTGCCGCGCGCCGGACAACTGCCCGTTTATCTTTACGCGCGGTCGTACCAGGATTGGCTGCGTGACGTACTGGAGCAAGTGGAGTTTAGGCCATGGACTCATCAAGCTTTGCTGGTTAAAGATACCCTGGTCCGGGGTGAGCGTCTGGAAGCTGTGACGCTGCCGGGCCTTGAGCCAAACCGTCTGCGCCCACCGGTCGTGAACGGACCGCTGCCATTGCACAAATTCTCTCTTTTGCTCAGGCAAAAGGATCGCCAAAGCCGGTCAAAACAAAACGGCAAATTCTGATTGAACAGTCACTATGGAACGCAAAATAACGGACGACCTTGAACGACTGAAATCTGTCCTGCCGGAATCGCTGGTCAATGCGTTGGAAGCGCTTGGGCGCAATCCCGACGATCTGCTGGAAGTCATTCTGGACCTGGGACGCGTGCCAACCGCCCGCTATGTTGACGGCGAGGTCATGCTCGACTCGCGCGAGGTGACCGCCGACACGATTGAATATGTGTCGCAGCGACTGGGCGCATTTGACGACGACAACCGGGCCGGGATCGAGCGCACCTTGCACCGCATCAGTGCGATCCGCAACCGGCGCGGCGACATCGTCGGCCTGACGTGCCGCGTCGGACGCGCCGTGTATGGCACCATCGACATCTTGCAGGACATAATCGAGGCCGGGCATAATACCCTGCTATTGGGGCCGCCCGGCGTGGGCAAAACCACGCTGCTGCGTGAGGCGGCGCGCGTGCTGGCCGAAACGCGGCGCGTGGTGATCGTGGATACGTCCAACGAGATCGGCGGGGATGGCGATGTGCCACACCCAGCCATCGGACGCGCGCGGCGTATGCAAGTCGCCAAGCCGCTGCTGCAGCACGAAGTCATGATCGAAGCGGTCGAAAATCATAACCCTGAAACGATCGTGATTGACGAGATCGGGCGTGAGTTGGAAGCGCAAGCCGCGCGGACGATTGCCGAACGCGGCGTGCAGTTGATCGGCACGGCGCACGGCAATACGCTGGATAACCTGCTGCTCAACCCGACGCTCTCTGATCTGGTGGGCGGCATCGAGTCGGTGACGCTCTCCGACGAGGAGGCACGGCGGCGCGGCACGCAAAAAACGGTGCTCGAACGACGCGCGCCGCCTACCTTTGACGTGCTGGTCGAGATCCAAACCCGTCACCGGTTGGTGGTGCTGGAAGACGTCGCGGCGGCGGTGGACGCCAATCTGCGCGGACGCCCGCTGCCGGTTGAAATCCGCACGCGGAACGAAGACGGCGAGATCAGCATCGAAACCGCCCAGCCCGAACATTCGTTGGGCGAGCGCGGTACGTCGCGGAATGGCGGCAATACGCGCAACGGCGGCAATGCACGTCACGGCGATTTGCGCGAGCGATCCCGCCAGGCGACGGCAGTCCGCCACCGCGACACGGATTACGATCGCGCGGAACCCTTCGAACCGGCGGTTGAAGCCGGGCGTTTTCTGCAAACGCTGCACGTGTTCCCGTATGGTGTGGCGCGGAACAGGTTGATCCAGGTGGCGAAACAGCTCCGCGTCCCGGTCGAGATCGTCGACGATCTTGAAGCGGCGCAGGCGCTCGTCACCCTGAAAAACTACTATCGCCGCCGCCCGCGCCTGATCGTGGATGCCGAACGGATGGGCATTTCGATCTACGTGCTGCGCGCCAATACAGTGACCCAGATGGAAGACTTCCTGGTGGATATCTTCGAGTTGTATGGAGATGACACCAAGGACCCTTTTAACGCGGCCATGCATGAGACTGAAGAAGCGATTCGTCGCATCCGGGCCGGTGCCCGCTCGATCGATTTGTCTCCGCAGGCCGCGTATGTCCGGCGCAAACAGCATGATATGGCGCGTTCAGCCCGGCTGGTTTCTCACAGTTACGGCAACGAACCGCACCGTCGCGTTCGCATCTTCCGCGACGAACCGGTACGGCCCTAAAAATGTGTCCTGACAGGATGCCATTAGGGCTACGCGGCTAAAGACCGGGCGCACGTCTTGGCGCAAGCGGTCCACAGCCGGTACAATTTCACACGTCGGAGCTATCGCCGGTCAGGTTCACCGACCGGCGTTTTTTATGGCAGGAGTGTGTTACGTGAGCCGCAGGCCACACGAATACGAGGGTGAATATGTGCAGGCGGTCGCCGGTGTCCCGCGTCGCAGGCGCGGCTGCTGCCTGGGGTTAGCACTGCTGGTGACGCTGGCGATCTGCGTTGGATTCGCCGTCGTGCTGGTTGCAGCCCTGCGGGGTGCGCCCAACGAGATACGGACGCAGGTTCAGGTTAGCCAGGGCAGCGTTGCTTCGGGTGACACATTCACCATCGAAATTTCGATTGAGAACGTGAACCTGGACGCGGTGACGATCACCAGCGTTGGATTGGATGACAGCTTGCTGGATGGCTTCGCGGTCGTGAGCACGGACCCGCCCTACCGGTCGGTCAGCAAACGCGATTACCCGCTGCTGGGTGCGTGGCATGAGTACAAGCTCGACCAAACCCTGTTTGGCGGTGATACACTGAGGGTTGCGCTGAATGTGCAAGCGGTCAAACAAGGGTCGTACAGTGGAGACGTGACGGTGTGGGTTGAAGGGAATTTGCTCGGCGTGCCATTTGAGCGCGCACGGCGTGATACGCTCGAATTTGTCGTGCAATAAAAGGTGGTTTCGACTCGTGTTTATTACGTTTGAAGGACCAGATGGCAGCGGCAAAACAACACAGGTCCAGCACCTGATTGAGCACTTGCGCGAGCAGGGCTACCCGGTGTTTCAGACACGCGAACCGGGCGGTACGCCGATTGGCGATCAGATTCGGGCGGTGCTGCACGATCTGAAGAATGAAGGCATGCACCCGCATACCGAGATTCTGTTGTACGCGGCATCACGCGCGCAGTTGGTCGCGCAAGAAATACGGCCCCGGCTGGCCAAAGGCGAGATCGTCATCTGTGACCGGTATGCTGACAGCACCCTGGCCTACCAGGGATACGGTCACGGGCTGGACCTGCCAACGCTGCGCACGATCCTGCGTTTTGCGACCGGCGGACTCCAGCCGGACCTGACGCTCTATCTCGACATCAGCGCCGAAGAGGGATTACAGCGCCGCCAGCAGGCCGCTGCTGACGGTGCTGAATGGAATCGCATGGATGCGCAGTCCCTGGCGTTTCACCGCCGCGTGCGCGAAGGTTATCATGCGTTGATCGCTGAAAACCCGGAGCGCTGGGTGTGTATCGCGGCGGTCGGGGAGCGCGCGGCCATTCAGACACGGATTCGCGCGGCTGTGATGGCGCGGCTCTCAAGCCGCTAATCGTCAAAGGAATCGACGGGCGGCAGGGGGCCCGCCGGGCCGTCATCCGCCAGATCAGGCAGGCTGGCCTCGATATCGTCAGGACTCTCGCCGCGTTCCAGCCGGTCGACGACTTCGTCAAACTCCGGCCCGATGTCTTCGCCCACCTCGGCGCTCATTTCGCGCAGCACCCGGCCCAACGTGCGTGGATCGGCGTTATCCAGGTCGCCGAGCGCGCTGTCGTCATCATCCCACGCGCCCGACATCAGGCGTGACGTGACCGAACGGCTGATCGCAACGCGCGAGATCAACCGCGTGAGGTCTGTGCTGCCGCAGCGCGTGCAGGCCGGCGTCGCCTGGTCGTATTCCGAGTACGTTTTGTAGTGCAGCGTCACTTTGCGCCCGCAGTTTTCGCAGCGATATTCGTATGTTGGCATAAGTTCCCCTCCATCGTTGAGCCTCATAAAAAAGATTAACACGCCCTCGGATGATGTCAAGCACCCGATTTAACGGTGTTCTAATGCAAATCTCATGCCGGGCGCATCGTTTGCGGTAGAATCTACGTAATCAGCAATGTGGCGGACATCGTCGTCATGGTGGAATAGAGGATTACCACATGTTTCGCTTTCAACAGCCCAATGACTCGCCCGAACAACCGGATCAGTCGCAGCCAGCGCCGCCGGGTCTTCAGCGTATCGCCGTGCGTATGCCGGTTGCCGAGCCGCGCCTGACGTACGTGCTGCTGGGCATCCTGGTGTTGATCTACCTGTATTTCATGGGGCTGTCGTCCATCCAGCAGAATGCCTTTTTGACGCGTTACGCCAAGATCAACGAGTTGATCCGCCAGGGTGAGTATTACCGGCTGATCACGTCGATGTTCTTGCACCTGAATTTGATGCATATCTTGTTCAACGGTTATGCGTTGTATATTTTGGGGCGGGACGTCGAATCGTTGTTCGGCACGCTGCGTTTTGCGATCATTTACTTCCTGGGGGGCCTGTCCGGGTCCCTGGCGAGTTTCGTGTTTACCAGCGCCCCATCGGTCGGGGCATCCGGCGCGATCTTCGCGATCTTCGGGGCGGAGATCGTGTATTTTTACGAGCACCGTAATCTGCATGGCGCTGCCGGGCGGCAGCATCTCAACCAGCTGCTCATCCTGATGGTGCTCAACCTGGCGCTGGGCTTCTTTTCGACCGCAACGGATTTTACGATTGATATCGCGGCGCACATCGGTGGTTTGACTGGCGGGGTGGTGCTGGCGTGGTTCATTGGCCCGCAGTATCGCATCAAACGCGATCTCACCGTCGAGGCGGGCTTCAGCGTCGTGGATGAAAACCCGGTGCGACATTGGGCGCTGCCGTCGCTGCTCTACACGGTCGGGCTGGTGGTGGCGATGGTCTACGCTATTTCGGCATAAGATTTAGCCCCGCTGCGTGATGAAGCGGGGCTGTCTGCTGGCCGGTTTTACCCTTCCAGGAATTTGGCAGCGCGTTCGACGCTCTGCGTCGGGCTGACTTTGACCTGCGCATCGACGATAGTGCCGCTTTCGTCGATGATCCAGTGCGAGCGGATGACGCCCATGTACGTCTTCCCATAATTCGATTTTTCGCCCCAGGCCCCCCATTTTTCCAACACGGCGTGATCCGGGTCTGAGAGCAGGTCATACGGCAGGTTTTCTTGTTCTTTCCATTTGAGCAGGTCTGCCGGTTGGTCCGGGCTGAGACCAAGCACGGTGGCGTTGGCGCTCTGAAACTTCGGGAATTCGTCGCGCAAGCCGCAGGCCTGGGTCGTGCAGCCGCTGGTCCCTGCTTTGGGGAACGCGAACAGCACGACCTTTTGGCCGCGATAGTCACTCAGCTTGACCGTGTCACCGTTCTGATTCTTCAGCTCAAACTCAGGCGCTTTTTCGCCAACAGCAGGCATAATCATTCTCTCCTATTCTAGGTGCTTCAGAAGATAACCCTATGAGGAATGTAGCATAGGCGGCGGCTGGTTGGCACGGCGCGCCGCGATCGATTGTGGTGGACCTGCGACATGGAGCGTTTTTCCGGCACAGTCGTGCAAAAATAACGCCTGGCGGCATCTTTTGTGCCTGCAACGAATCTGATAGACTTGGCTAACCGTTGTGTCAGGTCGAGGCGGTGAAAAACATGAAATACGGATTCGTTCTCCCTTTTGGCAGTGCTCGCACCGCTGCCGAACTCGCCCAGAGCGCCGAAAAAGCCGGTTGGGATGGCTTTTTTGTTTGGGAAGCCCCCTGGGCCATCGACGCATGGATCGCCCTGGCGGCTGCCGCTATGACCACCGAACGTATACGGCTGGGCACCATGATCACGCCCGTGTCTCGTATGCGTCCCTGGAAACTCGCCAGCGAAACCGTGACGCTCGATCGCCTGTCGAAAGGCCGCGTTATTCTTTCGGTTGGATTAGGCGCACTGGATACCGGCTTCGAAGCGTTCGGCGAAGTCACGGATCGTAAGACGCGGGCCGAACTCCTCGATGAGGGCCTTGATATCGTGGCCGGTCTTTGGCAGGGACAGCCGTTTAGCTATGACGGCAAACACTATACGGTCAAAGAATGCGAGTTCCCGCACGCGCCACCCTCACCCGTGCAGCAGCCCCGTATTCCGATTTGGGTCGTCGGCGCGTGGCCGCGAAAGAAATCCATACGGCGCGTCTTACGGTGGGATGGGCTGTTGCCCAACAAGTTGAATACGAAAGGTCAGCAGGAAACGGTTACGCCGGACGATATCCGGGCCATGAAAACGTTTATCGACGAAAACCGCTCGCAGGCGACGCCATTTGATATAATCATGGAGGGTCAGACGCCCGGCGACTGGCCAGAGGCGGCAGCCGCTGAGGTGCGTCCCTGGTCAGAGGCCGGGGCCACGTGGTGGCTGGAAGCGATGTGGGGCACGCCACAGGATCAACTGGAAACTGTGCGAACGCGCATCCAACAGGGGCCGCCACGCGAGTAATCATCTGTGAGCCGCTGCTCCAACGCGTCCGCCAGATGATGGCCCGGCTTTACACGCGGACCAACAAAAAAACAGACCCATTGATGCGCCTGCACGGAGCGAGGGTCGGCAGGCGGATCGGCAAGTCTGTTTGAGAAGCTGCGGGTCGGGACCGGCAGCGGATGTTAGTGCAGCGTGCGCAGAATCGCCAGCACACGTCCCTGAACATTCACCTGTTCGGTGTTCACATAGATCGGGTCCATCGTCGGGTTGGCAGGCTGCAACCGCACGCGCTTGCCTTCCAGGTAATATTTCTTCAAGGTGGTTTCGCCGCGTTCGCTCAGCCACACGGCAACCATGTCCCCGTTGCGCGCGATCTGCTGCCGCTTGAGAATTACGATATCGCCGTCGGCGACCATCGCGTCGATCATCGAATCACCCGTGACACGCAAGGCGAACAGCTCGTCGCGCTGGCTTTTGGCGAGCATACTTTGCGGCACTTCGATCAGGTCGTCCCGATCGTAATAGTAGCCAAAATCCTCACCTGGCAAGGGAACCGGCGCGCTGGCAGCGATCTTGCCGACGAGGGGCACCTGTACCAGACTCATCGGATCGGCATAGCCAACCGGCAGCTCAACAATGCCGCTGAAACTCGCCAGCCGCAGCCCGCGTGATACTTCTGGCTCGCGCTCGATGTAACCGCGTTCGACGAGTTTGTTGAGGTTATAATTCACCACCGACGTTGAGGCGATCCCGACTGCTTCCCCGATCTCGCGGATGGTGGGCGGGTAGCCGTGGTCGTTGATAAATTTTTCAATGAAATCCAGAATCTTCTTTTGCCGCGTTGAAAGGTTGTCGTTATCCATCATCTCGCTCCGTGCATTTCGCACAATAGTTCGTATTTTATCGAGATTATATGCCGAACCAATGTTCTGTGTCAAGTTATTTGAACATTAACCCTAACTCAACGGTCTTCGCGTACTAAAAACAGGAAGCCTTGTGGCCAAAATTTAATTGGCATGCAGCGAAGGTCATCGTATACTCGAAGTATCGTGTTAGCAGGCGTCTGAAGGAGAGCGTTACGATGGCGGTTCGGGTAACATGGTTAGGCCATTCGGGATTTTCATTAGTGATAGGAAACACAAAAGTATTGATCGATCCGTTTTTGACCGGCAATGCCCTGGCAACGATCACGCCTGAAGAAGTGGAGGCGGACTTCATTCTGTTGTCACACGGACACGGTGATCACATAGGCGACGCCCCGGCGATTGCCAGGCGGACCGGCGCGACAGTGATCGCCAATAACGAAGTGGCGCGTTGGATAAGAGAAAAACAGGGTGTCAAAAGCGTCCACACGTTGAATCCCGGCGGCGGTATTCAGCTCCCGTTTGGGCGCGTTGAACTCACGATTGCCCACCACAGTTCCGCATTGCCGGATGGTTCGTATGGCGGGCAGCCCAATGGCATTTTGATCCTGGCCAATGGTGGCCCCAACATTTACCATGCGGGGGATACGACCGTTTTTCTGGATATGCAGTTGATCGGCGAGCGCGGCATTGATCTGGCGATGCTGCCGATTGGTGATTATTTCACGATGGGGCCGGCAGGCTCTTTGAAAGCGATTGAACTGATCAAGCCCAAAGTCGTGATTCCGATGCACTACAATACGTTTGATCCCATCGCGCAGGACGTGGCAGCATGGGCACAGCGCGTGCAAAATGAAACGGACTCAAAGCCTGTTGTGCTGGACCCTGGTGGAAGTTTCCAACTATAAGTGCAGCAGTGGTAGTATCATTTCAGCCCGCACCCACGGGCCTTTTTTGCACCCCTGAGGCGGTTACGATAGGTGAGATAGCCGGTTTGCCGGTGCTGGTGTTTGTGGTGGCGCTGGCGGCCCGGCATCGTGATGGGCCATCTTGGTCCCGCCCTGTCCAGCCACGTTACAACGGCGGTGTGCGCGTGTGCCAGCCGGTCGCCTGTTGGTACGCGTGAGCTGTGCGCAGCACGGTTGGCTCATCGAAGGCCGGACCGATGATTTGCAGGCCGATCGGCAGGTTGGCGTCGTCAAAACCACAGGGCACAACCCCGCCCACGATTCCCGCCAGGCTGACCGCCAGCGTAAAAACATCCGACAGGTACATTTGCAGCGGATCGTTGGATTTTTCCCCGATGCGAAACGCGGTAGTCGGCGCAGTCGGTGAAACGATGATGTCGAGGTCTTCGAATGCGTCGTCGAAATCCTGCCGGATCAACGTGCGGACCTTTTGAGCTTTGAGGTAGTACGCATCGTAGTACCCGGCGGATAGGGCATATGTGCCCAGCATGATCCGGCGCTTGACTTCTGGGCCGAAACCCTGGCCGCGTGTCGCTTTGTACGTGGGCCACATCGCACCCTCCGCCTGGCGCGGCCCGTAGCGCACACCATCGAAGCGTGCCAGGTTCGCCGACGCTTCGGACGGCGCGACGAGGTAATACACGGGCAGTGCGTATTCCGTGTGCGGCAGGCTGATCTCGCGCACATCTGCTCCCAACGCCGCCAACTGCTCGATGGCCGCGCGTACCGCGTGCTCAACCTCCGGCTGAATGCCTTCGATAAAATACTCTTTGGGCACACCGACGCGCAGCCCCTGAATATCACCGGTCAGCGCGGCAGCATAGTCGGGTACGGGCGTGTCCATACTCGTGCTGTCATGCGGATCGTGCCCGGCAATGACACCCAGCAGCACCGCCATATCTTCGACGGTCCGTCCAAAAACGCCAATGTGGTCCAGCGACGATGCAAAAGCGATCAGGCCATAACGCGACACCCGCCCATACGACGGTTTGAGCGCGCAGACACCACAAAACGCGCCGGGCTGGCGCACGCTGCCGCCGGTATCGGTTCCCAGCGCGCCCAGTGCCATACGCGCGGCGACGGCGGCGGCGCTGCCCCCGCTGCTGCCACCGGGCACACGTTCCAGGTCCCAGGGATTACGTGTCAGGAAATAGCCGGAGTTCTCCGTCGAAGACCCCATCGCAAATTCATCGAGATTGGTCTTACCCAGCATGATCGCGCCCGCATCCAACAAGCGCTGGACTGCCGTACAGGTGTAGGGGGGCACAAATCCCTCAAGGATGCGCGATCCACACGTCGTGGGTACGCCTTTGGTCATCAGCGCATCTTTGATCGCCAGCGGGATGCCAAGCAGCGGCGAGTCATCACCCTGCTGGCGGCGCTGGTCGGCCTGTTCGGCGGCGTCAAGCGCCTGCTCGCCGATGACCGTCAAAAACGCGTGCACGCGCGGTTCCAGGGCCTTGATCCGGTCCAGGTGCGCCTGGGTCAATTCAACTGCCGTGATCGCGCCCGCGCGGAGCTGTTGGCGGGCACCAGTAAGAGACAAATCGGTCAGCATAGGGCATTTTCCATCGTGGTTAGAGCCTCAACGCGCAGGAGTATACCACAACCCCTAAAAAAACACGCCCGGACGGGCGTGAGAATCGCGCATATGAAGGGGGGCGATCTACGGCTGCTCGTGCTCCACTGCGGTGATGTCCAGCGCCATCAGCGGTTCGTGCCGTTCTTCAGGCGTGCCGGGTTTGATGACGATGGTCCCGCGATCCGCATCCACGAAATTGTAGAGCGTCTTGACCTGTTCGTTGAAACGGGTGGTCAGTTCCGTGATGAACGTTTCGAGGTCGCCGGTGTGAGTGAAGATCGTGAAGTGTCCCTCTTCCGGTGTACCGATAAAATCATTCGACGTGCCGATCTGAGTGACCACGTCGGTGAGCACACGCGCCGCAAACCCCAGCGATTCGTCCGCTGCGATAAATCCATACACCTCGCGGAACGAGCTGAAACCGCTCAGCCGGATGTCCAGGTGATGCCAGCCGGTTTTTGAGGTGAGTTGTTTAAGTTCCGCCGTGATCATTGGCCCGGATGGCAGCCCGGTGCGCGGTTCGTGGAGATGGTCACGCGTGGCCCGCCGGATCGATCCCTGGACGCGCAAACGCAGTTCGTCGATATCAAAGGGTTTGGTAACGTAATCATCCGCGCCAAGCTCTAACCCGGCCACTTTGTCAGCACGGGCGTCGCGCTGCGTCAAAAACGTGATCGGGATGTATTTGGTGAGGGTGGTGGTCCGCAGGGCTTTGCACACGTCAAAACCATCCATATCGGGCAACATCACGTCTAGCAGGATCAGGTTGGGGAATTTCGACCGGCTGATCACGATTCCATCAGCACCCTCTTCGGCGTGAAACACCTCATAGTCCTGGCTTTCAAAGAACGCCACCAACATCTCTGAAACGTCGACGTCGTCTTCAATGATCAGCAGGCGCTTTTTTGTCATGATACGGTAGCCTCCGCCATGCGTGCCGGTGTGTGCCGTTAGCCGAAAATTGTTTCAAGTGTACCAAACAATTGCCGGTTGCAGAAATCACCCTCGGCTGTCCGCCGCGACTGCCGGGATGCGCAAAAAACGCCGGATGTCCACGCGCGCAGCATCCAGCGTTTGGCTGGGGATATTCCTGGCAGGCTGCTGCGGCAGCACAAGCTGGGCCTCGGCCCGCGCCGTGATCGCCGCTTCCGGCAGGCCGCCGAGCGTGTGGCGCAGGCCCAGGTCGTTGGCGGGAAACGCATCCGGTTCGCCGAAGACGCGCAGGGCGATATACTGCGCGGTCCAGGGGCCAATGCCGGGCAGGGCGAGCAGGTAGTCCACGAGTTCGACCAGACTCGGCCACGTTTCCAGGCGCAGCGATCTATCCACGACGGCGCGAGCGAAGGTTTGCACCGCTCGCGCCCGCGCAGCCCGGACCTTCGGCGCACGTCTTTCACACGGGGGAATCAGGCGGACCGGGTCGGTGCGGTTAGCGGCACACGGCGGTGAGTGTCTGGGCGAGATCGGACGGCTGGATACCGGGCGCTTCGATGGCATGTGTCTCGAAAAAGGCCGTGATGCGTTGTTCGATGTGCGCCGTATCAGCCGGGACGCCCTCCAACGCCCGTTCGAGTTCGGACAGGCGTTCAGCCGGATACAGGAAAAAGTCGCCTGACAGGTGCACGTCATACAGCTGGCCCTCGCGCTCGACGGCTGACGCCTGGATCAGGCCGCCGGGCGATTTGTACACACGCTCGACCACGTTCACGCCCGAAACAATCGTGACCTGGCGCAGCGCCTGTTTGCGGCGATCATTGGCGAAGGTCCACTCGTCCTGCGAAAACGTCTGCCACAGGCGGTCTGCTTCGGCGCGCAGATCGGCATCCACGCGGGCCGGAGTCAGCGGGCCAAGCACGGCCTCAAAGTGACCCGCCAGCCGCCCGGAGAGCACTTCTAGCGTGGGGACGTCCGGCAGCTCACGTTTGAGCGTGGTCAAGTTCTGTTCGAGCGTTTTGAACACCTTGTCACGGAACTTTTCATCTGGCACGCGGAGCACGTGCGCCATCATGGTATAGTCAAAATCCATCAGGATATTCCCGACCAGCACCACGTAGTCCGCGATCTCAGCCGCGCCATTGCCGGAGATCTTCCGCCCGTTGACGAGGATATCGTTCACCGGCTTGAACGCGGCATCCAGGCCCAGGTCGTGCAGCGTGGCGACGACCGGCTGTAAGTACGTGCGGTAGAAAACATCCTTGCGATACGGCACCCGGCTGGTGTGCAGCACAAGCTGGTAGAATAACTGGCCGGAGTTCAGATAGACCGCCCCGCCGCCGACCTCGCGCCGCACAACCGGGATGCCTTCGGCGCGGGCTGCCGCGATCTCGATTTCCTGGTAGGCATCCTGGTGAAACCCGATACAAATATACGGTGACGCGGGTTGCAGCAGGAACAGGCCCTCGCGGCCCAGGCGCGGCAGCGCGTGGTACAGCATCTGGCTGTCTTCCCACGGCACACTGCCCAGGTTAAAAAGCTCCACGATTATCCTTCCTTTTCCCATTCATCAAGCTTGGCCCAGGCGCGCGACACCATTTCCGGCAGGCGCGACGCCGCCAGCGGACTCAACCCGACGCCAATCGCCAGCGAATCCGGCTGCATCCCGATCAAAAACAGGTTGTCCGGCAGCCGGTCGCGGATCAGCGCCAGCCCCAGCACCTCCTGAAACGTAACCTGATGCTGTGAAAGCTTGATCCCGGCAAAAAGCGGGATCGCGTCTTTATCCAATTCGATGATCGTACCGGGTGGCTGCCCGCCGTCGACCGCGTCGAGCAGCAACAAATGCGTGGCATCTTCGACGATAGGCAGCAGGTTCAAGCCCAGGGTGCCACCATCCAGCAGCCGGACACGCTCGCGCGGGGTCTGCTGCATAGCTTGTACCGCGTGAACGCCGATCCCTTCGTCGGAGTTTAGCAGGTTACCTATCCCCAGAACCACGATCTCGTCTATCATGGGGCGATGATCCCTTTGTTTACAGACTCGTGGGCGACACGAAGTCGCCCACGGTGAGACTCGAGCTGCTGCCGGGTTAGTAGACGTTGCAGGATAATCCTTGCGAAGCATTAACGTCTTCGACAGCGTTGCCGTTTACGTCGATCAAGTGAACAGCGCAGGCCATGCACGGGTCGAAGCTGTGGATCGTGCGCAGAATCTCCAGCGGCTGATCCGGGACAGCCAGCGCCGTGCCGACCAGCGACATTTCGTAAGCCCCTGGCTGGTCACTCCCATCGCGCGGCGAGGCGTTCCACGTGGTCGGGACGACCAGTTGGTAGTTGTCGATCTTGCCATCTTTGATCACGACCCAGTGGCCCAACGCGCCGCGCGGGGCTTCCAGGAAACCGAAGCCTTCGGCCTTATCCGGCCAGTCGTTCGGGCTCCATTTCTTGCCGTTCCAGTTATCGGTTTTGCCTGCGCCCAGGTTGGCTACCAGCTTGCCAAACCAGCCGGCCATCTCATGTACGAAGACGCTCGTCTCGATACCGCGAGCAGCGGTCCGGCCCAGGGTGCTGAACAGTTGATCCGTCCCGATCTTCCCGTCCAGGCCAGCGTCGGCGGCCTGCGGCGACTGGTTGAGCGTATCCAGCACTGCCGTCACGAGATCGACGGTCGGTTGGTTGCCCGCCACATACATCATCAGCACGCGCGCCAGCGGCCCGACTTCCATGGCATGGCCTTTCCAGCGCGGTGCCTTGAGCCAGGTATAGCCCTGGTCCACGTTCAACTCTTCAAACGGAGGTTTGGGTCCGCCCTGCGCCTCATAGGCAAACTTGGTTTCGCCGTCGAACGGGTGCAAACCGGCGTCATTCCCGTTGTTATACGCGTACCAGGAATGTTTGATGAATTCCTGGATTTGCCCCATGTCTTTCGGATCGACCTCTTGAAGTTCCAGGGTGCGGTCAAGAATCGCGCCGCGCGGCACCAACAGATTGCCATTACTGAAATCATTGGGCTTGTTCAGCGGAAATTCCCCGTAGCTCAGAAAATTGCCCAGCCCTTCACCCAGCAGAGCGTAATCCAGGTAATAAGGCGCAATCGCCAACAGATCGGGAATATAGACCTGGTCCACGAACGTGGTCAAACTGGTGATCACCTGCTGGATCATGGTCAGGCGTTCGGCGTTCAGGCCCACGTCGCTGTTCGGATCGAACGATATGGGCACGCCGCCAACCAAAAAGTTGGGATGCGGGTTTTTGCCACCAAAGATCGTGTGCAGGCGAATAACATCTTTTTGCCAGTCCAACGCCTCCAGATAGTGCGCCACTGCCAGCAAATTCACTTCGGGGGGAAGCTTGTAACTGGGGTGGCCCCAGTAACCGTTGGTGAACAGGCTGAGCGTGCCCATATCCACCAGATTCT